>JBARMS010000169.1:0-103847 GCA_049802575.1 Acidobacteriaceae bacterium | reverse complement strand
GTGCTCTCCGTGCACTCTGCGGGGAAGTCTTCAGGTTGAAATAGAAAAGCGGCCGGAGCCTCCGGCCGCTTCGTTTTCTACACGCTACACGTTACCCGCGACACGCTACCCGCTACACGCTGCTTTTCAACGCCAGTTCAATCAGCGTCTTCTGCTCCATCTCATGGGCCTTCGCCGAACCCGTCGCCGGACTCGCCGCCGCTGACCGCTTCACGCTGAGTACTTGCCGGTCGGTGAACATCCGCTTCAGCCGTGGCGCCACGAACCACAGCGCCCCCATATTCGACGGCTCTTCCTGCACCCACACAATCTCTCGCGCATTCGGATGCGACGCGACCGCCGCCTTCAGTTCATCTTCAGGCCACGGATAAAGCTGATCGACAAAAAGGATTCCCGTCGCCGCGTCCTTCCGTTTCCCCCGCTCCACGCGCAGCTCATGCCCAATCTTCCCCGTCGCCAGCAGTAGCCGCTGCGCATCCTGCACCTCGGTCTCGGGAATCACCGGCAGGAATCGCGCCCGCGAGAAATCCTCGATCGGCGACAACGCATCCGGATGCCGCAGCATGCTCTTCGGCGTGAACACCACCAGCGGTTTCCGCCATTTCCGCAGTGCCTGCCGCCGCAGCAGATGAAAATATTGCGCGGCGTTCGACGGCTGCGCGATCTGAATGTTGTGGTGTGCCGCCAGCTGCAAATACCGCTCGATGCGTCCGCTTGAATGTTCCGGGCCCTGGCCCTCATACCCATGCGGCAGCAGCATCACCACGCCGCTCAGCAGCCCCCACTTGTCCTCAGCCGCCGCGATGAACTGATCGATCACGATCTGCGTCCCGTTGGCGAAATCGCCAAACTGCGCCTCCCACAGCACCAGCGCCTCGGGAAAATCGCGGCTGTATCCATATTCAAATCCCAACACGCCCGCTTCCGACAGGATGGAGTTGTAGACGCTGAACGGCGCCTGCTCCGGCTCGAGATGGTTGAGCGGAACGCAGCGCTCTTCGTTCTCGATGTCGATCAGCACGCTGTGCCGCTGGTTGAACGTTCCGCGCTGGCTGTCCTGTCCGCTCAGCCGCACCGGCGTCCCTTCCACCAGCAGCGATCCAAAGGCAACCGCCTCGGCCATCCCGTAATCGAAGGCGTTCTGCCCGCGCCCCATCGCAGCGCGCTGATCGAGCAGCTTCCTGATCTTCGGGTGGATGTGAAAGCCTTCGGGATACTGCGTCAACTTCTCCGCGATCGCCGCAATCTGTTCGCGCCCGAGGCCGGTGTCCACTTCGAATTCCGCCTTGTGCCGGCCGCCAAAATACGGCTCCCAGTAATCCGGCATCTGCACCAGCGCCGGTTTTTTGCGCACCGCCGTGGCCTTCTTTTGCGCTTCGCTGAACTCCTGCTGCAGCTCCTCCACCAGCGGCCCGGCATCGGCGCCGATCTGCCGCGCATAAAGTTCGTAAACCGGCGGATGATCCTTGATCCGCGCATAGCGCAGCGGCTGCGTCACCGTCGGATCGTCCACTTCGCTGTGCCCGTGCCGCCGATAGCCGATCAAATCCACCACCACATCCGAGTGGAATTCGTAACGGTACTCAGCTGCCAGCGCAGCGACCCTTACCACCGCCTCGGGATCCTCCGCGTTCACGTGGAAGATCGGAATCGCCAGTCGCTTCGCCAAATCCGTTGAGAACCGCGTCGAATTCGACTCCTCCGGTCCCGCTGTAAACCCGATCAGGTTGTTCACCACGATGTGAATGCCGCCCCCAACCGAATACCCCTCGATCTCGGCGAGATTCATCGTCTCTGCCCAAATCCCCTGTCCTGCGAACGCGGCATCCCCGTGAATCACGACGGGCAGCACGCGATCGATGCCCGCGGTCCCCGTTGTGCCATCGGCGCCGGCGCGATCCTGCCGCGCCCGCGCCCGCCCCATGGCCACCGGATCGACCGCCTCCAGATGGCTGGGATTCGACGCCAGGTGCAGCGCCACCCTGCGGCCGTTACGCCCCACAAACTCACCCGTGGCGCCGACGTGATACTTCACGTCGCCGCCGCCCAGGATGCTCCGCGGATCCACGTCCTCAAACTTCGCGAAAATGTCCACCGGCGATTTGCCGAAGGTATTCACCATCACGCTGAGCCGTCCGCGGTGGCTCATGCCCATGATGGAGCGCTCCGCCCCCAGCTCGGCTCCGCGGTTCAGCAGTTCATCGAGGAAGGGAATCAGCGCCGTGACACCCTCGAGCGAAAACCGCTTGGTTCCCAGGTACCGCGACTGGATCACGTGTTCGAAAATATCGGCGCGTGCCAGCAGCTCCAGGATTCTCTTCCGATCCGCCGGACGGGGCTCGCTCTCCATGCGTTGCGCCACCCACTCCCGCCGTTTCGGCGCCGGCACGTGCATGAACTCCACCCCAATCGTGCCGCTGTACACCCGCCGTGCCTCGGTCGCGCCGTCGTTTTTCAGCTCCAGTGCTGAGATTTTCAGCGGTTGAAGGTACTGTCCCAGCGGATCAAGCTGCGCCTGCAAATACCCCCAGCGCCGAAACGCGTCGAAGGTCTGCTCGCGCGCCTGTTCGCGATTCCGGGAAGACGAGTGTTCGGTCGAAATTTCAGTCGCAGAAGTCATCAAAAAAGAGTCCGTAAAAGAGTTGGGTGATTGGGATGAATTCGGGAATGAAGGCCAGGGGTTGAATGCGCAACCGCGCGCTGCATTGGCCTTCTACACAACCCTATTTTACCCGCCGTGTCTCCGCTCTTCCCTGTGTCCTCTGTGCGCTCTATGGTGAATGTCTTTCCCCTCTCTCGACTCGGCGGTGCCAACGTCAACGCAGCAGAGCTCCCCACACCGTATCCACCGTGGCATGAGTGACGGCGGACGCTCCAATGCGCCGCTCGCTCCTCCATGCCCGCCCATAGAAAATCCCGGCAATCGCCGCCAGCAGCACATAACGCCAGTTGAAATGCGCCGTCCGCTTATTGAAGTGCGATAGCCCGAAAACGCATGCCGTCACGATGAGTGCTGTAACCCGTCCCATCCGCCGTTCCAGCAGGTTCTGCATCCACCCGCGAAAGAAGATCTCCTCCGGCAGCGCGACGCCCACAAAGGTGAAGATCCATGCCGGAGCAACTTCCCACCACGGCATCGCACCATGTCCGTGCCAGTGCAAAAAGCCAAGCGCAAACCCAACCGGAATCGCGATCGGCAAATAGAAAGCAAATTCCCGCAAGCCGATCCCCCAGTCGCGTCTCCGCAGGCGCAGATCGAACCCCACCCCGCTCAGCTGTCGAATGCCGAGAAATCCATAGAGTCCAGCGTCGAGCAGCACCAGCTTGCCCAGCAAGGCCAGCTTGTGCGGCCACGCCGGCTCCAGCCAGCGCAGATCCACAGCTAATCCCAGCGGTACCAGGACCAGGAAATCCAGCAAATGCCCCCGCTGCTCCGGATCCAGCCGCCTGGCCGTCGCGAGCAACGCCGAAACCGTCACGGGGACAATCAGATAAACAGCCAGCCATGGCAGCGCCAGCGTGTGGGTCGCGACCGCGACCACGACATAAGGGATCGCCAGCACGCCCGGCAGCGCCAGCCGCGGCGCCGGAGCCAAAGCCTCAATCCACCGGATGCATCGCTCGCCCGCGAATCCAAAAGCGAACAGCGGCGTCAGCAAAAGCGCCAGAGCCATTCCCGCGGCGATCCAGGGGAACTCCACGATTCCATCGTATGCCGTCCCAGAGGCGGACTGTCGGCAGGTCTCCCGAGCGAGTCACGCGCTCCTCCGCCTTCCCCTTATCCGATTGCAGCTACAATGTTTCCAACGTTCGCTCCCCGAACGGGGAGCTTTCCCTTGCCGATGCGGCTTCTGCTCAAATGCGCGATCGTGGCCATTCCGGCCGAACTCTTCATCTTCGGCATGTTTTCCTATCCCGTCGATAATGGCTACGACCCGGACACGACCTTCACCTATCGCGTCCTGAGTCATCTCTGGTTGTTTCTCCACTGGCCCGGCTTACTGACGCTCCACTGGCTCGAGCGCCGCGGAGCCTCGGCGCTCAGCGAGTTGGCGGTCTTCTTTATGAGCGGCTACTTCCAGATGACGCTTCTGCTCTTCGTCGTCGCTCTCCTCGTGCGCTTGCTGCTGCGCCGGCTTCATCATCGCCCTGCAGTGTCCGCGCATTGACCCGCACCCAGGCCGGTTGTAACGTAAGAGGTTCCTGTTCTCATCACGCCCGGCCTGAGGATTCCCTTTGTCTGCATCTGCCATGCTCCGCAAGACGCCCCTCAACGCGATGCACCGCCGCCTTGGCGCCAAAATGGTAGACTTCGGCGGCTGGGACATGCCCGTCGAATATTCCGGTCTCATCGCCGAGCACATGGCGGTCCGCACCGGCGTCGGTCTCTTCGATGTCAGCCACATGGGCGATGTCCAGCTCCGCGGTCGCGGCTCCTTCGAGGCAGTCCAGCACATCTCCATGAATGACGCCGCGCGCCTCCAGACCGGCCAGGCCCAATACTCGGCGCTTCTCTATCCCGAAGGCACCTTTGTCGACGACGTCATCGTCCACAGGTTCAGCGACAACGACTACCTCCTCGTCATCAACGCCGGCACGCGCGAAAAGGACTACAACTGGGTCCGCACCCAGTCTCGCGGCTTCGATTGCCACGTTTCCGACTACTCCGACTACTACACGCAGCTTGCCATCCAGGGTCCGCAGGCCGAGGCCACTCTCCAGAAGCTCACCAGCGCTGACCTCTCAAAGATCAAGTTCTACTGGTTCACGTGGGGCACCGTCTGCGGCCTGCCCAACACGCTCATCGCGCGTACCGGTTACACCGGCGAAGATGGCTTCGAAATCTACGTGCCCTCCGATGAACCCACCAGCGAACGCGTCTGGAACGAAGTGCTGGAAGCGGGCCGGGAATTCGGCATCCTCCCCTGCGGCCTCGGCGCGCGCAACACTCTGCGCCTTGAATCTGCGCTCTCCCTCTACGGACACGAGATCTCCGACTCCATCAACGTCTTCGAAGCCGGCCTCGACCGCTTCTGCAAACTGGAGAAAGGCCCGTTCCTCGGCTCCGACGCCTTGCAGCGCGTTCTCGCCGCCGGGGGTCCGGAGCGCAAGCTCGTCGGCCTCGAAGTCATCGAGCGCGGCATCGCCCGTGATGGCTATCGCGTCCTCGATCTCCACGGCAACCCCATCGGCGGCGTCACCAGCGGTTCGCCGGCGCCGTTTCTCAAAAAGAACATCGCGCTCGCCTACGTTCCCCGAGCCTTCGCCGAGTTGGGCAGCGAAGTGGCTGTCGAAATTCGCAACGCTCCCGTGCGGGCGCGCGTCGTCCCGATCCCTTTTTACCGCAAGCCCAAAAAGCTGTCTGCTGTCACCGAAAAGCAGCCCGTACAATAAACTCAAGCCAGGAATGATGATCGGAAGCCGGGAGCCCAGAGCCGTCCATTGCTGATTGCAGCATCTCTGTGCCCTTTGTTTTCTCTGTGGTGAAATTCTCTGCGGTGTAAACCGACAAGGAACCTCATGGCCTATCCAGCGAATTACCGCTACACGCGCGAGCATGAATGGATCGATGCCGACGGCAACGCGGGTAAGGTTGGCATCACCGACCACGCCCAGGACTCTCTCGGCGACATCGTCTTCGTCGAGTTGCCCAAAGTCGGCGCGAAAGTCGAAAAGGGCAAGGTCTTCGGCAGCGTTGAATCGGTCAAAGCCGTCTCCGATCTCTATTCCCCGGCCACCGGAAACGTCACCTCCGTCAACGAGGAGCTGACGACAGCGCCCGAGAAGATTAACGCCGACGCCCACGCTGCCTGGATCATGAAGATCGAGCTCAGCGATCCCTCGGAACTCAACAGCCTGCTCTCCGCCGCCGACTACGAGACCTACGTGAAGGAAGAAACCGGCCACTAAGACGCGCTGCGTTACCCGCGGCCGCTCGTCCGCCGGTTTTTTCTAAACCCTCAACGCTAACCCCTATACCCTGGTGTTCATGCGCTACCTACCCAAATCCGATGCCGAACGCGCCGCCATGCTGCGCGAAATCGGCGCTGCTTCGATTGACGATCTCTTTTCCATCATTCCCGAGGAGTACCGGCTCACTCGCGATCTCACCATTCCGCGTCAGATGGGTGAGTCCGAGATTGTCGACCACTTCAAAGCGGCCGCCGCGCAAAACGCCAACGGCTACGCCAGCTTCCTCGGCGCCGGCGTCTACCGCCATTACCGTCCCGTCGTCATCGACACCATCGTGCAGCGCGGCGAATTCCTCACCTCCTACACCCCGTATCAGGCTGAGATCACGCAGGGCACCCTCCAGGCCATCTTCGAGTTCCAGACCATGATCTGCGAGCTCACCGGCATGGACATCGCCAACGCCTCCATGTACGACGGCTCTACCGCCTGTCCTGAAGCGGTCATGATGGCGATGCGCGTTACCGGACGCGATGGCGTCGTTGTCGCCCCCACCGTGCATCCCGAGTATCGCGAGGTGATGCACACCTACGCTCAGCATCGCGAGGCCGAGACCGGTTATTTCACCCGCGAAATCGGCTACGACCAGGACTCCGGCCGCATCGATCTCGCCGCTCTCGAGGCCGCCGTCACCGATCAGACTGCCTGCGTCCTCATCCAGTCCCCGAATTTCTTCGGCGTCATCGAAGATATTCCCGCCATCGCTGACATCGCCCACAAAAAAGGCGCGCTCCTTGTCGTCGCGATTGCTGAGGCCATATCGCTCGGCATCGTGCGCCCCCCCGCCGAGGCCGACATCGTCACCATGGAAGCCCAGTCCTACGGCGTCGCTCCCAGCTACGGCGGTCCCTTCTGCGGCGTCATTGCCGCGAAAGAGAAGTACGTCCGCCAGATGCCCGGCCGGCTCGTTGGCGAAACGAAGGACAAGCAGGGCCGCCGCGGCTTCGTCCTCACCCTCTCCACTCGCGAGCAACACATCCGCCGCGAGAAGGCGACATCGAACATCTGCACCAACCAGGCCCTCGTCGCCCTCATGGCCACGGTCTACATGACGATCTACGGCAAGCAGGGCATGAAGGAACTCGCCCTCCACAATCTCGCCAAGGCCGATTACGCCGCCAGGACGCTCTCCGCCTCCGCGAGGCTGCTCTTCGACTCGTCGCCGCGTTTCAACGAGTTCGTCCTCGCAGCCGACGAAGATCCGGAACAGTTGAACGCCCGCCTGCTCGAAAACAAAATCATCGGCGGCTTACCCCTCCGTCGCTGGTATCCCGAACTCGGCAACGCCACGCTGTGGTGCGCAACGGAGCTCACTTCGCGGGAACAGATTGATCAGGCAGCCTCAGTCCTCGCGGTGGGGCTCGTGGAGGCTTAGAGCACGGCAATGACCAAGCAGACCTATCCTCCTCGAATCATGGATATCGAGTACAAGGGCGGCGGGTTCGAGGATCCGTATGGATACGGCAAAGAGAGCGTCGGAGGCGGCTTGCACGGAACGGCAAGGATCGGAAGAGCGACCTTCAATCGCACTGGCGCGACCCTTCGCTATCGCGGCAAGTCGTTTCAGCGCTTGAAAGGAGCCGGCTTCAAAGCAAATTATTTCGATGTCGAGACCGGCGAGCAATATTGGATTTCGGGGCCAAGGCGTGATGGCACAGATCGTCTTTACAAGAGCGATTGGCCCGTTGAGATCGATGAAGATGTGCGGGAAGAGTATTGGTGCGAGATCCGCAAACGGCCGGAATTGAAGTCGCTCGCGCAGGCATCGCTTTCGACGACGAAACGGCCAAACGCTACATCATTGACAAGACAGTGATCGGAAAAAACGAATGAGTTCATCACAGCAACCCAATCCCTTCATCGGCACCCCGCGCAAGGTCACCCCGCACCAGACCCAGAACGAAGGCCTCAGCTTCGAGAAATCCGCGCCCGGCAAGAAGGCCTACCGCCTCCCACCGCTCGACGTGCCCGAAGTCGATCCCTCCGATCTTCTCGGCGAAGCCGAGCGCTCGCAGAGCGCCGAGCTGCCCGAGCTCTCCGAAATCGAGATCATTCGCCACTTCACGCGTCTCTCCACCTGGAACTACGCCATCGACCTCGGCATGTATCCGCTCGGCAGTTGCACCATGAAGTACAACCCGCGCGTCAACGAGTTCGTCTCGCGCCTCGAGGGCATCGCCGACGCCCATCCCTATCAGCCCGAATCGCTCTCCCAGGGCTCGCTCGGCATCATCCGCCTCTTGCAGCAGTGCCTGCTCGAAATCACCGGCATGGACGCCATCACGCTCCAGCCCGCGGCCGGCGCGCACGGCGAATTCACCGGAATTCTGCTGGTCCGCGCGTACCACCAGGCCAAAGGCAATCCCCGCCGCAACGTCATCATTCCCGACTCGGCCCACGGCACCAATCCCGCCACGGCGGCCATCTGCGGCTACGACGTCATCAATTTCAAATCGAACCCGCAGGGCGGCATCGACGTCGAAGCCCTCGCCAATGCCGTCACCGAAGACACCGCCGCGCTCATGCTCACCAATCCGTCCACGCTCGGCGTCTTCGAAAACGAAATCCATCGCATCGCTGACATTCTGCACGCGAAGGGCGCGCTGCTCTACATGGACGGCGCCAACATGAACGCCCTCTGCGGCAAGACACGCCCCGGGGACTTCGGCGTCGATGTCATGCACCTCAATCTGCATAAGACGTTCTCGACGCCCCACGGCGGCGGAGGCCCCGGGTCCGGACCCGTAGCCTGCAAACAGATCCTGGAGCCGTTCCTGCCCATGCCCGTCGTGGAGCAGGGAAGTGATGGTCAGCTTCATCTCAACTACGACCGCCCTCAATCCGTGGGCCGCGTCCGCGCCTTCTACGGAAACTTCGGCATGTTCGTGCGTGCGCTCGCCTACATCCTCGCCAATGGCCCCGACGGCCTCCGCCAAACCACTGAAGACGCCGTCCTCAACGCCAACTACATCCGCCACAAGCTCCAGGATCTCTACGACCTGCCCTACAACACGCCCTCCATGCACGAAGTCGTCTTCAGCGACCGCCGTCAAACGAGGAACGGTGTACGCACCGGCGACATCGCCAAGCGCCTCATCGACTACGGCTTCCACCCCTACACCGTTTCGTTCCCCCTCATCGTCCCCGGCGCCCTCATGATCGAGCCGACCGAGAGCGAATCGCGCGAAGAGCTCGACCTCTTCGTCGATGCCATGCGCCAGATCGCCCGCGAGGTCGAAGAGAACCCGCAGCTCGTCCTCGACGCTCCGCACTCCACGCGCGTCTCGCGTCTCGACGAAACCAGTGCAGCCCGCAAGCCGGTTCTCCGCTGGCGCAAACCGTAGAGTCCCAATCGCCACACAGGGCCCAGAGCTTTCAAGCTCTGTGCCCCCCGTGTCCGTGGTTGAGGTTCCTAACGACTGCTATACCCCACCAAAATCAGGTCCGTGCTGAGCCAACGCCGCCTGGCGCAACGCTCGCCGCGCAATCGCGGCCTCCACAGCCGCGCAACTGCTCCACTCGCCTCGCCTGTTCCGCCCCGCCAATGCTCTAAGATCGAAGTGTCTATGTCCTCGACTCGCACCTTTCCCCACGCCATGTTGCGCGAGATTTACGAGCAGCCCCAGGCGCTCGCCGCCACCATGGCCCGCTATGCACCCAACGGTTCTCTCGACGCCGATGCTTTTGCTGCGGTGGCCGACGCCCTGCGCGGCCGCCAGCGCGTGGTGATCGCCGCCAGCGGATCGAGCCGCCATGCCGGCCTCGCCGGCGAAATCATGCTTGAGGACTATGCCGGCCTCGCTGTCGATGTTGAATACTCGAGCGAGTACATGTACCGCTCGACCCACACGCTCCACGATCCCGGCGTCGTGGTCATCTCGCAATCCGGAGAAACCGCCGACACCCTCGCTGCCCTGCGCGAAGCCAAAGCGCGCGGTCTCGCCACTGTCGCCATCACAAATAATGCCGACTCTTCCATGGCCCGCGACGCAGACGCGTCTCTGCCCACCATGGCCGGCAGGGAAGTGGCCATCCCGGCCACCAAAAGCTTCACCACCCAGCTCAGCGTCCTCTACATGCTGTCGCTCTTTCTGGCCCGGCTCGGCGGCCGCATGACCAGCCACGCCGTGTCCGCGCACTGCGAGCAAATGGAGCTCCTTCCCGGCTTGCTGGAGTCGCGTCTCGAAGCGTGGGAATCTCGCGTGCGCTCCATCGCTGACGGCCTTGGCGAAGCGCGCACCTTCCTCTATCTCGGCCGCGCCATCCACTATTCCATCGCCCGCGAGGGCGCTCTCAAGCTTAAGGAATCAGCCTACGTTCAGGCCGAGGGCCTGCCCGTCGGCGAGCTCAAGCACGGCCCCAACGCCCTGGTCAGCCCCGAGGCCCCTCTTGTGGTGCTCGCTACACGCGATCGCAACGATCCCGATTCCTCTCTGCGTTACGAAAGGACGCTGCAGCTCGTGCGCGACATGCACGCACAAGGAGCCGATCTGATCGTCGTTCACGTCGAAGGCGATGACGAGGCGGCTCAATGGAGTCACGCGTCGATCGCCGTTCCGGCTGTCGACGAGTTTCTCCTTCCTATGCTCGAGGTCGTGCCGCTCCAGTTGCTCGCCTACTGCATCGCTGTGCAGCGCGGCGTCAATGTGGATGCCCCCCGCAATCTGGTGAAAGCGGTTGTCCGGGAGTAGCTGCGAATTTCCTCCCACGCATGCACATTTCGCCCCGCTCCGACTACCACCAAAGTAGCAATGCGCGGTAACCATCGCGTCTTGTTTCTGCGTGATCGTTCACGTTACTCTCAGGCGAATCTGGTTACGCCCCCGCCCTTCGGAGCCACGTCGCTTCCGAAGTGTGCACGTTGCCACGCATGCAAAGCATCCTTCTCGACATCCTCATCCTCGGGCTGCTCGTCCTCCTCTTCGGTTCCATTTACCGAAAGCACTCGAGCCATCGAGTTCGTTGCTGGCTGATCGGCTGGCTCTTTGTCCTTGCCCATTTCGGGCTCCTGTTGCTGAATCCCACGGTGGCGTGGCAGACCAATGTCGTGACTGCGGGCGCCGACTGCGCCCTGATCTTCTGTGCTGTTGCCTTCGCGCTTTCCTTCACGCTGATCGGCGAACAAGGATGGAGATCGGCCCTGCCCGCGGCCCTCCTCGGGCTTCCCCCCGTCGTGTACGTCGCAGCGACATTCGTGCCGGCCATTCCCGCCTGGGTTCTGCTCGCGCTCGGCGCCGTGGTGCATACCGGATTTGCCGCCGTCGTGCTTCGCTTCGGAAAGGGTTCCCGAGTCTCTGCAACTGGCGCCCGTGCCGCGGTGGCCCGGCATTGGAGCTTCGTCATCCTTGCTGCCGGCGCCCTTTGGATGATCGGCGAGATCCTGCGCCACCATCCCGCCAACAGTGTCTACTTCATCCCCACCGAGATGTATCTCATCAACGCCATCCTCTACTGGGAGGAGTTTCGCCGGGTTTCGGCGGGCGTGCTCGTCGCAGTCCTCGGAATGTTCGCCTGGGGCGCTGTATTTCCCTGCGCTGTGCTGCTTCTCTTCTACTTTCCCCACCTCGATGTGCCCGGCGAGTTGTGGAATGTCCCCAAGTACTTCGTCGCCTTCGGCATGATCCTCACTCTGCTCGAAGAACAGAAGCGCGATTCCGATGCGCGCAGCGAAGAGTACCGTGTGCTGTTTGACAGCAATCCACATCCCATGTGGATTTTCGACGTCGAATCGTTGCGCTTCCTGAAAGTGAACGACGCCGCCGTTGCCCGTTACGGGTATACAGAGGAAGAATTCCGCGGCATGACTCTGCGCGATATCCGTCCTCCCGAAGAGATCGAAGCCCTGGAACAAACCGTTCTCAATGCGGGAAACAGTGAATCGGTTCTCATCTCCGGTCCCTGGACGCACATCCTGCGCGACGGCCATCGAATCCAGGCCGAGGTTTCGTCGCACAGCATTGTGTTCGAGGGGAAAAGCGCGCGCTTTTCCCTGGTGCAGGATGTGACCGAGCGCCAGCAGTTGCACCACCAGCTCCTCCACCAGGCGCACCACGATATGCTGACCGGCCTGCCCAATCGGCTGCTGCTGGTCGATCGCATGGAGCAGGCGCTGGCATTGGCCTCTCGCCGCGCCCGCAAAACCGCAATCATCTGCCTCGACATCGACCGCTTCAAGCAGATCAACGATACCTACGGCCACACCGTGGGCGATCTGTGTCTGAAACAGGTGGCCGAGCGCCTGAGAAGCAGGCTGCGCGCGACCGACACCGTTGCCCGTTCCGGAGGCGAGGAGTTTGCCATCGTCGCCGGTGATCTCACCTCGGCGGCGGACGCAGAAAGCATTGCCGAAGATTTGCTGGCCGCTCTGCGTAAGCCGTTCGTCGCCGATCAGTATCCCATCGATCTGACCGCCAGCTTTGGCGTCGCCATCTATCCCGATCACGGCGATGACGCGGCATCTCTGTGGCGCAGCGCCGATGCCGCCATGTACCGCGTCAAGCGCTCCGGCGGTAATCAGTTTGTGCTCGTTTCGCATGAAATCAGCAAGTCGACGGCGGAAGCCAGCGAGCTGGAGAGGTTCATGCGCCGCGCTGTCAGAGACGGCGGCTTCGAAATGTATTACCAGCCCGAATACGGAGCCGACGGCCGCCTGCGGGGGCTGGAAGCCCTTCTGCGCCTCCACCACCCGAAATACGGCATGGTGAGCCCCGATCGCTTTATCCCCATCGCCGAGGAGAGCGGCCTCATCGTCCCCATCGGCAACTGGGTCCTGCGCGAGGTCTGCCGTCAGGGTGAGGAATGGCGCAGGCGCGGCCTGGTGATTGAACGCATCGCCATCAACGTGTCTCCGCTGCAGTTTATGCGCATGGACTTTTCCCGGGAGGTCCGCGACGTGCTCGCCGAGCTTGGCGTCTCGCCCAGCAGCCTGGAAATCGAGATGACCGAAACCACCGTCATGCGCAATGTCGACGACGTGGCTCGCCAGATGCGGGATCTGGCGGAACTCGGCGTGCAGTTTTCCGTCGATGATTTCGGCACCGGCTATTCCTCCCTGCGTCATCTTCACCAGTTGCCTGTCCAGACGCTCAAAATCGATCGCTCCTTCGTCGAGCGGCTTTGCGAACCGCGGGGGACCAGCGCCCTCGTGCAGGCCATCCTTTCCCTCGCGCACAGCCTCGGCCTGCAGGTCGTGGCCGAAGGCGTCGAGCGCCGCGAACAAATGGAAGCCCTCATGGCCATGAAGTGCGACCTGATGCAGGGCTTTCTGTTTGCACGCCCGCAACCCGCCGACCAGATTCCCGCCCTCCTCCATTCCGATCGAATTTCTGCCTTGTGGATGCCCGACGTTTCGGCCGTGTCCGCATAGTCCGCGCAACCCATAGGCCGGCGCGTAAATCCCTGATATATTAGGAAACTGGAACGCGCCGCCCCCGTCCGGCAGCCGCTCTCCCAGATCGATCTGCTCATAATTAGTAAAAGGGAAAGGAAAGTTCAACTGTGCTGATGATTCGCTTGGCGCGCGTAGGCGCGCGTAAACAACCCCACTACCGCGTTGTCGTGATCGAAAAAGACCGCGCTCGGAACGGCCGTTCGGTGGAAGTCGTGGGAACCTACAATCCCCGCACCAATCCCGCCTCGGTCGACCTCAAACTGGAACGGATCGAATACTGGAGAGGAAAGGGTGCGCAGCTGTCCGATCGCGTCGAGAAGCTGGTCCACTCCCGGCCTTCCCCGGTTGGCCAGCCCCCGTCGCCCAGTCCGACAGTGGATTCCGACTCTTCCGCCGCTGCCTGACCGCGGCTTCCGTTCGCAGTCTATGGAGGGGTCGCCCGTTCCCCTGCTCAAGATGCCTCCCAACTGGTTACTTTTTTACATCGCCGGGGCGAAATCTCAGCGGATTGTTCTTTTGTCTGTAGCAGCCTTCCTGTAGTATCCGCGTAGCCCCGGAAGATGAACGATGTGCGTCTTCCCATTGGGGGGCAGGATGAAGCTGACGACAGACAGACCCGATGACATGCAGGAGTTAGTGACCCAGATTGCACGCGCGCTGGTAGATGCTCCCGAGGCAGTCCTGGTCGAAGCGGTGGAACGAGACGAGAGCACGGTGCTCCGCCTCCGGGTTGCCCCCACGGATGTGGGTAAAGTGATCGGGAAGCAGGGTCGTACCGCGCGCTCCGTCCGGACCATCCTGGGAGCAGTGAGCATGAAGCACCATCACCGCTACACGCTCGATATCCTCGAAGAGGACCACCAGGGGGCAGCGCACGGCGAAGGCTGATCGCAATCGCAAGGATCTGGGCTCCCCCCACCCGAATCCCTCCGATGATCCATGCCATGCCACCTGTCGGGAATCAGGGGGTTCGCTCGCGTCAAACACCCCGAATCCAGAGGCTCTTCAGCTCCCCGGTTTTCTGAAACTCCTCCCGCCTGATGGATCGCAGCCGCCCATTCATCCGTCTGATCGGTCGCAGTCGGCCGCCTCCGCTCAATGGGTCGTCGTTGCGAAGATCATCCGCCCCCACGGCCGGCGCGGCGAGGTTATCGCCGACATCCTCACCGATTTCCCTGAGCGCTTTCACGAGCGGAAACGCCTCTTTCTCATTCCTCCGGCTCGCGTCGGTACCTCCGCGCGCGAGATCGTCGTGGAGAATTTCTGGTTTCTGCGCAGCCGCCTCGTGCTCAAGCTCCAGGGGGTCGATTCCATCAATGAAGCCGAAACCCTGCGCGGTTACGATGTCGCCATTCCGCTGGTGGAACGCGCTCCTCTCGACAGCGAAGCCGTGTACGTCAGCGATCTGCTCGGCTGCCGCGTCGTCGATTTGAACCGGGGCAGCGCCGAGGTGGGCGACATTGTCGACCTCGACCGCGGTTCATCCAACGCTGACCTGCTGGTGGTCAGGATCGCCGGCGCGTCCGGACCTCGGGGCCAGGCCCTCATTCCTTTCGTTCACGAGTACGTTGTGCGCATCGATCTCCCCAACCGGCTCGTGGAGATGCGACTGCCCACCGGCCTTCTGGAAATCAACGCGCCTCTCACCGACGAGGAAAAGCGGGAACAGCACAACCGGTAACCGGGCGCTGCAGAATTAACCCGCCGTTGACTCGTTATTCACCTTCGTGGGCATCCTATTTCCTCGCATCCCCTCCCTGGAGGGTACGAGTATGCCCATCAATCGCAGGCAATTCCTTCGCCATGCAGCCGGAGCCGCTTCCGCCGCCGCCCTCACTGGAACCGTACCGGCCCGATCGGCCACCGTTGCCGCGCAGGACCTTCCCGCTCCCAGCGCCTCCCAAATCGACCATATCGTCGTCGTCATGATGGAGAACCGCAGCTTCGACCACTTCCTCGGCTGGCTCCCCGGTTCCCGCGGCCGCCAGGAAGGGCTGAGCTACATGAACAGCGAAGGCGAGCGCTTTCCCACCTGGCAACTCACTACGTACGTCGGCTGTGCGCACCCCGATCCTAACCACTCCTATGCCGGCGGCCGCAGCGAGTACGACGACGGCAAGATGGACGGGTGGCTGCGCACCACCACGAACGACACGTTTTCCATTGGCTACTACGCGGAAGCGCAGTTGCCCTTCTTTGCCGCGGCGGCCCGCAATTTCACCACCTGTGACAACTACTTCGCGTCCATCCTCTCTTCCACCTTCCCGAATCGCGTCTTTCAGCACGCGGCGCAGACCGATCGGCTCTCGAACACGCTGGATATCTCCACGCTGCCGACCATCTGGGATAATCTCGCCGCTGCCGGCGTCAGCCACAAATACTACTTCTCGAATGTGCCGTTTTTAGCCCTCTGGGGCGACAAATACATCGGCATCTCTGCGCTCTTCAGCGAGTTCCTCGCCGACGCCGCAACCGGAAACCTTCCTGCGGTGTCCTTCGTCGATCCCAAATTCACCATTCTGGACGATGGCGAAGGCAATGACGACCACCCGCACGCCGATGTCCGCGCCGGTGAAGCTTTTCTGGGCCAGATTTACCGCGCCCTCACCGCAGGTCCGAAGTGGAAGAACACCGTGCTCATCATCAATCGCGATGAGTGGGGTGGCTTCTATGACACCGTCACGCCTCCGCGCATCATCGCGCCCAACGACCTCGACACCGACCTGGTGAACGGCAAGGCCCTTCTGGGCTGCCGCGTGCCCACTCTGGTCATTTCTCCGTTTACCCGCGGCAAACCTGCAACGCCGCGCATCGAC
Source organism: Acidobacteriaceae bacterium (assembly GCA_049802575.1). Lineage (GTDB taxonomy): Bacteria > Acidobacteriota > Terriglobia > Terriglobales > Acidobacteriaceae > Palsa-343. The sequence goes on along the minus strand of JBARMS010000169.1, from coordinate 87,671 downwards.
TCCGCGCTCTACGATCACACCTCCGTTTTGAAGCTGATTGAATGGCGCTACAATCTCCCGCCGCTCACCAAGCGCGATGCTTCCAGCGAGATTGCCAATCTTGCGCACACTCTGAATTTCGCCAGTCCCGTTGACTCGGCGCCCGCGCTTCCCGTCGTGACCCCGCCCATTCCGACTCCGTGCGGCCTTTTCGAATTGGGCAGCGAGGTCGATAACGAGAGCTATGACTTCTACAAGCTGCTCTACTCGGACCTGACGTCAGGCTGGAAACTGCCCTAGCGCGGCGTGTCGGCAAACACAAAGGGCCGCCGGCGAGCTGTGCGCCGCTGGCCCTTGTCCTAATCCCTGGTTCGCCGGTTAGCGGCGGGACTTCTTCTTCGCTGCTTTCTTTGCGGTTTTCTTTGCCGGTGCCCTTTTCGCCGCCTTCTTTGCCGTCGCCTTTTTTGCGGCTCTCTTCGGCGCGGCCTTCTTCGCCGCCTTCTTGGCGGCTTTCTTCGCGGCCTTCCTGGCGGGAGCCTTCTTCGCCGCTTTCTTTGCGGCCTTCCTGGCGGGAGCCTTCTTCGCGGGGGCCTTCTTCGCCGCCTTCTTTGCCGGGGCTTGCTGCGCCGCTTTCTTCGGCGGCGCCTTCGTTGCCGCTGCTTTAACAGCCTTTGGCGCGGCCTTCTTCGCCGGCTTCGGCGCTGCAGGCTTCGGCATGGACGCCTCGGGTGTCGCCGCAAATTCTGGTTCGTCGGCTATCTCGTCGTCGTCCGAGGAGACAGCCGTGGAGATCTCCTCTTCCTCTTCGTCTTCCCCGAATCCATCTTCCAGCTCTTCCATGTCGTCATCGGCTTCGGGTTCGAATTCACCGTCGGCGCTTGCATAAAGCTTGTAGTCGTCCTGCATCGAATATGCCCTCCGGGCTCCGAGTCAGTTTTTTTGACCGCTGTATGAGTATGCCAGAAATCCGGCAAAACTCTGCGCGCGGATTATAGCAACAGGATGCGTGCCGTTGCCAATAGGCTCGCGCTGCATGACACAATCGAGATGCGGCCTCGCATTTCCCCCGCTCGTCAGCAATGCAATTCGACGTCATCACCATCTTCCCGGACTTCTTCTCGAGCATCCTCAGCCACGGCGTGCTCCGCCGAGCCATCGCGACGGGGCGGATTGCCGTCGGTATCCACGACCTCCGTGCCTTCACCCATGACCGGCATCGCACCGTCGACGACCGGCCGTTCGGCGGCGGCGAGGGCATGGTGCTCAGGCCGGAGCCCCTGGCAGAGGCGCTGGAGTCGCTCGGCGTATCCGCCAAACCCCCGCGAGCGTCCGATTCCGCAGCTTCGATGGACCAGGTCATCCTCCTCTCCCCCCAGGGCCGCCGCTTCAACCAGGCCACGGCCCGGGAATTGGCGTCGTGCCACCGAGTTCTCCTCATTTGCGGCCGCTACGAGGGCGTCGATGAACGCATCAACGAGCTGTTTTGTGACCGCGAACTGTCCATCGGCGACTACGTCCTTTCCGGCGGAGAATTGGCCGCCGCCGTGGTCGTGGATGCCGTGGCGCGGCTGCTGCCCGGCGTCCTTGGCAACGATGCTTCGAGCGCCTTCGAGAGCTTCGGGCTCGCCGATCCCGGCCCGCAGGTCGGTGATGGCCCTCCCTCCTCAACCCACGGCTCCGGCGGCTTGCTCGACTACCCGCATTACACGCGCCCCCCCGAGTTTCGCGGCCTTGCCGTTCCACCGGTGCTGGCCCAGGGCGACCATTCCGCCATCCGCCGATGGCGTCGCGAGCGCGCCCTCGAAAAAACCTGGCGCAACCGTCCCGACCTCCTGCCCGGCGCGGATCTCAGTGAGGAAGATCGGGCCTTCCTGCGCAATCTCGGCTGGGCCGGCTGAACCATCCGGATGCGGCGTAATTTCTCAGCGTAAAAAGATACCTGCAACCCGAAAAAATCCACTGCTATAATCAATCCCCTCGTGCCAGTTACAGATTTGTTGGTCGGTCAGACGGTGTCCCACTACAGCGGTTTGGAACTGCTGGGTGGCGGCGGAATGGGCGTGGTCTACAAAGCCAGGGACACGCGCCTCGGTCGCAGTGTTGCCCTCAAGTTTCTCCCCGAAGGCATCGTCGAAAACCCCCAGGCCATCGAGCGCTTCCACCGCGAAGCGCGCTCTGCCTCGGCGCTGAATCATCCCAACATCTGCACCATCTACGACCTCGGCGAGTTCGAGGGGCGGCCCTTCATTGCCATGGAGCTGCTGGAAGGCCAAACCCTCAAGCACCGCATCGCAGAAAAGCCAATTGACCTGTCGGAATTGCTCGAGACCGGTATTCAGATTTCCAGCGGCCTGGATGCGGCCCACGCGAAAGGAATCATCCATCGCGACATCAAGCCCGCGAACATCTTCCTCGTCGAGCGTGGGCAGGCCAAAATCCTCGACTTCGGACTGGCAAAGCTCACGGCTCACACGGCGCAGGCTGGCGAACCCGGTCTGACGCTGGCCGGAATGCTGACCGCTCCCGGCGCCGACCAGCTCACAAGCACCGGCAGCTCCATGGGCACCGTTGCTTACATGTCGCCCGAGCAGGCGCGGGGCGAAGATCTCGATGCACGCTCCGATCTTTTCTCTCTGGGAGTCGTCCTGTACGAGATGGCCACCGGCTCGGCGCCCTTCGGCGGGGCCACCACAGCGGTCATCTTCGACGGAATCCTGCGCGAGATGCCGCGGCCCGTAAGCGAGGTGAATCCGCGCCTGCCGCTGGCCTTTGAGAAGATACTCGAAAAGCTGCTGGAAAAAGACCCTGACCTGCGCTGCCAAACAGCGTCCGAGCTGCGCGCCGACCTCAAGCGCCTCGCTCGCGATCTGGGCTCGGGCAAGAAACCCGCCCAGGAAAAGACCGGCTCCGGTGCGACACCCGTCCCCGCAACGCCTCTGAAGCAGAAATCCGTCGCCGTCCTCTATTTCGAAAACCAAAGTGGTTCCAAGGAGGACGAGTACTTCCGTGACGGCATCACCGAAGACATCGTCACGGAAATCTCCAAAATCGGCCAGCTCGATATCTTTCCCCGTTCGGAGATGCTGGCCTTCCGCGACAAACCCGTCACCGCGCAGCAGGTAAGCCAGCAGCTCGGTGCCGCGTATGTTCTCGAGGGATCCATCCGTCGCGCCGGCAATCGCGTGCGCATCACCGCGCAGCTCGTCGAGGCTTCTACGCGTCACTCCGTCTGGGCCGAGCGCTACGACCGCCAGCTCGAAGACGTCTTCGCCATCCAGGAAGAGATCGCCCGCAGCATCGCCCAGGCGCTGCGCATCACGCTTACGCCTCAGGAAGAGAAGATCATCGCCAAACGTCCTACCGAGGATCCTCAGGCCTACGACTTCTACCTGCGCGGCCGCGGTTACACGCGCCGCGAGAACATCGATTATGCCCTCCAGATGTTCGAACAGGCCATTCACCTCGATCCGAATTTTGCGTTGGCCCACGCGGGAATCGCCAACTTGTGCGGCCTCATCTACGAGTTGCGCGAGCGCAGTCAGGGATGGATCGATCGCGGTCTTGCCGCCTGCGACCGCGCTACAGCCCTGGCGCCGGATTTGCCCGAAGTGCTGGTCGCGCGCGCACGCCTCTCCTACGCTCAGAAGAAATATGACGACGCCGCGCTCCTCGCGAATCGCGCCATCGAGCGAAAGCATGACTGCGAAGGCGCATGGAACATCCTCGGCCGCGCCTATTTCGCTTCAGGCCGGCATGAAGAGGCAGCGGCCCTGGCCACCCAGGCGATCGATGTCAGCGGCGATGACTACAACACCTATCTGCCCTACATCAACGCTCTCGATCGGCTCGGTCAGAAAAAAGATGTGGAGCCGCTCAGGGAACAGTTAGGCGGGGTCCTGCGCCAGCAATTGGAGCGGGTTCCCGAAGACGTCCGCGCGCGCATTTTGCTCTCCAGCATGCTCGCCGATACCGGGCAGGAGGATGAGAGCGTCCGCCAGTTGCAGACCGCCGTAGCGCTGCGCCCCGGCGATGCGAACATTCTCTACAATGCCGCCTGCACCTACGGCGTGCTGAAACGCAAAGCCGACGCGCTGGAGACTCTGAAGAAAGCCGTTACGGCCGGTTACGGCAACCTCGACTGGATGGCCAAAGACCCCGACCTGGACTGCCTCCACGACGAACCGGAATTCCTCAAGCTTGTCGGCAAGAGCTAGAGCCCGCTCCCCGAAGTTCGCCCCATCAACACGAGCCGCCATGCTGAGCGAAGTTTGGCGTGCAGCGCCAAACGTAGTCGAAGAACCGCGGCAATCTTCAGTTCACCGCCCCAGTACGGCGATGCCCTGTATTGCTGCGCCTTGCCCCTCAGCCCTGGGGAAATTGCGGCGGATACTGAGGAGGATATTGCGGCGGATATTGTGGTGGGTAGGGTGTCGCCACAACCGGCACCACCTTCCACTCAGCAAACGCCAGCACATACAGCATGATCAGGTTGACCAGCGGCAAAATGCACAGCAGGCTCAGCCAGGGCGAGAATCCCGCCTTTTTCCAGATGAACCAAAGCGGGACGATGACAATGGCCACGCCCACCAGAAAGAAGATCGGCATCAGTGTCAGGATAGCCATGGCGGCATGGAGAGCCTGAGGATCGGTATTCAGGGTGCACCTCGCAGAGAGGAGTTGGAAGTTCGCGCCAGCATAGTGGAGCGCGCCCGCGAAGGCAAGGGGAATCACATTTGCCTGTGCTCTCGCCGCAGTCCGCGGCCTTCCCGGCTCAACTTTCGCGATATCATCGTCTCTCGGACGAATGAAACCTGAGAAGCGCTTCGCTGTTCTGCTGGCCTGCATCATCCTTGCCGGCATTCTCGCCGCATGCTGGTTCGGCGTCAGCCGTTACCGTCAAACGGCGCGCTGCGATGAGGCGAAAAAAGCCTTCATCCTGCGTGTCGGCCAAATGACTCGCGACGCCGACAAACAATTGGCCATGGGCCGCAGCCGTGACGACGTCGCTGCGTATTTCCAGTCCAACGGCATCGCCATGACCGTCGCAGCCGAAGGAGACCACGAGGAAGCCTCGGGCGCGCTGAAAATCCCCGCGCCAAAGGGCTGCGCTGCCGCTTCATGCTTCGAATCTGCCGGGCGGATTCGCGTCGTAGTGGAGCTGGATCCGCAGGGCAAGGTGATGGTCCCGGGCTTCGTCTTCGCCACCGGGACCAACTGCATGTGACCACACCATCTGCCACAGAAACTTGCCACTGGCTCAATTTCCCGGCATCATGGCTTCCCGGCATTCGGGAAGGAGTCCAGCCATGCCAAAATTCGTGATCGAACGCGATATCCCCGGAGCGGGTAAGCTCTCGCCTCAGCAGTTGCAGGCCATTTCGCAGAAATCCTGCAGCGTCCTGCGCGATATGGGACCCCAGGTCCAGTGGGTGCAGAGCTTCGTCACCGATGACAAGGTGTACTGCATCTACATCGCCCCCGACGAGAATGAGATTCGCCGCCATGCCCAGTTGGGCGGCTTTCCCGCCAGCCGCGTGTCGCAGGTGCGCGTGATGGTGGATCCCACCACGGCGGAGTGAGCGTCCCGCACCCTCGCTCTGTTTCCTCGCAACTTCCGCCTGAGCCCCGCGTCTGTAGTAACGAGAGCCCGGCGACGGAGGTCTGTCTCGATGTCCACCACACGGCGTGCCTTCATGAAGGGCGGAGCGATGGCGGTCGTCGGCACCGCAACCGTGCCGGCGTTCCTCACACGCAGCGTACTCGCCCAGGCGACCACTGCCCAGGCGCAGGGCAGGAAGCTGGTGGTCATTTTCCAGCGTGGAGCTGCCGATGGCCTCAACGTTGTCGTGCCCTACCGCGAGCCCTCTTACTACGAGTACCGCCCGACCATCGCCATCCCGCAAACCTCTGTCATCGATCTCGACGGCTTCTTTGGCCTGCACCCCGCGATGGCGCCGCTCAAACCGCTCTGGGACCAGGGCCATCTCGCCATTGTCCATGCCTCCGGCTCTCCCGATCCCACTCGCTCCCACTTCGACGCGCAGGATTTCATGGAGTCCGGAACGCCCGGCGTCAAGGCCACCGTGGATGGCTGGCTCAATCGCGCACTGCAGGCCGAAGATCTTGCGTGGCCGGGCCGCCCCCACACCCCCTTCCGCGCTGTCAGCCTGGGAGCCCAGGTTCCCCGCACTCTCCAGGGCCGCCTGGAAGCCATCGCCCTCGACAGCATCCGCGATTTCGGCCTTCAGTCGGCCACGGCGGCGGCCGGGTTTGCCGCGATGTACGACCAAAGCACCGACTCCATCCTGCACGGCACCGGTCAGGAGACCTTTGAGGCCGTCAGGATGTTGCAGGCAGCCGACCCCGCCCACTACATCCCCACCGCCGGGGTCGAGTATCCCAATGGTCCCTTCGGCAATAGCCTCAGGCAGATAGCGCAACTTCTGAAAGCAAATCTTGGGGTCGAAGCCGCCTTTGCCGATATCGGAGGATGGGACACCCACCAGAATGAGGGCGCCGCCGACGGTCAGCTTGCCGGCCGCCTCCGCGACTTCAGCCAGGGGCTGAACGCCTTCTGGGCGGACATGGGCGACGAGGCCGAGAACATCGTCCTGGTCACGATGTCGGAATTTGGCCGCACCTGCCGCCAGAACGGCACCGGAGGCACGGACCACGGTCACGCCAACGTGATGTTCGCCTTAGGCGGACCCGTTCGCGGCGGCAGAGTCTATGGCCCCTGGCCCGGTTTGGAGCAGGAACAGCTCTACGAAGCCCGAGACCTCGCGATCACCACCGATTTCCGCCAGGTGCTGGGCGAGGCGGCCTTCCGTACGCTCGGAGCCAGAAATCTCGACCTTGTATTCCCGCAATCTGGCTTAAATAAGAGTAATTTTCTGAATATTGTTCAAGTATAAGTTGAAGGCATCCGGGAAGTAACCCCTGCCGCCCGACGGGCAAAACTCCGCATCTTCTTGCGCACCTCCTTCGCGCGTCAAACCTGTTTCCGCGGTCCCCGGGTTTATCTCTCTTGTTACCTTTTCCCTTCTGCCAACACGGTTTTTGCGATCCGCCTGCCCAGGAAGTGTTATTTTCGCCTCGATCGGCACGTCGTAAGCTCACTGCCACGCGAATGGCACGGAGATTGCTGACTAGCTGTGCAAAGGCAATCTCCGGCGGAACGCATTTTGGGCCCGTTCGGAGACGCCGGAATGAAGTCAGCATGGATCGCCGCTTTCGCACTGCCCATCTTATGTAGTTCCCTCAGCCACCCGCAGCAAACCTCCTCACAAGAAGTACCCGCCAATCTACCCTCCCCAGAAGCGAAAGCGGCGGACCACCCGGCGGCCCAGCCGGTTCTCGCCGCCCCCGTGGCGAGCGATGAGGATTTGCGCCAGGCGCTGGTCGGGAAGCAGCTTTTCCTCCGTGGCCTCTATCTCGATGACGATCTCCACTTCGACATGACCGGCAAACTGGACGGCCAGTCCCCGAAGGGGTCCTTCACCCTCTGTGCCGTCGAAATCCTGCATGTCCGGCTGACGAAGCGCCGCGTCGAGCTGGAGGGTGTCCGCTATGGCATCCACTTTGCCGACGAAGGCAACTGGTCCGAGCAGTCCACCTCCTTCGATCGCATGCCGGTGACTCCGAAAAAGAAGCACCTCTCGATCAGCATCGACCGGCAACAAGTGATCATTCCCAAAAAGAAAAAGGGTGAGGACGAAAAGCAGGCCGGCGCCTCTGTGCCCGGCAAGGGTCCCGCCGCTGCCCCCATGGGCACCGCCGCTGCGGGAACTCCGGCGCTCGTCGATGCCGCCCTCGTTACCTCGCCATCCTCATCCACCTCCGCGTCCACCTTGCCGGGCGATTCGGCGCCGACGACGCAGGATCCCGCGAAAGCCGCCGAGCAGCTGGAGTCAGCCGTCAACCGCATCTTTGCTCCGGCGCTGGATGCCACGATGGTCGCCGAGATGCCCGACTACTGGCAGTACTTCTACCAGGCGCAGCTCGACCACAAGTCGATCGAGCCGACCGACCCGAACATCGTTCGCCCCGGACCCGGAATCGAAGGCCCCCGGCTCCTGAAGAACCTGGTCGCCGCCTCGAACGACTACGCGCAGAAGAGCCAGGTGGCCGGCATCGCCAGCTACAAAGTGATTCTGGACTCCGATGGCAAGCCGATGGCCGTCGCCGTCTTCCGTCCTATCGGCTTCGGCCTGGATGAGAACGCTGTGGCGGCCATCCAGAAATCGAAGTTCTCCCCCGCCATCAGGGAAGGCAAGCCCACGATGTCCGTGGTTGACGTGGACGTTCTCTTCCGGATTTACTCGAAGCGTACCTCCCAGCCCGCCCCTACGGCCGCTCAGGAGGCAGCCGATACCGGGCCTAACATCTCCCCGGTTACTGGCAAGCCAATGCTCCCCGGGCTGTTCACCGTCCAGGCTGAGCTGACAACTTCAACCAGACCATAGACTGGAGAATCAGCTTTCAGTTTTTTAATAATCCGATTGATTCCGTGTGACGTATCCACTGTCAGTCGGCAGAACTTCGACTTGCTTGCCAGTTCCCCTGCAGCTTATTCGCAGGAGCCCCGTCTAACTGTTGTTCGGGGAAACCTCACTGTCATCTCCCCTCGTAAGATAGCCGTTATTGGCGAGCAACCAACTGTCCCAGGCAAAGCTCCCACCTGGAAGCTGGGATGCGGTCCATGCCGCACGCCAGGAAGCAAGAACTGGCGCGCTTCTCATTCCAGGTGCGTCTAAACCTTATTGATGTGAGCAATTTATTGGGAGAATCTAAAGTGATCCAAACCACACTGCGGATGGGCGCAGCGCTCGCCATCGTGGCCGGATTCTGCCTGCCCGCTCTCGCTGAGTTAGGCGGAACCGTCAATTCGGTGGAAGCAGACCGCGTCCATATGAATGCCAGCGTTCGCGTCACTTCCGCCAACGCGTACGACGTGCATGAGATCGCTGCGCCCAGCGGCACCGTCGTCGATGAATACGTCTCGCCTGCTGGCAAGGTCTTCGCCGTCACATGGCACGGCCAGTTCATGCCCGACCTCCAGCAAATCCTCGGGCCGGCTTACTTCCAGCAGTACGCATCGGCGCTTGCGGCGCGGGAAAAACATTTCGGGCATCGCCCGCTCAACATTCAGCAGCCAGGCCTCGTCGTGCAGACCGGTGGCCACATGCGAGATTATTTCGGCCGTGCTTACGTCCCCTCCATGCTGCCCGAGGGCGTCAAGGCCGACGACATCAGGTAACCCATACGGAGCGATTTGTGCGCAGGCTTTTTGTCTCGATTTTTCTTGGGAGCGCAGTTCTTGCCGCGGGTTGCGGCGGCAGCAAAGGGACCTCCACCTCCACAGGCACCACGACCGGCACGACCGGCAGCGGAGCGAACTCGATCACGCTGACTGTCGATGGCGGCCCGACCGCCACACAGCCTGGCGGAGAACTCTACGCGAATGCCGCCTTCGCCACCGCCACCGTCTGCTCGCCCGGCAGCTCCTCCAACTGTGTCACCATCGATCACCTGCTGGTCGACACCGGCTCGACCGGCCTCCGCGTCTTCCAGTCTGCGGTCTCCTCGCTCAACCTTCCCTCACTCAATGCCTCCAATGGATCGCCCGCTTACGACTGCGTCTCGTTTGTAGACGGCTCCTACCTCTGGGGCGCCGTACAGCAGGCTGACGTGACCCTCGGCGGAGAAGTCGCCACCAAAACGCCCATCCAGGTCATCAGCGGTACGACCACCGGCGTCCCTTCCAGCTGCTCGAACGGCAGCACCGATAACCAAAACACCCAGGCCAGCCTGGGAGCCAACGGCATCCTCGGCGTCGGCGTCGAGCAAACCGATTGCTTCTACCGCGGAGGCAGCGTCTGCGACCCCTCATCGGGGCTGAGCACGCCGCCCACCCCCGCCTACTACGCCTGCTCCACCAGTACTTCCTGCTCCCCGGCTTTCGTCAGCGTTGCCAACCAGGTGGCGAATCCCGTGGCTCTATTCCCCAGCGACAATAACGGTGTCATCGTTAAGCTCCCGTCGGTCTCCGGCAGCGCAGCCACGCTGACCGGCTCACTGGTCTTCGGCATCGGGACCCAGTCCGACAATCAGCTTCCCAGCAGCCCCCATCTCTTCACGCTCACCTGCGACGATTTCTCGACCACCTTCTCCGGCCAAAACTTCGCCCCTGATGCCAGCACCTGTGGCGGTGCCGGCAGCTTCATCGACAGTGGCTCGAACGGCCTCTATTTTCCCAACGTCACCAAAATCCCTACCTGCCCCTCGAACACAACCGTCGGCAACATCTCCGGTTTCTATTGCCCGACTGCAACGGATAATCTGTCCGCCACAATGAGTGGCGCCAACGGCACCTCGAATTCCGTCAGCTTCAGCGTCGCGAATGCAGAAGATCTCTTCACCAACACCACCACCGACAGCGATGCCGTCCTGCCAACGCTGGGCGGCCCGAATCCCAGCGGCGTGGGCTTTGACTGGGGACTCCCGTTTTTCTATGGAGTGAATCTGTATTCCGCGATTGACGGCGAGACGATGCCCAGCGGCGCCCCGGCCGCTCCCTGGTGGGCCTACTGAGCCAGGCCGGCTCCTGGCGGAACAAGCAGTCCTGTTAGGGTCCCGGCGCGCGCTGTGGTCAGGGTGCCGCTACCGCTATTCGTGGTGTGCTCGTGATGTTGGTCGTGATCGTGCGGATGCGAGTGCGTCACGCCGTCGTGCGTATGCTCATGCGAGTGCGTCGTTCCTGGCGGCGGCGGATGGCTATGCGTGTGATCGTGGTGCTCATCGTCGTGGGAGTGTTCGTGCGTATGGGTAACCGGCTCGTGTGTGTGCGTATGCGCGTGCTCTGACATGGCGTCCTCCTGGCCGTCGCTGGCCCTGAACCCCAGCGAGGCCGCCCAGCAGGAGGAGAGTAGCACTTGCCGACCGAGCACAGCCACCGATGCCTGCGCAAACGGCGTCAGCCCAACGACAGGGAATCGGAATCCTCCGAGCCCATCCGCGCGATCTAAAGCACCGCTCGCAAGACCCGCCGCAACAATTCCGTCGTCGCGCCGTAGACCAGATGCCCCGCGAAAGGTGTAGCCAGGGACGAGGCCGGCCACTCGCTCGGGGGCGGCGACAGCTTAAGCGCCGGCACAGCACCCAGATCCGCGCCTGCAAACAGCGCCCCGCCAAAAGCGGTTCCGAAGCCGCTTTTAACCGCGCCCGAATATTCCGCCAGTCCGCCGTACAATCCACCCACCAGCGCGCCAAACCCGTAGTGGACGATCGGGCCGCCCTTCTGTCTCCCCTCCATCGACAAATGCTGCCCACCGGTCGCCGTCGCCACCAGTGCGTCGGCGGCCTTCATGGTCGCATCTTCCTTCGGCTCGCCTCTTTGTTTCCGCTGCAATTCCTGCACGCGTTCGTTGGCCTTCTCGTCTTCGCTCTCCAGAGCCTCATGCAGTTTCTGGCCCGGTCCGGCCATAAAGACGTTCATCACCCACGACGCCGCCAACCCCGCGCCGGCGCCCGCCAGAATGCCGCGCAGCACATGTTTCCCGTTCTCTTCGCTCATGCGCATCTCCTCTTTGGTCTTCCCTTGAGGAGATGCGCGCATGAACCGGAGGGTTTCGCTACTGACCTGCTGCGGACTTCTTGCCGGCGAGCAAGTTTTTGGCGTCATCGAGATGCTTCTGCAGAACCGGCAACGCGGTTTGCGCATAGGTCTTGATCGCATCATTCTGCGCGTCCGACGCTTCCTTCTTGTAGACCGCGATCGCCTCTGTGTGGCCCGCCACCATCTCCGCCAGATATTTATGGTCGAACGCCGCGCCCTTCAGCTTCTGGAACGGATCGATCATCGCCTTGTTATGCGCGGCGTCGATCGCAGTCGGCAACGTCAGGCTCGCCTGTTGCGCGGCCGCCGCCAGCTGCCCATAATCTTTGGTGTGATCGGTCGCCAGGGTCTGCCCGTAGTCCTTCACCTCCTGCTTGTCCGCCACATTCTGCGCCAGTTGTCCCAGATTGGCTTCGACCATATCGGTCTGCGCCGCAAAATCCACGAACTGCTGATCGGTCATGCCCGCTCCCGCGGCGGCCTTCTTCTGTCCTAAGGCGGGCAGCGCGCATATCGCGACACAGCAAACGGCTGAAAGCACACGTTTCATCACAACTTCCTCCTGGCAAGATTTCCCAACAGGGATTTGGATGCTTTGCAAAGCCCTTGCAGATAGCGCCAGGTTGCGCAATTTTCAACGGCTGCGATCTGTTCCATGAGAGGGTTAGCTCCACCGTTCCAGGATTCGCGACCGGTTGCCCTCGCCTCGCAGCCCTCACTCGCTTCCCGTCAGCACCGTCGCCCGAATCAGCTTGTCCAGCTTCGGGTAAATCCGATCGAGATACGCATTTCCGCCTGCGAACATCGGGTCCTGGTGGCCCGCGCGGATCCCCCCGCCGGAGTGCTCTCCGTACCCGCTGTACAGCTTCTCCACCACATCCATGCCATCCACCACCTGCCCGAACGGCGCGAACCCGTTCTCCCGGTCGATCCGCGAATTGTCCCCCGTGTTGATGTAAACCTCCGTCGCCCGCGTGTTCGGTCCCGTATTCGCAAAAGCGATAATCCCAGGCGTGTTCGGTTTCACCATGGTGTCGTCTGGAATCGTCCTGTGCCTCCAGCGCTGCGCCACTTGCGGATCGCCGGCGATCCCGAACTGCACCCACCGCCCCGGCACTACCCGAAAGAACCGCGAGTCGTTGTAATACCCATCGCGCACCAGTTCGTAGAAGCGATCCGCCCCATGCGGCGCCCAATCGCGGTGCGCCTCAATCACAAAGCTGCCGGCAGTGGTGTCGATCTTCACGCGATACACAGCCGGAGCCTTGCTGGAATGCCAGAAGGGAAAGCCGAGCAAAAGACAGAGCAGGGGAATCATGACCATTCAATCTGGCGACAGGAATTTCTGCGCATCAGTGAAGCGAGACAAACTCTCAGTGGCTGCTCCACGTCTTGTCCGGGGCGTTGCACAGCGTCTCCAGCGGACACTCCGCGCACCGCGGCTTGCGCGCCACGCAAATCTGCCGCCCATGGTGAATCATTTCGTGCGAAAACGCGATCCACCGCTCCCGCGGAATCACCCGCATCAGGTCCTCCTCCACGCGTTTCGGATCCTCGGCTCGCGTCAGCCCCAGTCGATGGCTGAGCCGCAGCACATGCGTGTCCACCACCACGCCCTCCGCCTTCTCGAACGCCACTCCCAGCACCACATTGGCCGTCTTGCGCGCCACGCCCGGCAGCGTCAGCAACTCTTCCATCGTCTCCGGAACTTTGCCGCCGAACTCGCCCACCACCCGCTTCGCCGCCCCGGAAATCGACTTTGCCTTGTTGTGATAGAAACCGGTCGAGCGAATCTCCTCCTCAATCTTCGGCAGCGACGCCTGCGCAAACGCCGATGGGGAAGGGAACTTGCGAAACAGCTCTGGCGTCACTATGTTGACGCGTGCATCTGTGCACTGCGCCGACAGAATCGTCGCCACCAGCAGCTCCCATGGATTCGTGTGATGCAGCGCGCATTCCGCATTGGGATACGCCGCCGCCACCCGCCGCAGCAAATCCTGAATCCGACTGGGATCCAGCTCGAGCCCCGGGCCTTTCACCGCCCGCGTCGGCTTCGCTTTTCCGGGAGTCTTTTTTGCGCCCCTCGCTGCACTTTTCTTCGCAGAGCTCTTCGCAGGCCGAGCCAGCCGCTTCGCCGTCCTCTTCGCAGCTTTCTTTTGCGCCATGCCGAGCATTGTAGCGGGTCAGGCTCCGCCTCTTGCCGCGCCCTCTACTGCCGATCTCCGGTGAAATATCCCAGCGTCGTCCCCTGTTTGATCCACCCCTCGTCGAACGCCACATACTTGATCGTCCGCCGCCGATACGTATACTCCATCGCGATCGTCCCGTCGTCCATGGCCACAATCGATGGATACGAGTATTCGATCCGGTGCTCCAGAAAATCCTGCATCTCCTCGCGCACATCCATGCCGGCCATCGTCTGGGGAACCGTCTCTTGCGGTACTCCCGCGCCAATATCCACATCGCGCACCCATGGCCACGTTTTGCCGCCATCCGTCGAAAGCGCAACCGACAGCGGCCAGCGCGCTGCGCTCCGCGCCTTGCTCCGCATCGTTCCCGCCTGGATGTTGTTAAACGCCATCACCAGATGCCCGTCCCTGAGCCGCGCCACCTGAATCGAAGAATTGTTATTCGGAATTTCGGTCGCTTCCGGTTTCGTCCACGTGCATCCGTCCTCCGACCGGCTGCTGTACACCCAGTCCGCATACCGGCTCCGAAAAAACGCGACGAAACGATGCGCTGCCAGTTCGATCGCATCCGGCTGCACCAGCCCATTCGATCCCGGAATCGCGCACTCCTTCCACGTCCGTCCCTGATCCCTCGTGATCTCGACCGCCGAAGTGTCGCTGGCGTCCATGCCCGGCGTGAAATACACCGGAAAAAGCCACGCGTCTCCCGCCACCACCAGCCGCTGCCGATCGAAGGAACCAGCGTGCGCAACAAGAGCCCGCGGCTTTCCCCACGTCCGCCCGGCATCGGCCGACGTCTGCGCCAGAATCTCCGCATCCGCCTGTCCCGCATCGCCGGACTGCGTGGTGTAGAAGAGCCACAGCGTGCCCCCTGGCGCTTCAAACAGCACAGGATTCTCGAGCGCGCGTCCTGCTGCCTGCGCTACCACCACCGGCGGCGTCCACTGGCTCGACCCTCGCGCCAGCCTCGCCAGCACGATGGCCACCCCCGGCCTTCCCTCCCACACCCCGGCGTAATACGTGCAAAGCAGCTCACCGTTGCGCAGCTGCAGCACATTCGCGGCATGTGCGCTTGGCAGAACAATCGGGAGATACGCCACCCGCAGCCCAGGCGTCCCCGACGGGCGGATCCTGCCGTCCGCGAGCCGCTCGATCACCGATTGCGCGGCGCCCCTCTCACTCCCAAAGCTTCCGGCCAGAAGAACAGCCGCCGCGCACGCCGCCGTCGCCCCGCGATGCCGCCTCGAAGGAATCCAGCCGAACATGCGCCCATGCTACCGCTCTTCCTGCTTGCCGTCTTACGCCATTCCGCTCCGTTGTTACCACTCGCCACAATTCCACCGACCTCCCGCAGCCAACCGTATTGTCGGCGGGCTATAATGCCGAAAACATCGTAGTGAAACGTTTGAGGAGCCCTCCAGCCTTCCCTGGTCGAGGACCTCGGCGCGGCACAGAATTCGGGGTCAAAGTGGACCACCAGCACGCAGGCGCAGCAGGCACTCCGGACAGACAAGTGCCGCATCTTCGGCGACTCATGGATTCCCTCGTGGGTGCTTTGCTTCTCTTTGGCTGCATCGCCGGAGCGTCCCTCGCCGCGCAGCAGACCGCCGCAAGCTCCACCACCCATCAACAAGCGCAGCCCAGGGCTTCCTGGTCTGGCATCGTCCGCAACGCCGCCGGCGATGCCCTCGCTCGCGCAACAGTCACCATCCTCGACTCGCAGAACCAGCCCCACACTGCCGTCACCGCATCCGATGGCCGCTTCACGATTCCCGGCCTCCCACCCGGCGCGTACTCCGTATCCGTCCAGATGCCCGGCCGCCCCGCGTCCGCGCCCGTGACGATCACGATCAGCAGCGGCGCCGCAATGATCCTCACGCTCTCCGATCAGAACACCCTGACCGCCGTCGAGCCGCCGGCCCCGACACCCGTCGCTCCACCGGCCAATACCGAGAGCGCCGCCAACGAATCCGGCACCACCGCCACCGGCGGCGAGAAGCTCTCCAGCGAGTCCGTCAGCCAGCTCCCCCTCAACGGCCGCGACTTCAGCACGCTGCTCCTGCTGGCCGCCGGAACCATGACCGACGCGAATGGCGCCACCAATTTCACCCAGCAGTTCGCCATCAACGGCCAGCGCGGCGTCGAGGCTGCCTTCGCCCTGGACGGCGCCGACATCAGCGACCCCGAAATGGGCGGCACCATCTTCACCAACTTCAATGTCGACGCCATCCAGGAGCTCCAATCCAGCTCCGGCTGGATGCCCGCCGACATCGGCCGTGGCGCCGCCGGCTTCACCAACATCGTTACTCGCTCCGGATCGAGCGGCTTCCACGGCTCCTTCTTTGAGTTCCTCCGCAACTCCGCCCTCGACGCGCGTAACTACTTCGACCACCCCTCCATCGCCGAGCCCGGCCGCATCCCGCCCTTCCGCCGCAATGAGTTCGGACTCACCAATGGCGGTCCCGTCCTTCTCCCCCATCTCTACGACGGCCGCGGCCGCACCTTCTACTTTGGCGAATATCAGGGCTTCCGCCAGGTCCTTGGCACCACCCAGGTCCTCGCCGTTCCCACATCCGCTGAACGGTCTGGCACCGACACGGTTACGTATTCCGACGGCGCCACCGACACCCTCCAGGTCCCGGTCAACCCCGCCATCGCCGCCATCCTCGCGCGCTATCCGCTGCCGAACTTGCCCACCGGCGCTTATGGCGCGCGCACCTACGCCGCGCCCTCTGGCGTCCAAACCGATGCCGACCAGTTCTCCATCCGCATCGATCAGAAGCTCGGCGCAAAAGGCCAGTTCCTAGCCCGCTTCACCTACGACAACCTCACCGGCCCCACCACCAATCCCGACCAGACCCTTCTCGACCCCACCTTCGGCGTCCAGTACGTCGACCATCAGCGCAATGTGGTCTTCTCGTACACGCGCACCGTCTCCCCGCGCTTCGTCTGGTTATCGTCCTTCAGCATCACACGCTCCACGCCGTCGTTTCCCACGCCCAACCACACCGATCCCGCCCTCAAATTCACCGATGGCCTCTTCGAGCCGTTCAACTCCGCGGCCGGCTCCGTCATGTCCGCGTTCGGCAATCTCTTCCAGGGCCAGCAGAGCTTCGCCTGGACCACCGCGCACCACGCGGTGAAGTGGGGCATCGAGGCCCGTCTCAATCGCGACACCACCTACTTCGGCATCAGCCCCAACGGCGAATACGACTTCGGCGGCGGCACCGTCTACTCCCCCGTCTTCATCCCCTCGGCGAGCGGCCAGCATAACGTCCAGCCAGGCCAGCCGCTGCCCGACACGCTTTCCAGCCTCCTCACCGGCTATCCCTTCGCCTACACCATCGCGGTTGCGCCCCCGTACTCCTCCAGCGGAACCCACATCGGCCCCGCCGCCATCAATCGCGACGACGTCAACGCCTACATCGAGGACACGTGGAAGATCAATCCCCGCTGGGCCCTCGACTACGGCCTCCGCTACGAGCTCTACACACCCATCACCGAGCGCGCCCATCGCACCTCCAGCTTTCTCAATCCGTATCCTGCCCCCGGCGTCAATCAGGTCTACCTCATCAATCCGCAACCCGGCTATCAAACCGGCTGGAATGGCTGGGGTCCCCGCGTCCAGCTGGACTGGAATGCCCCACGCGACGTGCGTGTGCATGCCGGAGGCGCCATCACCGTCATCCCGCCTAACATCTGGCAGGACAACTTCCTCACCGGATCGACGCCGTTCGCTGTCTACCCGCGCGTCAATGCTTCGAAGAGCGGCGAAGTCGCCTACGGTTTTCGCATCACCCCCGACGAGCTGCCGCAAACCTACACACCGCAGGGCGCGAATGTCTTCGCCACCGGTAAGACCAAAGACGTCCCCGCCAACACCGTCATGGACGTCAATCGCTACCAGCAGGACCTCGCCGCCCTCGCGCCCGGCCACCAGCTTTCTCTGCTGAACCTCAGCGCCATCGATCGCCGCTTCGGCGACGGTTTCCTGCAAACGTGGACCCTCGGCCTCGAGCGCGCCTTCGGTGGCCTCACCGCCGACGCCGCCTATGTGGGCACCGCGTCCTTTCACCTGCCGCGCAGTTCCTACCCCAATGCCTACCCCGGCGCGGATCCAGGCTTTGCGCCCTTCATCGATTTCGACGCGAGCGGCGCCGTCAGCGGCGGTTTCGGCTTTGAGTCTGTCATCACCGGCACCGCCCACTCCTCTTACAACGCCCTGCAAACCTCGCTCTCCGGAACCGTTGCCCACGGAGGCCCCGGCCTCCAGGCCGGCTACACCTGGAGCAAATCGCTCGACGACGTCAGCGGCGTCATTGGCGGCACAGGCAACACGGGAGCGGTCACCGTCTTCAGTCCGCAGGATCCGTTCAACACTCACCCCGAAAAAGGCCCGTCGAATTTCGACGTGACGCACGGCTTCAGCGTCAGTGCCGCCCAGGACCTCCACCTGCAGGACGTCAGCTTTCTCTCGTCGCGCAGCCATCTCCTCACCGAAGGCTGGGAACTCCTCAGCATCTCCACCATCAGCAGCGGCTCCCCTTTTACCGTCTACTCCGGTATCCAGCAATCCGGCTACGGGACCATCGGAGCCGATCGCCCCGATCAGATCGCTAAGCCCGATCTCTCCACCGCGCACAGCGCCACGCGTCCCCGCGAAGACTACTTCGGACGCGGCGCCAACAACGCCAGCTTCTTCTCCATCCCCATCAACATCCCCGGCGGCTCCGGTCCGAACTCCGGCCGCCTCGGCACCCTCGGCCGCAACAGCTTCCGCGGTCCCGCGTATTACGACTTCGATTACGCCCTCATCAAAACCACTCCCATCGGCCGCCGCCGCAGCGGCCTCGAACGCACCGATCTCCAGTTCCGCGGCGAGTTCTTCAACCTCTTCAACGTGGTCAATATGGGGCTGCCGGCAAACACCCTCGTGGGCTCCGGTTTCGGCGTCATCAGCAGGACCGCCGGTACCTCCCGCCAGATCCAGTTCTCCCTCAAACTCATCTATTAACGATCGTCGAGGGTGCCCACCCCCCCGGCGCACGAGAAACAGCTGCGTCCTATTGACATTCGATAGGAATAGAGGCATGGTCCTACAGAATGTCGATAGGAGGGCGCGTTGGGCGAGAAGCAGACAAACCTGCTGCAGGGGACGCTGGATCTGCTGATCCTGAAGGCGCTGGTCACCGGCGAACTGCACGGCCTCGGCGTGTCGCGCCGCATCGAGCAGATGACGCGCGGAACCTTCCTCGTCAAGCCCGGCTCGCTGTTTCCCGCGCTGCACCGCATGGAAGAGAACGGCTGGCTCACGTCCTTCTGGGGCGAGAGTGAGAACCGTCGCAAGGCCCGGTATTACCGGCTCACGAAGGCAGGAGAACGCCAGCTGGGTGCAGAAACAGCAGAGTGGCAAAAGATCGCGCTGGCGATGACCCACGCACTGAAGACCAGTTAGGAGGACATCGCATGGCAGCGTCGCGCCTCAGGAGCGTCTGGCGGAACTGGTTCCATAAGGCTGCGGTAGAAGCGGACCTCGATGATGAGGTGCGTACGTTCGTGCAAATGGCGGCCGAAGAGAAAATCGCGGCCGGCGCGACTCCACTGGAGGCCCGGCGCGCCACGCTGGCCTACATGGGCGGCATCGAGACCGTGAAGCAGCAGGTGCGCGAACAGCGCGCCGGGACGCGGCTCGAGTCCGTCGCGCAGGATCTTCGCTTCGGCATCCGCCAGGTGACGCAGTCGCCCGGATTCGGGCTGACCGTGATGGCGACTCTGGCGCTGAGCATCGGGATTGCAACTGCGGTTTTCAGCGTGCTCTATGCGATGGTGATTCGACCCCTTCCGTATCGCGACGTATCGCGGATTGTCGAGCTGGATGCGCGGTCGGCCGGCGGCGGACCGGAGGGCCCCTCGTATCCCGAGTACCAGGATTGGCGCCGCATGGCGCGCAGCTTCACCGCGCTCGCGGCCTTCGTGAACGGTTCCGTGGGGATGGGCGGCGGCGCAGGCCCTGTGGTTCTGCGCGAAGTGCAGGGAAGCGATAACTTCTTCGACGTTTTTGGCGTGAGCCCAATTCTCGGTCGCACGTTCGCTGCGGGTGAAGACCAGAACGGCAGGAACGATGTGGTGGTGCTGAGCTACGAGGTGTGGCAGCAGCAGTTTGGCGGGCGCAAATCGGTGATCGGGCAGAAGGTGCGTCTCGATGGCAGCGCCTGCACCATCATCGGCGTCATGCCGGCGGGTTTCCGGTTCCCCATCGATGAGTTGAACGCCGTGTACGCGCCTCTGCATCCGACCCAGAACCAGATCACGAATCGTGGCAATCACTGGCTGCAAACCGTAGCGCGGCTCAAGCCCGGAGTGACTGCGCGCCAGGCGGAGGGCGACCTCGATGCGATCTTCGCCGCACTCGGCAAGAACGACGCATTCAATGCGGGACGCACCGTGCACGCCATCGATCTGACGGCCTGGGTCGTGGGCGATACGAGCCACGCGCTGTGGCTGCTGCTCGCCGCTGTGGTGACGGTGCTGGTGATTGGGTGCGCGAACGTGGCGGGACTGCTCCTGGCCCGCGGCGTCAAGCGCGAACGCGAGATGGCCCTGCGCTCGGCGCTGGGCGCGCGCCGCGGACGCATCGTGCGCCAGCTCGTAACCGAGGCGCTGGTGTTTGCGGCAGTCGGCGCGGCAAGCGGCGTCGTCCTGGCGTATGGCCTGCTGCGCGTGATGCGGATGTTGCTGATCGCCTCGTTGTCGCGCGGAGCTGAAGTGTCGGTGAATATTCCGGTGCTTGCCGCCGCGGCAGCGACCTCCATAGCAGTTGTGCTGGCTGCGGCCCTCATTCCGGCGCTGCGGCTTTCCGGCACGGCCCCCAACCTGGCGCTGAAGTCAGGCGGTGGTTCCGGAACCAGCCGCGGGCAGCATCGCCTGCGGACGGGATTTGTCGTGACCCAGGTGGCTCTCGCTCTTGCGCTGCTGGTGGTTTCGGGCCTGATGCTGGAAATGCTCCGGCGCCTCCGCGATACGCAGCTCGGCTTTCAGCCCGATCACATGCTTGCCGCCGAGATCGACCTGCCTCACGGACGTTACGCCGGCCGCGATGTGGTGGCGGATTTCTATCAGCCGCTGCTCGATCGCACCAGCGCGCTGCCGGGAGTGCGCGCGGCCGGCGTGGTTCAGCTGCTGCCGGGAACCGGCTACGGCTATAACTCCGAGCACATTCACATCTATGGAACCGAGCCGCTGAAGAATCCGCGCACCGATCCGTCCGAAGTGCGGTTCGTGACGCCCGGCTACTATACGGTGTTTCAGGACGCGCTGGTCGAGGGCCGCCTCGCCGATCCCAGCCTGGATAAGCCCACCACGCGCCTGGTGTGCGTCGTCAACGAAGCCTTCGTGAAGAAGTTCATTCCCCCAGGCCGCGATCCAGTGGGGCTGGAGATCGGCGACAACGACCAGACCGACACGCTGCCCACGCAGAACAACCCCCGCTCGCTCATCGTCGGCGTGGTGAAGAACATTCGCCAGACCATTTATCAGCCGCCGTTCCCGGAGCATGATTACCTGATCGCGCAGCTTCCTCCGGCCATGAGTGCCGATGTGATCGGGAGCATGAGCCTGGCGATCCGCACCGCGGGCGATCCGGCCAGCATGGTGCCGGCGCTGCGCAAGGTGGTCCAGGGCGTGGACGCGACCGTCCCTCTGCGCGACCCCCAGCCCATGGAGACGGTCCTCGCCGACGTGATGACGTTCCAGCGCATGGAGAACTGGCTGTTTGGAACCTTCGCCGCTCTGGCCGTGCTGCTGGCGGTGGTGGGGCTCTATGGCTTGATCAGCCACGAAGTCGAGCTTTCCTCGCGTGAGATCGGCATCCGGCTGGCGCTGGGCGCGACGCGCCGAACGATCGTCGAAGGGATTTTCCGGCGCGTCGGGTGGATGCTGGGTATCGGCGTGGCCATTGGACTGGCCGTAACCCTTGCGGCGGAGCGGCTGATCAACTCGGTGGTTGCAGTGCAGGCGGAACGCAACGCGGGGCTGATTGCGGCGCTCTCTGCGGGGTTGGCGCTCGCCGGCCTCGTGTCGACCATCGTCCCGGCGCAGCGCGCCTCAAGTGTGGAACCAATGGATGCCCTGCGCGAAGAGTAGCTCGGAGTAACAGCGATGTGCCGTCGTCGGTCAGCTCTCGCGGAGCGCGGCAACCGGCTCGATCCGTGCGGCTCTTCGTGCCGGCAGCAAGCCGACAAGTCGCGGAGTGCAAACGACGCGCCGCCCTTCGCCCGGGTCAAAACTGACTACGCCAGATTTGCTCCGTGATCACCTGGAAATGATGCCCCATCACAGCCATCGTCATCGCGGCCCCGAAAGACCGGCGGTAGCGTGTAGCGGCCAGGAAGAGATATTTCCAGTAGCTGAGGCGAGCTCGCCCGAGGATCCCCTGGCGCACGATGGAGAGCATGAGGGCGCGCAGATTAGCGAGGTCAATGCGCGCCTGATAATGCGGCCGGCACCGCTGCAGATACGCCTGCGCCCGAGCGTAAAAGGCTTCCCGGCTGTAGATGCGGCGCAGCACGGAGCGGTATCCCTCCATGAGCCGGTGTGGGTCCATGCGAGGAAGGAAATTGAGCGCGCAATCGGTGTTATTGCCGCCGCCGGCATCCAGAATGCGGCCCTCGCGCGTGAGCCGGCGATGCAGTTGCGTTCCTGGCATCGCTTGCAACAACCCGACCATCGCGATCGGGATCGCGCTCTTCTGGATAAAGTCAACGAGGCGATCGAAGATGTCTTCCTTGTCGGTGTCAAAGCCCAGAATGAAGCCGCCCATCACTTCGATGCCATAACTCTGGATGATGGCAATACTCGAAAGCAGGTCACGCCGGGTGTTCTGATGCTTATTGGCAGCGGCGAGGCTCAACTCGTCGGGCGTTTCGATGCCGAGGAAAACGGAAGCGAAGCCGGCCTCCTTCATCGCCTGGAGTAAGCCGGGATCGTCGGAGAGGTTGAGCGAAGCTTCGGTAATCAGGCGGAAGGGATGACGGCGTTCGCGCTGCCAGCCGGCCAGCGCCGCCAGCAGTTCGCGCACGCGCACCTTATTGCCAATGAAATTGTCGTCGACCACGAAGACGGGTCCGCGCCAGCCGGATATATAAAGCCGCTCGAATTCCGCGAGAACCTGCGCGACCGGCTTCGTCCGGGGACGGCGACCGTAAATTTCGATGATGTCGCAGAACTCGCAGTTGAATGGGCAACCGCGGGAATACTGGACAGTCATCGTGCTGTAGCGCTTCATGCGGATGAGGCTGAAGTCGGGCATGGGGCTGTGATCGAGCGAGGGGCGCTCAGCGGCTTGATACACCAGGCGGGCGCAACCGCCTTCGAGGTCGCGAACGAAATCGGCCAGGACATCTTCCGCTTCGCCGATGACAACATAATCGGCTTCAAGGTCTGCCGCGCAGACACTGGATGCGATCGGGCCGCCCACCACGGTCCGCAGACCGCGGGCGCGGCAGCGGCGGACGATGGAGAGCAGGCGCTCCTGCTGGATATGCATGCCGCTGAGCAGGACGATATCTGCCCATGCAAGGTCGGAATCTTTCAGGCGCTCGACGTTGGTATCGATAAGGCGCTTATTCCAGCAGTCAGGCAGCAGGGCAGCGACGGTCATCAGTCCCAGCGGCGGCTGCGCTGCGCGCTTGCCCTGAAAGGAGAGCGCGTATCGGAAGGACCAGTAGGTATCGGGAAAGCGTGGATACACGAGCAGGGCATTCATTGCGGCCCCCACAGACGTGGAAAGAGAAGAGCGCAGTGCGGACGTGTTTGTGTTGCTTCCAGTGTGCTCCCATGCAAGCGGCCAGTCCGCGGGATACAAAACAATTACAAGATGGCTCGTCGAGAGCGAGCCCAAAGTAATGTGCCGGAACTCCCGCTCTTCAGGCTGCGAGCGTAACCAGCTGGGACTCGAGTGAAGCGGGGCGCTGGCGCGGAGTCGGGTCGGCTCCGGCTTCGATCTCATCAGAGAACCATGGGTGCTCGAAGAACCTTACCGGCGTTCGTTGTCCGATTCACCGCTGAAGCATCCCACCTTCCGAATCGATCCCGCTCCCTCAACGCGGAGAGGCTCCCCGCCGGAAATCCCGCACCACGTCCACATAGGCCCGCGCCATCTCCGTCACCATCTCCGGATGGCCCTCCTCAATCGCCCTGGGATTGACCAAATCCGTCCCGACCCCCAGAGCCCGCGCCCCGGCCTTCAGGAACTCCGCCGCGGTCTCGAGCGTCACCCCGCCGGTCGGAATCAGCCGCAGCTCCGGAAACGGCGCCAGCAGCGCCTTCAAATAACTCGCCCCGCCCACCGCCGAGCAGGGAAAGATCTTCACGTAGTCTGCGCCTGCGCGCCACGCGGTGATCACCTCGGTCGGCGTCAGCGCGCCCGGAACCGAGACCTTTCCCATTTCCTTGGTAATCCTCACCACCTCAGGATGCAGGCTGGGGCTTACCACGAACTCCGCGCCCGCCTCGATCGTCGCCGCCGCCTGCTCCTCTGTGGTAACCGTACCCGAGCCGAGCAGCAGCCGGTCCCCGTATTCCTTCCTGAGCGTGCCCAGCAGGTCAACCGCGCCTGGCACCGTCATCGTCACTTCCATCACGCTGATGCCGCCCGCCACCAGGGCCTCCACCAGAGCATGGCCCTCCTGCTCCGACCGAGCCCGCAGCACCGGCACGATACCCGACTGTTCCAGGCGCTCCTGAGTCGTCAACCATCACTCCTTTTCACGCGCAGAAGCCGCCTTTTCCGCCCCGTTGACCAGGCCCGTTAACCAGATAGATAAGTAACGTAACTGGTTGGTGAATCCCCCTCGTTAACCCCACTGGTTTCAGCAAAGGTCCCCCCGCGCTGGTAACGGGCATCACCGCGCAATCCGCGCCGTCTCCCCCTTCATCACCCGCTCCACCTCCGCCAGCGTGGCCATGCTCGTGTCCCC
Source organism: Acidobacteriaceae bacterium (assembly GCA_049802575.1). Lineage (GTDB taxonomy): Bacteria > Acidobacteriota > Terriglobia > Terriglobales > Acidobacteriaceae > Palsa-343. The sequence goes on along the minus strand of JBARMS010000169.1, from coordinate 62,910 downwards.
CGCGGTGGTCATCGCCAGCGCCCCATGGGCCACGCCGCAGCGCACTGCCCACTCCACCGGCTTGCCCGTCAGCAAACCAAAAATCAGCCCGGAGGCAAACGAGTCGCCCCCGCCCACCCGGTCCAGAATTTCGATCTCCCGCTGCGGCACGTGAACGATCTCATTCCGGCCTTCCGCATGCGCCAGCGCCATAGCCCCCCACGCATTCCGCGTCGCCGTGTGCGCTGTCCGCAACGTGGTCGCCACCATCTTCAGGTTGGGATAGGTCCCAGCCACCTCGCGCAGCATGCGCTCGTAGCTGGCCACCGGCAATGCGCCATAATCCTCGTCAACACCCTGCAGCCCAACCCCCAGCATGGCCGAGAAGTCTTCCTCGTTGCCCAGCAGCACATCCACTTTGCGCACCAGTGCGCGGTTCACTTCCTGCGCCTTTGCCTTGCCCCCAATGCTCTTCCAGAGCGACTCGCGATAGTTCAGGTCGTAGGAAACTGCCATGCCATGTCGCCGCGCCGCATCCATCGCAGCCGCCGCCACTTGCGGCGTCGTCTCCGACAGCGCCGCAAAGATGCCGCCCGTGTGGAACCAGCGCGCACCGCATCCCGCGCCGAAGACCTCGTCCCAGTCCCAGGTTGAGGCCCTCGCAGCCCCCATCGCCGTATGCCCGCGATCGGAACACCCCGCCCCCGCACGCACGCCAAACCCGCGCTCCGTAAAGTTCAGCCCGTTCCGCACCGTCCGCCCGACGCCGTCATAGGGAAGCCAGCGCACCAGCGCCTGATCCACGCCCCCCTGCAGCATCAGGTCTTCCACGAGCCGTCCCATCGGATTATCCGCCAGGCACGTGGCAATCGCGGTCGTCAATCCAAAGCAGCGCCGCAGCCCCCGCGCCACGTTATACTCACCGCCGCCCTCCCACACGTTGAAGTGGCGCGTCGTCGCGATCCGCCCCTCGCCGGGATCGAGGCGCAGCATCACTTCCCCAAGGCTCACCAGGTCCCACCGTGCCGGCCCTTCTTTGAGAACGATCGCTTCCATGGCTCTTATTGTGAGTCTATCGCTCACAAAGAATCGCACTTCTCGGAACGCGCAGCCGGACTCGCTCCCCTCAACCGTTCTCTGCGCCTTCCGCCTGTATCATGGCTCCTTGCGGTGCATCGAGAAGTTCTGCGCCGCCGGAGCCGGTCATCATGAAAGTCGGAGTCTTTACCCCTCTGCTCTCGCAGCTTCCTTTGCCGGCTGTCCTGGACAAGCTGAAGAAGCTCCGCGTCGATTCTGTCGAATTAGGTACCGGCAACTACCCCGGCGACGCCCACTGCAAGCTCACGATGCTCGACGACGCGAAGGCCTTCACCGAATTCCAGAAGGTCCTCGCCGACCACGGCGCGTCCATCAGCGCGCTCAGTTGTCACGGCAATCCGCTCCATCCCATCCCGAGCCGCGCGCAACGGGCCAGGGCAGTGAGCCGCAAAACCATCCTGCTCGCGGAGAAGCTCGGCATTCCCACCGTGGTCGATTTCTCGGGATGTCCGGGGGACTCACCCGCCGCGAAACACCCCAACTGGGTCACCTGCCCCTGGCCGCCCGACTATCTTGAAATCCTTCAGTGGCAGTGGGACGAGGTCGTCACGCCGTACTGGATTCGCCACGCCAAATTCGCCGCCGAGCACGGTGTTCGCATCGCCATTGAAATGCATCCCGGCTTCGTCGTCTACAGCCCGGAGACGATGCTGCGGCTGCGGTCCATCGCCGGTCCTGCCGTCGGCGCGAACCTGGATCCCAGCCACCTGTTTTGGCAGAATATCGATCCCATCGCAGCGGTGCGCGTGCTCAGCGACGCCATCTTCCACGTCCACGCCAAGGATACGCAGCTCTATTCCGCCAACCTGCCTCGAACCGGCGTGCTTGACACCAAGCCGTATACCGACGAGTCCCATCGCGGCTGGATCTTCCGCACCGTCGGCTACGGCCACGGCGCGGAATGGTGGAAGGAGTTCGTTTCGACCCTGCGTATCGTCGGCTACGACGGCTTCCTCTCCATCGAGCACGAGGACTCGCTCCTGTCTGCCGAAGAAGGCCTGACGAAAGCCGCCGCCTTCCTCAATGATCTCGTCATCCGTGAACAACCCGGCGCGGCATGGTGGACATGAAGATTGATCATTACGGCGGAGAGTCGGCGAAGCGATGAACATGATATTCGATGAGCAGGATCCGCCCCAGGAAGGCCCCCGCGACACGGACCTGGATAAACTCCTTACCGAAATCGGACTTCAAGGTTTGAACATGAACCAACCGATTCGCACTGCCATCGTCGGCACCGGCTTCATGGGCCGGGTGCATCTGGAAGCCCTCCGCCGCGTCGAGCATGTGGAAGTGGCGGCCATCGGTGGGCGCAACACGGCCGCGGCAGATAAGCTTGGGTCAGCGTTTGGCGTGCCCGCCGCAAGCGTCGAAGCCGTGCTAGCCGATCGCTCCATCTACGCCGTCCATCTCTGCACGCCCAATGCGCTCCATTTTGCTATGGCCAAAGAGGCGCTCCTCGCCGGCAAGCACGTGCTGTGCGAAAAGCCCCTGGCGACGACCACGGAGCAGGCGGAAGAACTCGTCTCCCTCGCTGGAAAAAAAGACCTGCGCAACGCGGTCTGCCACAACTTGCGCTACTACCCCATGGTGCAGCAGATGCGCCGCCTCCGCGAAGACGGCGATCTCGGCGAAATCCTGGTGGTGCAGGGCACTTACTCCCAGGATTGGCTGCTCTACGAAACCGACTGGAACTGGCGCGTCTCATCGAAAGACGGCGGACCGTCGCGCTGCATGGCTGACGTTGGATCCCACTGGTTCGACATGGCCGAACACGTCACCGGTCTGCGCGTCAATGCCCTCTGCGCCGACCTGCAGACGTTCCACGCCACGCGTAAGCAGCCGCGTGGCCCCGTAGAGACCTTCGCTAACAAATTGGCATCGGATGCCGAAACGGTTGATACTCCCATCGACACCGAAGATATGGGCGCCGTGATCTTCCGCATGGGTCGCGCCCGTGGCAGCATGACCGCCAGTCAGGTTTCCGCCGGGCGCAAGAACCGGCTCAGCATCGAGATCTACGGTACGAAGTCCGGCGTCGCCTGGGATCAGGAGCGCCCCGACGAGTTGTGGATCGGCCATCGCGACACTCCCAACTGCGTCATAGTGAAGGATCCATCCCTGCTCAAGCCGGGCGCGCGCTCTTTCGCCGATTTGCCGGGCGGCCACAGCGAGGGCTACGACGACACATTCAAGCAGGTCTTTCGCCGCTTCTACGCATCGATCGCCGATCCCGCCGCGCCTCGCGATTATCCGCAATTCGCAGACGGCCTGCGTCAGCTCGTGATTTTGCGTGCCGAAATGGAGAGCAGCCGCACCCGCAGTTGGGTTGATCTCGCTCCGGCCGGCGATTCGCAGCCATGAAAGGAACCTCACTTTGCTGATTCTCGCCGCAGTCGTCGCCATCTTCGTCTACGGCATGATGGCCGCCATGCTGGGCACCATCCTGCCCGAGCTTTCGAGGCGCTTTCAGCTCACGCCGCGGCAGAACGGGACCATCGCCTTCGCCCAGGCCGTGGGGCTCATGCTGGCTTCGCTGGCTGTGGGCCCGCTTCTCGATGACGTCGGCAAAAAAGCCGGTCTGATTCTCGGCCTCTCCGTCATCGTGATCGCGCTGCTCGCTCTGCCGCGCTCGGCCGGATATCGCAGCATTGTCTTTCTGCTCTTCCTGCTCGGCATGGGCGGCGGCATCGTCGTCACCGGTGCCAATGCCCTCACCAGCGACGTCGGCGAGGCGCATCGCGCCATTGCCCTCAATCTCGTCAATCTCTTCTTTGGCCTGGGCGGCCTACTGACTCCCTTTATCTCCGCCAATCTCCTGCGCGGAAACTGGGTACGCCTCTGTTACACCATCGCCGCCCTCACGGTGGTCACACTTGCCATTCAGGCTATCGCGCCCATGCCTCCGCCCACCGGCGCCGGCCGTTTTATCTTTGCCAATGCCGGACCGGTGCTGGGCCGCCCGCTCCTGTTTCTGCTCGGCTTCTTCCTGTTTCTTTATGTGGGCTGTGAGGTCGGCGTCTGGAACTGGCTCGTGCGGCACCTGATCGCGCAGGGCGTCCCCGAGGGCCGCGCGCTCAACATCCTCTCCCTCGGGTTCGCGCTGGGCATGCTCATCGGGCGTGTGGCCGTTGCACCCATCCTGGTCCATGTTTCCGCTGTGGACGTTACGCTCGCTGCATCGATTGCAATGGCGATCACGACGTTTCTCATGCTCCGCGTTCATAAGCCGGCCGCGGCAGCTTTGCTGGTATTTCTCGCCGGGGTCGCCATGGCTCCGGTTTTTCCAACCACCCTCGCCATTGTCGGCGGGGCATTTCCCAGCATGACCGGTACCGCCCTCGGCATTGTCATCACTTTCGGATGGGCCGGGCTCGCAGTCAGCTCACGCATCATCGGCACCATCGCGGGGGGCGACCCGCGCCGGCTGCGCCAGGCTCTGCTGGTGATTCCGGCTTCCGCGGTCATCATGATCGGCCTGAACGTGGCGATCATGGCCGCGCTGCGGTAGAGAAGCGATTCCCGCCGCACCCGGTTCTTCGCGCGCCTCACGGCAAAGGGCGCAGCCTGTGGCCGCGCTTTATCCCGGGAACGCCTTCAGCCAGTCCGCATCGACCTTGAGAGCGGCGAAGGGCTCCATATCCGGAAACGCTTCCTGCTCCACATAGATGTGGCGGATGCTGGCGTGTTTAGCGGCCGCAAAGATGCTCTTGTAGTCGAGGCTGCCCTGATTCATCTCCGTCGAAATCGGCTCCTCACCCGGCTTCCAGTTCGCCAGCTTGAACTCCTTCACGTGGAGCTGCGTGAACCGCGTCGGATATTTCCTTAAATACTCCTCCGGTTTTGCCCCGCCGATCACCACCCAGCCGACATCCATCTCCATCGTGACGACTTTGGGGTCGGTGTTCTTCAGAATCAGATCGTACGGGCGCACTCCGCCTTCTTTGCGGTGAAACTCGACAAAGTGGTTGTGATAGCCGAACTGGATTACCGCCGCATGAATCTTCTCGCCGATCGTGTTGAACTGCTCGGCGTTCCATTTCCAGTCGTCGAGGGTGACCGCCTCCATCATGTCGTTCCAGCTGAGACCCTTCGCGCGGCTGGGGTCGCGCATCATCGGTGCTGAGCAGATGATGAAGCTCAGCCCCAGATCCTTCGCGTACTGGATAATCTCATCCAGTTTCGGCATCAGGTCTGCCAAAGCATAGTGCGCGCTCACGCAGCGCAAACCCGCGCCGGCCATCGCCTGCTTCACATCCGCCGCCGAGTGATTGAAGAAACCCGCGGCCTCGACGTCCTGATAGCCCATCGCCCCCAGCCGCTTCAGCGTGCCTTCATAATCCTTCGGCAGATACTCCCGCACCGAATAAAGCTGCAGCCCGATCGGCAAGCCCAGCGGATTCGCCCACAGCTGCCGCGTCTCCAGCGCAGCCGCGCAAACCGCAGCCGTCTTCACAAACGTCCTTCTCGAAATCACCGCCATGCTCCCTGCCTCCGCCTTTTTGCTCTCGTCTCGGTTGCAAATTGTGCTTGCTACGACTCGATCTTCCTCTTCGCCGCGTTCCAGCGTGCAGCGTCGCCGCGGAAATACGCTGCGTTCGCCATGTGGCAGCCGATCGCCGTGTTGTTGCCGAAATGCGCGTCTTCCGTCACCGCCTTGCGGCTGCGCACCGCTTCAAAGAAGACCGTCTCATGATCGACCACGTCGTTGTATCCCTGGGGCGCCGCAAAGGTTTGGTTCAGCGCGCCGTCGCTCTGCGCTCCCGGGTCGGGATGCTCCGCATGCCACTGCGTCAGGTACTCCGTCTTCAGCCGCTCCGGCCAGCCGATCAGGGAATATCCCTCCGGCTGCGGCCGCGTGTCCTGCGGTGTCACCGTCAGCGTGTTCCCGTTCAGCGTCATCGTCCCCTTCGTCCCGTAAAACGTAATGGGCTCGCCCGACGCGTTGTTCAGATTGCACCGCAGCGCTACGCGGAAGTTCGGATAGTCGTACAGCGTCTCGATCAGGTCAGGGAAGTCCCGGCCATCCTTCCACCGATACAGCCCGCCCGCCGACTGCGCCTTCTGCGGGACCTCGTTGATCCCGGTAATGAAATGAATTCCCGACAGCAGGTGGACGAAGAGATCGCCCGACAATCCCTCGCCATAATCCGCGAAGCACCGCCAGCGGAAGAACCGCGCGGCGTCGAACGGCCGTTCCGGCGCATCCACCAGAAACGCTTTCCAGTCGATGGTCCGCTCGTTCGCATCGGGCGGGATGGGATACACCCACGCGCCGCTCTCCGAATTGCGCCCCGAGACGCCCTCAATGAAAAACACATCGCCCAGCGCGCCCGAAGTCCAGAGCTCCCGCGCCTTCGCGTACACAATGTTGCTGACGCGCTGGCTGCCCACCTGCAATACCCGCCGATGCTTCTCCACCGCCTCCACCATCGCGAAGCCGTCCTCCACGTTGTGCGACATTGGCTTCTCGCAGTAGACATCCTTGCCCGCCGCACACGCGTCCAGCACCACGCGCCGATGCTGATGGTCGGGCACCGCTACCAGGACCGCTTCCACATCCCTGCGATCCAGAATCGACCGGTAGTCTCGCGTCGACGGAGCGTCGTGGCCCACCGCCTCGCGCCCGGCGTCGTGACGGCTGTCGTAGAGATCGGCGATCGCCACGCACTGGGCTATCTGCACCTGCCGCGACGCCCGCAGCAGTTCGCATCCGCGCGTTCCTGTGCCGATAGCTGCGAACCGCACTGGTTCGCTCCCTGCCTGGCCTATGCTCCACAGAGCGCGCGGCTCCAGCAGCGTTGCGGCTGTGCCCGCGCTCATCTTCACAAAATCCCTCCGCGTCGGCGGACTCCCGTTCATGCGTCGTCTCCCTGTCATGCTGTCAGCGGTTCAGGATACGCCCGCACCGGCTCGTCCGCCGTTTCTATTTGGTTCAGCCCGCGTGAAAAGTAATCAGCGCCCCGCTGCCCGCCGGCAAATCGATCTTCGCGGTCCCATCCTGCACCGGCAGCTCTTCTTCCGGCTGCGCTTCCCACGCGCCGCCGGAGCCCACAGGGTTCCGTCCCAGCGTCACATCCTGGGTATCGTCGAGGCGCGGTGCTGTCAGACGCAGCGCTCGCCCCCGCATGGCCCGCTCGCCGCTGTCGATCTTCAGCTTCACTGCGCGATCGTCGTGCTTGTTGAAGACCACAGCCTTCACCGTTCCGTGCTCGGCGCCTTCACTCACCAGCCCATAACCATTGAGCAGCGGCGCCTCATCCGGGTGATCGAGCGTCGCCGCGATCAGATGCCCCGGGCCCGCCTGCTGGAACAGCAGCATGCCGTAATAAATGGGCCGCGCAGTAAATCCATCGGCGACCGTTCCAGCAATCGGCGTGTACCAGCCGTAGCCGCCGCCGTGATAGTTAATGCCCACGCCGCCCGCCGTCGCCAGTTGATACATCAGATCTGCGCCCCACAGAGCCGAGGCGAATGTGTCGCTCACGCCCTGCTTGCCCCCCTGGTAGCACGAGTTCGTCTCGGTCAGGCGGAATGGCACATGCGTCACACTCTGCGTTTCCGCCATCCCCTGAAACTCCGCGGCCAGTCGCGGATTCGGGCTGAGCAGCCGCGCGATGGTCATGGAGGGATTCTCCGGCGGGCCCTCGGCGTAATAGTGCTGCGAGAGAAACGCCACGTCGCCACTGAATTGCTTCGCGAACGGAACGAGCCACTCGTTATTGAACGCCGTATCCGGTCCCGCAAACGGCGCATGGGGCACCTTCTGCCGAATCACCTGAAAGAAGTGCTGCCACTCCTGCGCAAACTGCGCGAAGTTGTAATCCGCCTTGCGCAGCCCGTTGCGCGAGAACAAGTCCGGCTCGTTGCAAAGCTGGAAGGCGATGAGTTTCTCGCCCATCGTGCGCATCACAAAGTCGGCTTCCGCTGCGGCTGTCTCCGGCAATTCCGTCCCCATGTTCAGGCCGTAGATCAGCTTCCATCCTGTCGCGTCGATGAAACCGCGCAGATTCCGTACCGCCTCCGGCGTGATCTTTTTGGGTGGCGGGGGCTTATGCCCCTTGTCAGGCCCAACCGCCTGCTGGATGACATTGGCTTCGTTTTGCTGCTGAACGGCGGCGCTCTCTTGCGGCGTCATATCCGGCGCCCAGTAGCAGTATTCGCTGGTGTTTCCGCCGATGCGCAGCACACCCGAAGTCCCGAGACGGCGAATGAATCCGACCAGCTCGGTGTTCGATGCCGAGAAAAATTCCGGCTCGCTCAACTGTGCGCTTTCATAGCTGAGGCCGGTGAAATCCGCTGCTATGGGATTGCCCCTTTGCCGCGGATTGAGAGTGAGGCGAAGCGGCACGGTCAATGCGCCCTCGCCAAAGCTGATGCGGCTGCACAGCGCCGCGCCCGACGCCAGAACAGAACTCCTGAGAAACCTCCTGCGGTCCATGGCCGCCATTCGACCATACCGCTGCCCTTGCTGCAACATGCGTCATCCTCCGGGATTGTTCGGCTGCGCAAAAGAAACGCAGTGGAGCAATCGCCCCACTGCGTGGTGACATATCGTGCGGTTTAAAACAGTAGCTTGCCGCCGAACTGCAGCACGCGTGGATCGTAGACGCTGGTCACCGTCCCGTATTGTCCAGGGCCGTCGTTCGTCCCGGTGTCAATGCCGTTGAATTCCGTGTGATTGAAGGTGTTGAACGACTCGGCGCGAAACTCCAGTCGCGGACCCTCCGTGTTGGTCGTGAACGGGAAGTCCTTGTAGAGCGACAGGTTCCAGTTGAATAGTCCAGGTCCCACGATCGTGTCCTTGCGCGCGTCGCCAAAACCGTTGTTGGCGCCGCCATTCCACGGCGCCACCGGGTCGGTGAACGAAGACGTGGTGAACCACTGCGACTGTTTCTTCGGGAAGCCCACCGGGCTCGAAATGTTTGGCCGGTTGTTGGTGTTACCTCCCAGTCCCAGCGTGTCCGGACCGTTGTAGTAGATGTTTACCGGAGTTCCGGCTTCTGCCTGGGTCACGCCGGAGAACACCCATCCGCCCAGTGCCGACCGCGCCAGGCCGTTCGAGTGGGCAAAGAACGGCAGGTCGTAAATGTAGTTAGCGTTGAAGATGTGCCGGCGGTCAAAGTTCCCCGATCCGTAGTCATACCGGGGATTGTAGGGATCGGAGAGCGTGCCCCCCGTGCCCTGCTGCGTTGCCGTCGTCAGATCGGCGCTCTCGATGTCCAGCTCATGCGAGTAGGTGTAAGCCAGCTGCACGCTCAAGCCATGGCGCGAATCCATCCGCAGCGCCGCCTGCAGAGAGTTGTAGTTAAAGTTCACTTCGTTTTCTTCCTGGCGAAGGTTGCCGTATCCCAGGTAAGGACGATAGAGGTTCGCGTTGGCATTCAGCCCGTTGGCGCCGCCCGTGGCCACGGCCTCCCGTTCCGCAGTCGCGCTCAGTGGCAGATCGTTTATTTCCCTGAGATCGTCCTGGTTCCACCCTTCCGACCCAACATATTGCACGGCCAGCAGCGTCGATGGCGCCAGTTGCTGCTGCACTCCCAGACTGAACTGCACCGTTGCCGGGTCCGGATAGTAATACCGCAGGTTCGTTAGGCTCGACGCCCCCAGCGGGACTGTCGAAGTGGCTCCCGTCAGGTCGTTCGTGTGCGGATCGGAGAAGTATACGTCGTTCACGCTTGGCTGATAGGAGAACGGCGGGTTCGTGCTCAGGTTGTAAATGTCGTTGCCCTGCACACGCTCGTAGAACAGTCCCAGGCCCCCGCGCAGCACTGTCTTCCCCGTGCCCAGCATGTCGTAGGCGAAGCCCAGCCGTGGCTCCGGCGTGAAGTAGTCGTTCTTCACCAGCCCGCGCGGCACGCCCGCTGTTCCCGCCAGTTGCATGCCGTTCAGGTAGAAGAGATTGCCATTCACCGTCTGCAGGCCCGCGCTCGGCCCGGTGCATCCAGGATCCGTCACCGCCGTGCAAATCGTCCCGGCCGACGAGAAGCTCGCAGCATCCGCCGGATTGTAGGCCGCGGGGTTGAAGTTCGAGACGCGGTTGTTCTTCTCATACACATGCGGCAGCAGGTCGTAGCGCACGCCGAGGTTAAGCGTCAGCTTCGGCGTTACGTGCCAGTTGTCCATTCCGTAGAACGAATAGGTGTTGTTGATCCAGTGATCTGTATTCAGGTTCTGCAGCTGCGTATAGCTGCTGCTGAAACCAAGCAGGAAGTTGATATAGGCGTCGCCGGAGAACTGCGATCCGTTGAAGCTGTAATCGCCCTCCGTGTCTGCCTGCTGCTGCTGGTTCTTATCGTTCCGCATGTACGAGAAGCCGAACTTCATCGAGTGCTTGCCCTTCGTCATCGAAAGGTCGTCGCGCAGCTGATAGTCCAGGTAGGAGTTGTGCCACGGCCAGTAGATGACGCTCCAGGTTGTGTTCAGCGGTCCGCTGCTGAACTCTACCTGCGGCAGCCGGCTGTCCAGATTGTTTCCGGTAAAGTAGCTGCCCGCGTTCCAGCCGGTCGGCTGCGCATAGGTGCCCGCCGGAGTGACGTCGATCTTGTTGCCGTTCACATACAGCCCGGTCTCGTTCAGCACCGTCGGCGAAATCGATTGCGTCAGACGCACGGCTGCGCCCCATGAAGGATTGCTGAACACGTCGCCCACCGTCGTGTAGCTGTCGCCGCTCCACATCGTGGGAAAAATCGTCTGCGACATCTGGTCGTGAATCCAGCTGCCCATCAGGTGGTATTTGCTGGTCAGGTTCTGGTCGATGCGCACCACGTCTTCGCGCACAAAGGTCGGCTGCTTTGGCGACGCCACGTAGCTGTCCGTCCCCGAATTCGGCTTCGGAATCGCGCCCGTCCCCATAAACAACACCGCGTTCGGATCCATCAGGTTGGCCGGAATCACGTTCCCAGGGAACGGCTGCCCCGCCACCAGGTGATCTGTCGCATAAACCATCTGCTTCGCGGGGTCGCTGGTCATCGGCACGATCGGGGCCGGCCCATTCCATGGCGTGTAGGTAAGGGCCGCGCCCGCGGTCGGAAAATCATTCGCCGGCACCGTCGGCGTCACCGTCGGGTTTGCGCCCTGAATAAACCGCCGCCACTCTTCCTGCCAGAAGAAGAACGTCTTCCGCCGGTTGGTGTTGTAGAAGCGCGGAATCACCAGCGGTCCGCCGATGTTCCCGCCGAAAATGTTCAGCCGCAATTCCGGTGTCGGCTGGACTTTCAGCTTCGAGATGTAGTTCGCCGCGTCGAAATCGTCGTTGCGGTTGAACTCCCACGCGCCGCCATGAAAATTATGCGAGCCGCTCTTCAGCTCGATGAGCACCGTGCCCGCCGATGAAATGCCGTAGTCCGGCGAATAATTGCTGCTCAGCACCTGGAACTGCGCGATCGCGTCCGGTGAGGGAAGCGCGTCGAGCTTGCCGCCCGACCCGCGGTCATACACCTCACCGCCATCAATCAGGAAGTTGTTGTGATCGGGCCGCATGCCATTGAAGCTGATCGTGGCTGTACTGGTCTGCGCCGCCACGCCGTTGAACGACGGCAGATTGCTGGAAACTCCCACGCCCAGCGTCGTCAGGCTTGTAATGTTGCGGCCGTTCGTCGCGATATTCCGCACCTGCTGCCCGCTGATCAGACTGCTCACTTCGTTCGTCTCGGTCTGCGCCTGCAGCGCATTGGCCTGCACCGTGACGGTCTGGTTGTTTGCGCCCACCGTCATTTGCGCGTCTTCGCGGACCGTCTGCGCAGTGTTCACCACAATGCCGGTTCGCTGGAATGTCTGGAATCCCGAGGCCGTGACGGTCAGGTTGTAATGTCCCACAGTGAGACCGGGAATGTTGTACAGCCCGTCGCCGTTCGTAATTGTCGACTGCGGGGTATTCGTTTCCTGCTGCGTGACAGTCACCTCTGCATTCGGAATCACAGCGCCGCTGGGATCGGTCACCGTGCCGGTGATTGCCGATGTTTCCTGCGCCTGCGCTCGTCCGAAGAAGAAGAGGGCGACCAGCGAGAATACGCAGAAATAAGAGAAGAGGCTCCTGATGCGCATTGAGATTCCTACCTCCAAAAAGTCGTTCCGGGGGGATTGAGCTGCTTATTGTGTGGGTTTCGCCGAGTACAAGGTCTGCCACACATTATTTACTTGAGAGATAACGTAACTGTCAAATTAACCAGCCAGGACAGATGTTCACGAACATCAGTAGTCAAGAGTTTTAGTAAAGTGCGTGTCGAGAACAAACTACGCACGATGAGTCAATGTAACCGGTAACGTGCGTTTCGAATATATCGGGGATGACATGACATCATCTGAAATCTGCTGTTCGGTTTCGGCTCCTGATCTCAACACCCGTTGCGGGAGTTCAGTTGCCCGTGGCGCACTTTGGCGCGCGGCGACGATTGTGATTGCGAGAGGCAGGCCCTGGCGGTGGAGTTGCGGCCCTGACCAGCGCCTATGCGCCGACCCACACCGGCTCAGGTTCCAGGACGATCCGAAACTTCGCCGCGACTCCGGCGACGATCTGGTCGCGCAGCGACAGAATCTCCTTCGCTGTCGCACCACCCCGATTGACCAGGGCGAGCGTGTGACGCGTAGAGATGCCCGCGGCTCCCAGGCTGAATCCCTTCCTGAACCCGGCCTGCTCCACCAGCCACGCTGCCGGGATCTTCACGAACCCGGCGGTCGCGACAAAGCGGGGAACAGGCGCGGAAGCCTGGGAGGCAATCTCCTCGTACACTTTTTCGCTGACGACGGCATTTTTGAAGAAGCTGCCCGCGCTGCGGCTGTCGGGGTCGCCTTCAACGAGCAGCATGCCTTTCGATCGTCGAATTTCCCGCACCGCTGAGGCTGCCTCCGCCAACGTCGGTTTCCGACGACTCTCGAAATAGCGCCTGAGGTCTGGATAGGAGAGCACAGGAAACGCGTTTCGCCGCAGACGATACATCACCTTTGTGACGATGAAGCGGCCCCGGTGTGTCGAATTGAAGATGCTGCGGCGATACGCAAAGCCGCAGGCGGCGTTCGGCAATTCGGAGAATGTCAGGTGATTCAGATCGAGCACGCGGACCGAGGTGACGATCCCGGAAACCTCCTGCCCATACGCTCCGACGTTTTGCACCGGCGTTCCCCCCACCGTGCCTGGAATGCCTGCCATGCACTCCAGGCCTCCGTAGCCGCGTTCGATGGCTGTCGAGACAAAGGAGTCCCAGTTTTCTCCAGCCCCTGCGGAGAAGCTGTCGCCCGTCTGTTCCACTCCCGCAAGGGCGACGTGCAGGACTAAACCCGGAAATCCGTCGTCGGAAACCAGCAAATTGCTGCCGCCGCCCAGCACAAACAGCGGCAGTCCGCGTTCCTGGGCGAAGCGTACCGCGTCCACCAGCGAAGTCTCGTCCTCAACCTCACTGAACCATCGTGCCGGGCCCCCGATGCCGAACGTGGTGAAGGGAGCGAGCGGAACTTGTTCCCGCAATTGCATCTCATGAAGAGGTATATCAGGAGGCTGGCGGCAAGGGTGGTCGCGCCCGTACAATGGGTCTACCATCCCCACGTCCCTGTGAACCGAAGGAGTCAGAACAAATGTATCCCGAAATCATGCTGATCCCCATGCGCGAAGAGTTGACGCGCGCGGGCATCGAGGAGGCGCGCACGGCAGAAGCCGTGGATGCCGCCGTGGCGAAGCCCGGCACAACCCTGGTGGTTGTGAACTCGATCTGCGGCTGCGCGGCAGGCAAAATGCGTCCCGGCGTTCGCCTGGCGTTGCGCCATGCAGCGACACCAGACCGCGCCATTACCGTATTCGCCGGACAGGACCGCGAGGCGACCGAGCGCGCTCGCTCGTACTTCCATGGCAATCCACCCACATCGCCGGCCATCGCTATCCTGCGCGATGGCAAGCTGGTCTATCTCATGCAGCGTTTCATCATCGAGAACAGCACGCCGCAGGCAATCGCGGAAGAGCTGACCCGCGCCTTCGATGAGTTGTGCGCGCCGCAAACCGCATAAGGATTGGCAAGCAAAAAGAGGGCTGCGCTTCAGCGCAGCCCTTTCTGTTGAGGTGCACCGGCTCGCTCGCGGAGCCGGGCAAAATACGGCAGAGAGAAGGGTCGGCCGAATCACAGTCGCCAACCATTCCTGCCGCCCGATCCTTCGTTCCGGTGATTGACTTCTCACCGGTTGTCTGGTTTCATCTCCCCATGGTTGCTCGCCTTATTGTCGCTGCGGATGGAATCGCCATCGCGCGAATTAGCATAGCCATCGGCGAAGGAGCGGACGGCTAAGCGAGCAGTTGCATAGGGGAAGCAAACAGCCATCGCGCTCAATCGAGCCGATGGCTTTTATGTTTTTGCGGGAAAACGAGCAGGAGGAAAGACGTTGGCCGTCACACTCAAATCGGTTCAGGCTGCGCGGGAGCGCATTCGCGGACATCTGTATTTGTCGCCCGCGCGTCATTCGGCGGGATTGTCGGAGATGACCGGACAGCAGGTTTATCTCAAGCTCGACAACCTGCAGCGCACCGGCGCGTTCAAGGAGCGGGGCGCGCTAAACAAGATCCTGACGCTGACGCCGCAGGAGCGGGAGCGCGGCGTCATTGCGGCCAGCGCCGGGAACCATGCCCAGGCCGTGGCTTATCACGCCAGCCGCGAGGGGCTGCAAGCGCGGATCGTGATGCCACTGATGACGCCGCTGGTGAAGGTGGCGGCGACCTCCAGTTACGGCGCAGACGTCGTGCTGCACGGGGCGAATTACGACGAGGCCTGCGAGGAGGCGATCCGGCAGAGCAACGCCGAAGGGCTGACGTTTCTGCATCCCTTCGATGACGAGGAAGTGATTGCGGGGCAGGGAACGATTGGGCTGGAGCTGCTGGAGCAGGTGCCGGAGCTGGAGGCCGTCGTCGTGCCGGTTGGCGGCGGCGGGCTCATCGGAGGGGTGGCCTGCGCAGTGAAGGAGAGCCGGCCCGGCGTGCGCGTCATCGGAGTGCAGACGGAGCGGCTGCCCTCGATGGTGCTGGCACGTGAGGCAGGGCACCCGGTGACCATTCCGGCCGAAGCGACCATAGCCGATGGCATCGCGGTGCGGCGCGCTGGAGAAAAGTCGCTCGCGCTGGTGAAGCGCTACGTCGATGAGCTGGTGACCGTGGATGAGGAGGAGATTGCCAGCGCGATTCTGGTGCTGCTGGAGCGAGAGAAGACGCTGGCCGAGGGCGCGGGCGCGGCGGGGCTGGCGGCCCTCCTGCAGAAGAAGACGTCGCTCCATGGAGAGTGGACGGCGGTGGTGGTGGGCGGCGGCAACATCGACGTGACGCTGCTCTCGAAGATCATCGAGCGCGGCCTGGTGAAGGACGGACGGCGGACGCGCGTGCGCATCCATCTGACCGACCGTCCCGGCGCGCTGCACAACCTGACGAAGATCATTGCCGATCTGCGGGCGAACATTGTGCAGACCTCGCATGACCGCGCCTACTACGGCGTGAGTCTGGGGGACACGGTGATCGACTTCACCCTGGAAACGCGCGGAATGGCGCACATCGAGGAGATTCGGGCGGCGCTGACGGAGGCCGGATATCGGCACGAGAGGATCGAGTGACCCTGTAACCTGTCACCTGTAACCTGTCACCTGAAACCTGTAACCTGAAAGCAGATGGCCGACCAGCTCTATCTCAGCCTGTGGTATCCGAATTTTCGCATGGACGGCTTGCCGGACGCCCTCGACAAGGTCATGGAGCAGTTCGCCGCGGCCGGCGGGTCCTCCCGCGTGTCCGCCGCGACTGTGTACCCGATTTCGTGGAATGAGACGCCGGTCTATCAGCGGATCTATGGGAACGACGCCGACGATGAAGAAGCGTCTCCGCGACCGGCCATCGCAGCTGCCATGCAGAACGCGCACGACGACTATGCGTGGGAGTTCGAGCTGATTTGGGAGCTTTGGGTTCCCGAGCACGCTGCCGGGCTGGACACGATGTGGCGGCACGAACCGCGTGTCGTGCGGGTGGTGGCGTTCGGTCCGGAGTTCGATGAGCGCGCCTACGAGACGAACGGGCAAATCCGAGTCGATTTCGGCCCGGACACGCCGTTTCTCTACGAAGACATGGACCTCGATGATGAGGCGGTCGAAAAGGTGAAGCGCAACGTGCAGCAGCTGGTCGAGTTCACCCATGGGGTGCAGAAGAACGGCGGCATCGCCACGCGGCTGCTCTGGTCTGAATCGGGCGAAAGCCTGGCCAAACGGCTCATTGACCGCCTGCAGCAGGTAAACTGATGAGGTAGTTGAAGGAAGCTTCCCCTCGGTTCGGGGAGCTCTCCGCACAGCGCAGGCCGGCGGCCGACGGATGGATGGCCCAGGCCCCAGTGTTTTCCGGTACAGCAAGGGCAGCAGATCGGCTTGCATGCAGGCTGGGCAGGCGGTCGCAAAATCTCGAACGAGAAGGATATCGATGAAAGTTTTGGTCGTGGGCGGAGATGGGTACTGCGGGTGGGCGACGGCGCTCTACCTGTCGGAACGCGGCTACGAAGTGGCCATTGTGGACAGCCTGGTGCGGCGGCACTGGGATTTGCAGCTGGGCGTCGATACTCTGACGCCGATCGCGCCCATCCGGCACCGCGTAGACCGCTGGCACGAGCTGACGGGCAAACGGATCGAGGTCTTCGTCGGCGACATCTGCGACTACCCCTTCGTGCAGAACTTCATGCGGACGTTCGAGCCGGAGTCGATCCTGCATTTCGGCGAACAGCGCTCGGCGCCGTTCTCGATGATCGATCGCGAGCACGCCGTGATGACCCAGGTGATGAACGTATCGGGGACGCTGAACCTCCTCTACGCCATCAAGGAGTTCAACCCAGCGATCCACCTGGTGAAGCTCGGGACGATGGGGCAGTACGGTCAGCCCAACATCGACATCGAAGAAGGCTACCTCACCATCCAGCACAACGGGCGTGAGGATCGCTTGCCGTATCCCATGCAGCCGGGGTCGTTCTATCACCTGAGCAAGGTTCACGACACGCACAACATCCGGTTTGCCTGCAGGATCTGGGGACTGCGTGCGACCGACCTGAACCAGGGGGTCGTCTACGGGGTGCTGACGGATCAGACCGGCATCGATGATTTGTTGGTGAACCGGCTCGATTACGACGAGGTCTTCGGGACGGCGCTCAACCGGTTCTGCGTCCAGGCGGCGATCGGGCATCCGCTGACCGTCTATGGGTCAGGCGGGCAGACGCGCGGGTTCCTCGATATCCGGGACACGATCCGGTGCATGGAGATCGCGGTCGCGAACCCCGCGGCCGAAGGGGAGTTCCGGGTCTTCAACCAGTTCACCGAGCAGTTCAGCGTCCTGGACCTGGCGATGATGGTGAAGAAGACCGGCGAAGACGCCGGGATGCGTGTCCAGGTGGATCACGTGAAGAATCCGCGGGTGGAAAAGGAGACGCATTACTACAACGCGAAGAACACCCAGCTCAGAGACCTGGGGCTGGTGCCGCACTGCCTCTCGGAGTCGCTGCTGACCTCGCTGCTGCAGTTTGCCATTCGGTTCAAAGAGAGGGTCGACAAGGCGCAGATTATGCCTACGGTGACGTGGAAGTAGGCCCGCAGACAGAGGCGGGGACTCTCCACCCGCCGCAATCAGGCTAAAGGCAGGGAGCGGGATGCTTCGGAGACATTGTGGAGACATCCCTGTGACATTGGACGCCCGAGTGCTCCCGGCCGCGCGCACCCTGCCTGTCGCCGTGTCTCCTGGCGATGGAAGGACAGGAAATATTCCCCGCGACGGCCACGACTCAAAAGGAGCATACTACGTCTAATACGAGCAGGGTTTCGTCCGCCCTGGAGAGGGGTCTGCCCATGCCCACCCATAGATTTCCACTGAATCTCCTGGTTTGCGCCAGCCTGGCGCTTGCCGGAGCGTTGGTCCACGCACAGACCTCCGGCACCCAGAGCACGACGCCGGCGACCACGAATCCTTCTGCAACCGCACCCAGTTCGGGGACCACCACGGCGGCGCCCGACGCGGGGACCGCGGCCCAGGCCCAGAACACCCAGGCCAGCGGCCAGACCGCCGACGAGGAGTGCCCAGGGCCGGTACTGCACCGCGCTCCCGCCAAAGGCGGCGATATCTGCTCACAGCAGGCGCCCACAGTGGCGCGCGCGGAAGGCGATGACAGCCTGTCTGCGGCGAACACGAGCCCGATGACGGACCCCAACGTGAACCCGTTCAAACAGGTTCAGCCGGACAAAGACGGCATGATGCCGGGCGTGAAGAAGGGCAGCATCGACGACATTAGCGCCGTCGGGGAGCGGTGCATCGGCTGCCGCGGCATGGGGAACTGGTACTCGACCGATTCCGAAATCAAAATGGGCAAGCAGTACGCGGACGAAATCGAGAAGAGCACGCGCTTCATCAACGATCCCGTGATCACCGAATACGTGAATCGGATCGGGCAGAACATCGTCAAGAATTCTGACTGCAAGGTCCCCTTCACCATCAAGGTGATCGATACCGACGAGATCAACGCGATGGCGCTCCCGGGCGGGTTCTTCTATGTGAACTCGGGACTGATTCTGGCGGCCGACGAGGAAGCCGAGCTGGCCGGCGTGATGGCGCATGAAACCGCACACGTGTGCGCGCACCATGCGGCGCGGGAAATGACGCGCGCCAACTATGCCCAGATTGGCATGGTGCCGCTGATTATGATGACCGGCTACAGCTGGACCGGCTACGGCATCTACGAAGCGACCCAGCTGATGATCCCGATCACGTTCCTCGAGTTTTCACGCGAATTCGAAGCGCAGGCCGACTACCTGGGCGTGCAGTACATGTATCGCGCAGGATACGATCCGCAGGCCTTCGTCACCTTCTTCGAAAAGATCGAGAACCTCGAGAAGACGAAACCGGGCGCGGTCGCCAAGGTCTTCGAAAATCATCCCCAGACGCCGGATCGCATCGCGCACACCGAGGAAGAGATCGCGACGATTCTGCCGCCGAAGGATCAATACCTTGTGACGACGTCGGAGTTCAACGACGTGAAGGCGCGGCTGGCGCGCATCGAGAATAAGCGGCGGATTTTGGATAACAAAAAGGGCAAGCCGTCGCTGCGCCGCGTGAGTTCGACGGACTCCACGGACAATGGCGATTCCAACGGCAACGACCAGCCGACGCTGCATCGCCGGGACGATGGCAACAGCAACTGAGCCTGGGACAATTGGATGCATAAGAGCCAGCCCTCTGCGGCTGGCTCTTTTGTTTGCCGGTACAGTGAAGAGTGGCCTGTCTGCCTGGGTCACGTCGACAAATAGACTATCGCCAAGAGGAGAAACATGCGCTATCGCGCTTTGGGACGGACGGGATTCGAAATCAGCGATGTAGCCTGCGGTCTTTGGGGCATGAGCGGATGGAGCGGCTCAGAGGATGCCGAGTCGCTGGCGGCGCTGCAACTGGCGGTCGATCTGGGCTGCAACTTCTTCGACACCGCGTGGGCCTACGGCGAAGGCAGGAGCGATCGCTTGCTGGGGCAGATCCTGGCCGCAAATCTGGGGAAACGCCTGTATGCGGCGTCGAAAATTCCGCCGAAGAACCGCAAATGGCCGGCGCAGCCGCAGTATGACTACAACGACGTCTTTCCTGAAGAGCATGTCTTCGCGCACGCGGATCTGATCCGCAAGGCCCTCGGCGTGGATTCGATCGACCTGCTGCAGTTCCACGTTTGGGACGATAGTTGGACAGACCGGCCCGAGTTTCGCCGCACGGTGGAGAAGCTCAGGCAGGACGGAATCGTGCGGGCGTTCGGGCTAAGCCTGAACCGCTGGCAGCCTGCCAACGGTATGCGCGCGCTGCGGACCGGGCTCGTGGATGCGGTGCAGGTCATCTACAACGTGTTCGATCAGAATCCCGAAGATGAGCTGTTTCCGCTTTGCCGCGAGATGAACATCGGCGTAATTGCGCGCGTTCCGCTCGATGAGGGATCGCTGGGCGGAAAGATGACGCGGGAGACGAAGTTTCCGGCCGGGGACTGGCGCGCCGGATACTTCAACGCCAGGAACCTCGCCGAGACGATGGATCGCGTGGACAGGCTGCGTGGGGACTTGCCCCCGGGGATGGCGCTGCCGGAGGCGGCGATCCGTTTCATTCTCGCGAACCCGGTGGTGAGTACGCTGATCGCCGGCATGCGCAGGGAAGAGCACGTGCGCGGCAACTTGGCGCTGAGCGATGCCGGCGGCCTGGACGCGGCGCTGCTGGGGCGGATGCGCAAGCATCGCTGGGAGCGGCAACCGGCGCCCTGGTCGGACTAAGGCGCCGATCGCGTAGTTACGCGATCGAATCCATCGGGCTGGGCTCCAGCCGGACAGCCGTCTCGCGCGAGACGTCGGGGACTTCGCTGATGACGAGGCGCAGCTTGCCGGAGCGTTCGCGGGGAATCTCTGCTACCGCCTCAAAGGTCCACTGGAACGTGTCGCCGACCTGGTGGTCGATTTCGCCTGTCAGCGTCCGCAGCTCCTGCTCGATCCGGCGCGGTTCGCCTTCAGCCACGAAGCGCAGATGCATCCAGCGTACCGTCTTCTGAACGAGCTGCACCTGGCGGACGGCGCTGAAGTCTTTGCCTTCTCCAGGTCCAATCAGGTTCAGGATCAGGCCGGGCATGATGCTTCCGTCGGCGCGCGTGAGATTTTCGCAGCTGCGGCCAAGAATCGTGGTGACCGAGGGGTACCACGATCCGCACAGGCACGGCGTATCCACGACCAAAACGCAGTCGCCGGTCTCATAGCGGATGAGCGGCATGCCGCGGTTGAGCAGATCGGTGACGATGAGCTGATACATGCTGCCGAGGGCGCAGTCACCGGCCGGGGTCAATTCCACGTAGCAGGCCCAGGGATGAAAGTGGTAGCGGCCTGCGGGGCACTGGGCGGCAATCATGCCCAGCTCGCGGCTGCCATAGTGTTCCGTCACCGGACACTGGAAAACCTCTTCGAGCGTGGAGCGGTCGGCGAGAGTAAGCGGTTCGGCGGTGACGATGACGCGGCGCGGCCGGTGAAAACGGGAGTTGGTCGCGCGCAGCCTTTCCGCGAACCGCGTGGTGCTGCCCGAGTAGCCGTAGAGAACCTCCGGCCGCAGGCGATTGAGCGTCGCCAGGCTGGTTTGGTAGAACTCCGGCGTCAGCGCGCCCGCGTGGACGGTGGCGCGGCGCAGCAGCTTTTCTTCGTAGAAGCGCCAGCGCCAGCTGGGGCGCTGCGCCAGATCGTGCTCGGCGCCCCAGATAAGCATGACCGGTGCGCCCTGGTCGAATCCAGCGAGCCGGTTCAAATGAAACTGCATCGCGGTCTTATCGCGGAGGCCTTCGCGATCGCGCCAGATGCGCGCCGGAGCGGACGTGGTGCCCCCGGTGGCAGCTACGGCAAGCCGGCTGCGTTCAAAGCGCTCGGAACACATATGTTCGCCGCAGGAACGCAGGATGTCGCGCGTGACGGTCGGCAGCGCGATGGGCTGGCCCAGATTCCACTCTGCGGCGCTGAATCCGGTCGCGCGGAACGCATCGCGATACCAGGGGCACGATTCCGCGGCGTAGTCGAGAATGGCGCGAACGCGCTGCTGCTGGACGGAACGCTGCCGGTCGCGTGGCAGCGCGTCGTACCGCTCCAGAGCACGGAGGCGGCGAGCCAGCCCGCGATGACGCTCGGGCTGCGCCAGAGGAAGCACGAGACGATTGTGAATCCATGACATCCGCCGTTACCCCATAGCCGGAATCAGGTTGGGCTGATTCCGCGCCATTCTTTCGCGTATTGTTGCCGCGGCACCTCGCAAATGGCGACCCGCATCTTGCCCGAACGCTCGCGCGGGATTTCGGGGACACGTTCAATCGTCCACTGAAGAGGGATGCGGAAAGCATCTTCCACGTCGGAGAGAAAGGCAGTTAATTCCTGGTCGGCGGCCGAAGCCTCCCCCAGAGAAGAGAAGCGCAGGTGGAACTGGTCGATGCCCCGCTGCACCAGCTGGACCTGGCGGATGGTGCGAAAGGTCCGGCCGGCGCGCGCGATCAGGGGAGCGCTCGCCATCAGGCTGCCGTCGGGAAGAACCAGATTGTCCGTGGCGCGGCCGAGGACCGCCGTGACGGAGGGATACCAGGAACCGCACACGCACGGGGACTCGTCGAAGAGGACGCAGTCGCCGGTGTCGTAGCGGATCAGCGGCATGCCGTAATTGAGCAAATCGGTGATCACAAGCCGGTAAAGAGGACCGGCAGGCGACATCCCGGCGGGAAGCAGCTCTACGTAGCACGCCCAGGGGTGAAAGTGAAGACGGCTGCCTTCCGGGCACTCTGCAGCGACCATACCGACATCGCGGCTGCCGTAATGCACAGTGACTTCGCAGGCAAAGGTCTGCTCGAGGATAAGGCGCTGTTCCGCGGTCAGCGTCTCGGCCGTCGCAATCGCAAGCCGGGGCTGGTGCCAGCGCGCGCCGGAGGAGCGGAGCCATCCGGCAAACAGGGCGAGCGTGCTCGAGTAGCCGTAGAGGATTTCCGGCTCATGGCGGTTCAGCTTCTCGAGAAAGCTGCGGAAGGAGGCTTCGCTTAACTGGCCTGCGCCGCAGTTGACGCGGCCCAGCAGTTTTTCTTCGTAAAACCGCCAGCGCCAGCTCGGGTGGTCTTCCAGATCGCGTTCCGCGCCCCAGATGCGCAGCACGCGCATGCCCTGGTCGTACCCGGAAAAGCGGTTGAGGTGACACTGGAGAGCGGTTTTGTTGCGCAGGCCCTCGATGTCGCGCCAAAGAGCAATGGGTGGCGCGGTGGTGCCGCCGGTGAAGGCCTTGCGCAATTGGTCGGCCGGGAAGATGCGCGAGCACACATCTTCCAGATTCGTGCGCAACAGGTCGCGGGTCAGTTCGGGCACGGGGATGGGCTGGCCGGCGCTCCAGTCGACAGAGCGGAAGCCTATCTCATCGAAGACGCGGCGGTAGTACGGCGAAGTTTCGTAGGCATGATCGAGAATGGCGCGGACCCGGCGCGCCTGCAGGTCGCTCTGCTGCCCGCGCGGAAGGGCGTCGAAGCGCTGCAGCTCGCGCAGCCGCCGCCCAAGGCCGCGATGCTGATCCGGCTGACAAAACGGAAGCAGAATGTTGTTGTGAAACCAGGACATCAGGCGCTCCGAGACTCGGCAAGATGCTCGTTCAGTTCTGCCGCGGTTTTCACGTAGCGGAACTTGCCCGACGGTTCAGGCAGGATTCGTTCAACAGTGACAATGGAGAGTTCGGTGGTGCCGCGCAGATAGGGGTCGAGCCGCCGCCGCAGTTCGGCGATCGTATCGATTCCGTAGCCTTCCCCGGCGACAACGCGAAGCTGAATATTGCGGCGATCGTTCTGGACGAACTGCATCTGCCGCACCTGCGGCATGTCCCCGGCGAGCAGCGCGAGGGAGATGCCCGAGATCCGGCGATTATCGGCGGTGACGAGAAAATCGGTGACGCGCCCGCGGATATCGGCAATCCGTGGAAAGGCGCGCCCACAGGGGCATACAGAGGTCTCCAGCGGCGAAGCCAAATCACCAATCTCATAGCGGATGAGCGGCATCGAGCGATTGAGCAGATCGGTGACGAGCACGCGGCCCGTGCCCGGCGGCAGACCAGCCGCCGGTTCCACTTCAACGATGAGGGCATCGGCGTTGACGTGCATGCCGGTGAAGTGCGGGCAATCGCTCGCGATCACCGAGACTTCGCGGCAGCCATAGCGATTGAAAACTTTGGCCTGAAATACTTTTTCCAGCAGCGCGCGCTGGCCGGGCAGCAGCATCTCCGCCGTAACGATGATGGACCGGAACTGGATGTCGTCGATCCCGCGCGCCTCGCAGTAGCGGGCGAAGAAGACGGCGGACTGCGCGTAGGCCACCATAGAGCAAGGCCGCACGCGCCGCAGCAGAGCGACGTATTGCGTGAGGTCCTCGTCGGAAATCAGCGAGGTGTTCAGCGTTAGATTGCGGTAAAGGAAGCGCTGGCGCCAGCGAATGGTGGGCGTGGTGACTGTGCCGGTGTCGAAGCGCGAGCCCCAGAGATGCGCATACCAGTCGCCGGGACGCAGGCCGGCCCAGGCGTTGTGCCGGTCGGTGCTGGCGCGGCGGGAGTCCATGCGCTCGCAATCGACCCAGAATTGCAGCGGGCTGCCCGTGGAACCGCCGGTCTGGTTGAGAATCCGCTCCGATTCCGGAACATTGCGCGCAACCATCTGCGCGCTATGGTTCTGGATGTCGGATTTCGTGAGCACGGGCAGCGCTTTCAGGTCGTCGGCGGAACGGATATCGAGAGGGGTGACGCCGGCGATCTCAAAGCGGCGTCGATAAAAGGGTACGTTGCGGAAGGCGTGCAGCAATTGATCGCGCAGCGCCGCGGCTTGCCAGCGCTCCAGCTCCTCCGGAGAAAAATGCTGATTCTGGTCGAACTGCCGTGCGTAGACGGCGTAGTGCGGATGGTCACGGCGAACCCACAGCGGATAAATCACCCGGCGCACCAGCCAGGAGCTGACGGGGTGGGAGGCCGCGTGATGAGAAGTGGGCGATGGGTTCATCGACTAGCTGACTCGAGCCAGGGGCTCCGGTTCCATGCGCAGAGCGGAAATGGCGGCCGCAGAAGGCAGATGTTGGGAATGCACGTCGAGGATGGTCGAGAATCGCGACGCGCGCAGCAGGGAAACGAGCTTGTCTTCCATTCCGTCGACACCCCAGGTCTGGCGAATATGGGATTTCCAGTCGGTGGCGAACTCGGGCTGGTAATGATCGATTTCCCACGGGTGCATATACAAAGTGACGGGCCTCCGCTCGATGGCGTTCACGTAGGCCAGGCCGGCTCGCATATAGGGCAGCGGCAGCAGGCGCAGATAGGCGCCCCCGCCGATGGGCAGATTGACTCCGCACACCCGCCATGTGGCGACGGGAACTTCGAAAAGGTTCGTCTCCGGGATGAGATAGGGAAAGCGCGGCGCCTTCGGGTTCGCGTACATCTTGTGCCACACCGGGTTCACGCTGGAGTCATAGAGGAATCCAAGGTCGGAGAGGACTTCCCAGGCCCACTCCGTCCCGGGCGTGATAGAGAAATTGGGAGCGCGATAGCCGACCACGGCCGCGCCGGTCACATTTTCGAGGATGTCTTTGGCTAGCTCAGTGTCCGCCCGAAACTCGTCGGGTGTCAGGTTGAAAACGGGCCGATGGCGGTAGCTGTGGCAGGCGATCTCATGCCCGCGGCGCGCGACTTCGCGAATCAGGTAAGGCCGCTTTCTGGCCACCCAGCCGAGCGTGAAAACGGTGGCGCGGGTTTGATGCTTGTCGAGCAGATCGAGCAGCCGCATCACGCTGGCGTCGATGCGCAGCGGCAGATCGTCCCACTGCTCGTACGAAACGGACTTCGAGGAAACCTCGGTATGGAAGTAGTCCTCGAGGTCAATGGTGAAAGCATTGCAGATATCGTGAACCTGCGCGGCGCGGTCGGAGAGTGCGGCAGCGGCCGCGGTGAACACTGTAGGTGCACCAATAGGGGCGCGGGTCCGATCCGGTTGCGCGGCGGAAAGGGGCTGCCGCCCCGGATCGAGCCACTGGGCGGCGAGCAGGCATCCGGCGGAGAGCGTGAGCAGAGCGCCTGGCGTGAAGTTGTGCGCCAGGCACCAAAGATTGAGAACAACGGCGCAGGCCAGAGCAATGGCGAGCAACGCGGGCCGTCGATCGAAAAACTGCATACCTTCTCCTCTCCAGGCCGAGACAATATGCAAGCCTCCTGCCAAAACCGGATCACCGGCTGGCGTGCCGAATCCTGGAGACCATAAGTGCGCGACTGCGCTCGCGATAAAACGGCCTGAACCCAGCGGCTTCAGGCTGCCATGGGGACGTGCCACGCGCAACCGCCGAAGATTCCGGGCTACTGAAATTCAGCAAAGCTCTCGGGATCCGTCAGGCGACTCGATTGGACAGTGGGGAGCTGGGACCCCGTTTTCGCCCGGATGTGCAGCAATCTGCATCATTGTGTGGCCAACAGAGGACAGGGTCGTGAGCGGTGGGGAAAGAAAAGCCCCGGGCTGAGCCGGGGTTGCGATATGGAAGAAGAACCCGGCGCTACGCCGAGGCTTCAAGGTTGTAGTAACGGATTTTCTGGAGGAGGGATTTGTAACTGATCTGGAGCTTTTCCGCAGCAATGCGGCGATTCCACCGAGCCTCTTCGAGGATCTCGCGGATGATGCGGCTCTCCGTCTGATCTTTCGTGCTGCGCACCGCCGATTTGAGGCCGGTGGGAGAAATCACGCGCGTACCGGCCACGCTGCCGGCGAAAAGATCGGGCGGATGCGCCACAACTTTGGATTCCAGCTCGACGAGCGCGGCAGTTTCGTCGCGCATAATCAGGTACCGCTTCACGAAATTGCCCAGCTCACGCAGATTTCCGGGCCAGTGGTAGCGAACAGCGGCGGCGATCATCCGCGGTGAGAAGCGAATAGGATCGAGGCCGTTCGCGTCCGCCAGCTTGCCGGCGAGGTTTTCGAGAAGCCACGGAATCTCCTGGGTTCGCTCGCGGAGCGGCGGCACGCGCAGGATGAAGGCATTGAGGCGGTAGTAGAGGTCTTCGCGGAAGCGCTTCTCCTCGATGGCTCGCTCGATGTCGACGTTGGTGGCGGCGACCACCCGCACATCGACTTTGCTGTTGAAGCGCGAGCCGAGGCGCGAGAAGGTGCCGTCCTGCAGGACGTGGAGCAGTTTGGCCTGGAGCTGCGGGCTCATCTCCCCGATTTCGTCCAGTAGAATGGTGCCCTTGTCGCAGACATCGAATTTGCCGGGCTTTGCTTTGGCGGCGCCGGTAAACGCGCCGGCCTCGTAGCCGAACAGCTCGCTTTCGAGCAGATCATTAGGCAGCGCGGCGCAGTTGACCTTCAGAAACGTGCGCCCCGAACGCGGCGAGTATTTGTGGATCAGGGTGGCGACGACTTCCTTGCCAACGCCGCTTTCACCCGTGATGAGGACAGGGACATCGGTGCGGCTGAGCAAACGCACCTGGTGAAGGATGTTCAGCATTGCCGCCGATGCCGCGAGGAAGAACTGGCCGCCGCCAAGATCTTCAATGTGCATGGCCGGCGCCGGCTCGGCGATGGCTTCTGCCGGGCGCGGGCACAGCGCGTCAAGCAATTCATCCAGATCGCTGGTGCGGATGGGCTTGTTGAGGAATCCGCGCGCTCCCGCCTGGGTGGCTTCAAACAGGAACTTTGGATTCAGATAGCCGCTCATCATGGCTGCGGGCAGATCGGGCCGGGCGACGCGGATGCGGCGCAGCGCTTCGGTTCCGCCGAACTCGGGCAAATCCTCGTCGATAAGGACGAGATCGCACGCCGAAGAACGCCGATCGAGCAGCCGGATGCATTCATCGGCGCTGGAGGCAAAGAGCGCTGTGAACTTGGGGGAAGCTAGAAAGGGGTTGAAAGTTGCCGCGGGTTCGGGGTCGTTCTGGGCGACGAGAACTCTAAGCGGGCGGTCCATCATCAGGGTCCTTAACTTCGACACGGGAACCCAAGGCCGGTTCCGCATGTCCGCAACGAAAACGCCGGAAGGCCGGCAATCAGAGCAGTCCATTCTTCTGACTGAACATTCCCGAAAACTCCCGACGAACACACGCGAGCCGTAACAGCGTCTCTGAACCGTGATGCAGAATCACGCAGCGGGGCCCGGTGACAAGATTGGATTCCTCGGTCATAGATCCGTCGATTTTGCGACGACCGGAAACTCCGCGGCTTCTGCTTGCAAGCCTCTGAACGATGTGGATGGTGTGATGCATACAACTTTTGTGGGAGATGCCTGGGAGGCCTCTCCCTCGGCAAGCCCTGGGTACAGGAATGTGAAACTGTTTTCGCATTCAGGGTGCAAACCATGGGAACTTGAACGCAGTCCCGGGGCCGAATATTGGCTCTCAGGTGACGTTCTGGCGGCTGGGCGCATCTGAGAGCGCGTGGATTCGCGGGATATCGCGGCAGATTCCGGCGCCGGCCGCGGAGGAAGTGGACGGGCCCATGGGACCAATGGAGACGGGTGGCACGCGGCGTGCATATCCCGCTGATGTGACGATGCTGGATCACGACAGGCAACCGGCTGGCTTTACCGGGGAGATGCCGCTGCTGGGGAACTCGGCGGCCATGCAGCGCGTGGTGCGGCAGATCCAGGATGCGGCCGTGGTGGATGTTCCGGTGCTGATCAGCGGGGAGAGCGGAACGGGCAAGGATCTGGCGGCGCGCATGCTTCATCAAATCAGCCGCCGGGCACGTTTCCCGATGGTGAAGGTGAACTGCCCCGCTATTCCGGGCCAGCTCTTCGAGAGCGAATTGTTTGGCCACGAGCCCGGAGCTTTTACCGGAGCCAGGAACGCGCGGCCAGGCAAGTTCGAACAGGCGAATCACGGGACGCTGTTCCTCGACGAAATCGGGGAACTGGATATGGCCCTGCAGTCGAAGCTGCTGCGGGTGTTGCAGGATTTCCGCATTGCCCGGCTCGGCGGCGTCGATGAGCGCCAGGTCAACGTCAGGCTGATCTGCGGCACCAACCGCAGCCTCGAGCAGGAAGTCGGGCGCGGCGGTTTCCGCTCGGACCTCTACTACCGGATCAACGTAATCCACATCGAGATGCCGCCGCTGCGTGGCCGCAGCGAAGACGTGTCGCCCCTCTTCCACCATTTCGTGCGGCTGTTCAGCAATCAGTACGGTCGCCGTCCGGATCCGATCAGCTCGTCGGCGATGCGGATCCTCGAGCAGTATCACTGGCCGGGCAACATGCGCGAGCTGGAGAACCTGGCGAAGCGCTATGTGGTGCTGGGAGGCGAAGAGCACGTGCTCTCGGCTCTGCGGGAAGGCAAAGACGAACCGTTCAACGTGCTGGCGATCGATGTGAACACCCCGCTCCGCATCCAGACCAAGAGGGCGGTGCAGACCCTGGAGCGGCGCATCATCATGGATGTGCTGCGAGCCCACAAATGGAATCGCCGGAAGGCAGCGCGGTCGCTGGACATCAGCTACCGGGCGCTGCTCTACAAGATCAAGGAAGCGGGGTTGCCGCCGGTGCGCACGGTCAAGGCGCGGCCTCCTGTCGACGACGGTGCGCTGACGGAGGATTCCAATGGGTCCACGCGAGACGAAACCCGCCATCCATCGGCCGCGTAGGCGCACGCTGCTCGTTTGCCTGCCCGCCTTGTGCCTGGCGGCGCTGCCGGGCGCTGCGTGCCTCGCGCAGAGCGCGGGCAGCGGTCAGGATGGCCTGATCGCTTCCGCTCCCCGCCCCGCGGGTGGGGATGCGGTCGCAACTCCGGGGGCTCCGGCCCCGGCGCCGGGACATCGCGACCTGAGCGCGGCTGCGGCGCGGCAATACCGCATTGGCGTCGATGACCTGCTGTCGATCAGCGTGTGGCACCAGCCGGATCTTTCCCGCAGCGTTCCGGTCCGCCCCGACGGCATGATTTCGCTGCCCCTGGTCGGCGAGATGCAGGCGGCAGGCAGAACCACGCCCGAACTCGAAGATGCGCTGCGCGCCTCGCTGGCGCAGTACATCCGCGACCCGGAACTGACCGTCATGGTGGCGCAGATTCGCAGCCAGCGCGTCAACATCATCGGCCAGGTGCAGCATCCGGGAACCTTCTCCCTGAACCAGTCGATGGGCGTGCTGGATGCGATCGCTCTGGCCGGCGGACTCCGCGACTTTGCCAAAAAGAAGGACATTTATGTTCTGCGCGAGACCGGTAACGGACACCGCATGCGGCTGCGGTATAGCTACGAGGCCGTCTTGCAGGGCAAGCCAGGCGCGCAGGACATCATGCTCGTGCCCAACGACACCGTGGTGATCCCGTGATCCCGAAGAAATCGCTGTGGCGAAGATTTGCGGCCCGCATCATGGGCGCCGCAGCCGCAGTGCTGCTGGCGTCGCCGGCTACGATCGTCGCGCAGAGCAATCCGGGCCAGCCATCGCAGAACACCACGAACCAGCCGGCAACTCCGGCACAGACCGCTCAGCCGCAGGATCCAACCCAGGCCACGCCCGCGGCGCCACCGGATCCGACCCAGGCTACTCCGGCAGAGCCCAGCTAGCCTCCGGGGACGAACGACGACACCTGGGTGCAGCCATTCCGCCCCGTGCCGCTGGCCGCTCCAGTGAAGCCGCAGGGGCAGCAAGTGAACGCCACCGGAGGGCTGATTACCTCGCACCCCGCGGATATCTTCACCACCCAGGGCATCTATGACCCTTCGCAGCCGCACGCCGGGCCCGTGCCCGACATGGAAGAGGCCACGCCGGACCCCGTCATCAACGAGTTCGAAGACAGCATGCCGAATCTTCAGGACCTGAATCAGAACGCAGCCACCCACCGTTCTCATGACTTTGGCCTGGGTCCGTTTGACGTAGGCAGTGAATTAACCGGTACTTATACGACGAATATCTTCGACAACTATCTGAATGGAAGCACAACCGGCGGTGGCTATTTCGATGGCGCCCTTCCGCTGGCCTATACCTACAAGTCCGACATCACTACCTTCGGCATGTTTTTCCGCGGTGACTACGCACGCTATCCCGCGCAGTCGGAGCTGAATCATCACTCGGAGATCTTCGATCAGTCGCTGACCCACCAAACCTCCGATATCACGACGTGGAAGTGGTCGGTGGCCGGCGGCCGCGTGGTCGCCGTGCAGGATTACCTGGCGCCGGTGATCTCGATCGGGTCGACCGGCGTGGCCCAGCCGTCGTTCGCCAGCGGCCTGCACCCCATGTACAACGGCGCCTCCACGCTGGAAGTGACGCATCAGTTGAGCGATACCGACACGGTGAAAGCGTCGGCCACCGGCGGCTGGCTGCAGGAGCCGTTCACCGAGGGCGCGGAGCCGGTGGCGTGGAACCGCGAATCCACCGGGGGAGCAGATGTCGCGTTCCAGCATGCGCTCAATCCGCGGCAGGGTATTGGGGTCGAGCTCGATGACATTTACATCAGGGGCATGTCGCCCGTCGGCCGGGCGAACTTCGCCGCGGTGCAAGGCACATTCCAGCAGGCATTATTCGAGCATGTGTCCGTACATGTGGGAGCCGGCCCGATGTACGGCGATAACGCAAGCACCTACTACCCTGCAAGCAACACGCTCACGTACGCCGCGGATGCGAGCATCAATTACAAGGCGCCCTACGGAAACATCGGGCTGGAGTACGAACGCATTCTCCAGGTGGGCTACCTGCAGCCGGCCAGCCCGGCGCAGATGCTGATGGCGCTGTATGACCGGCCGCTCTCGGCGACTCTCAACTTAACCGCCAATGCCCAGTACATTCGCGCGGACGCGCCCGGCATCACCGCCACGAACGCGACGCAGTATTTCAATTTTGGTCTCTCTTCGCGGCTCAGCAAGTCTGTGACGCCGCACCTTTCCATGTTTTTCGAGGGCGACGTTTTCTACCAGGGTGCGAACAACACCGAGCTGGGCACGAACAGTGCGACAGCGGGCATCTCCTGGAGCCTCGGTAACCCATTCGTTCATTCGGGAGTGCAATGATGGCGCGCAAACCGCCTGCCAGTCCGCAGGAGATGTGGGAGGTCTTTCTCCGCCGCATGTGGTGGATCGTCGTGCCCATGGTGACGGTGCCGCTCCTCTTCGCGTGGATCGGGACTCGTCTGCCCAAACAATTTCAGTCGCAGGCTCTGGTCATGGCAGATCCGCAAAAGATCTCCGCTGACTTCGTGAAGCAGGGCGGCGATACGGCAGAGCGGCTGGAAATGATCCAGGAGGAAGTCGTCAGCCGTCCCCGGCTCGAGCAGATTGCGCGCGAGCTGCAGTTAGCCGACGGCAAAGGCCCCGACGGCGGCGTGGGGCGCGCAGCGCGGCAGATGGAGAAGAACCTCGACATCACCGTGAAGAAGGCGGGCGGCGACGACAGCCCAATTATCGGGTATCAGATCACATATACGGCTTCGAGCCCACAAACGGCGCAGGCGGTGGTGGCGAAGATCGCCGGCCTCTTCATAGAAGAAAATGCCACCTGGAGCAGCGAGCAGGCCCAGGGTACGCATGCCTTCATTTCCGACCAGGTGTCAAAGGCGAAGGCTGCCCTCGATGCGAAGCAGCAGAAGATCGAAGAGTTCAAGGCAGCGCACCTGGGAACGCTGCCGGAGCAGGAAGCGTCGAATCTCACGCTGATCAGCCAGTATCAGACCATGCTGCAGGCCAACAGCGAAGCCATCGATCGCGCCAGCCAGCAAAAGGTCTATCTGGAATCTCTGCTGAATGCGAATGACGCCGGCACGAAGGGGACGCCCGCCGCGGCGCCCACGCCGCTCGAGCTGCAGTTGCAGAAGGCGAAGGATGACCTGACGGCGGCGCGGGAAATCTATACCGACTCGTTTCCCGATGTGATTGCGCTCAAAGAGGAGGTCGCCTCGCTGGAGCAGCAGGTGAAGAACCAGCCAAAGGGCAGAAACGCGGCCACGGCAACCACGGGCCCAACCATGATCCAGCAGCTCGAAAGCCAGCTCCTGGCCGTGGACCAGGAGATCAGGGATCGATCCCAGCGCCAGACCACTCTCGAAACACAACTCAAGGGGTTGCAGGCGCAGGTACAGGTGGTCCCCGAGGTGCAGAGCCAGTACGAAGGGCTCAGCCAGGCCTACAACGAGATGGAGAAAAACTACGAATCGCTGCTCGAGAAGCAGCAGTCGACCGGGATGGTCGCCGAGTTGCAGCAGCACCACGACAGCGGAGGATTCCAGATCATCGACCCTCCCACGCTGCCGGCAGCGCCGTCTGGGCCGAACCTGGTGATCGTCGACGCGGCCGGCATCGCCTGCGGCATTTTGCTGGGCTTGATTCTCGGGGTGGTTGTGGACCTTATGGACGCCACCATCCACAACGCCGACGATCTGGAGAAATATGTGGATCTGCCTATGATCGTGAGTTTGCCGAATTTTGAAAGAGAGCTGACGCGCAGAAGAAAGGACGATCGCAGGCGCGCCGGTGCGGTCGCGTCCTGAACGGCGTCATTCGCCTCGAAACCCGGTGTGGAAGCAGCGCAATCAGAGCAGAGAAGAGGATACCGATGTCAGCAGGAAGCGAAACGATGGGACCGCCGGCGGGCAGGAGATGGCGTGATCCGCGGCCGGTCCACGCTGCGACCGGTCCAGTCGCCGGCGCTGCCCAGGTGCGGGAGTGGTCCAAAGCGGCTGTTGCCGGCCCGAGGATTGTCGGCACGCACACGCCGATGCGCGCCATTGCTGCCTCCCAGGTGAGCGAAAAGGTAATCATGGCGCACAATGTCACGTTGGAGTGGGAGCGCCAACATTACTTCTCCATCGAGCGCTACCGGCTGCTCTCCGCGCGAGTGATGCGCGCGGCCCATAACATGCGCACCCAGGTGTTCCTGATGGCGAGCGCCATTGCGGAAGAAGGCAAGACGCTGACCAGCGCCAATCTCGCCTATGCGATGAGCAGCGCTGAGGGCAAGCGCACCCTGCTCCTGGAGCTGGATCTGCGTCGTCCTTCGTTGCGAACTCTGCTCGGCGCTCAGGCGGACCCGGGTGAAGCGCTTTTTCTGGAATCGGACGATTGGCGCAACCACTTGTGGGAGCTGCGTCCCAATCTGCATGCGCTCATGGCAATGCGGAGTGCGGAGCGGCCCGATGAGATCCTGCACGGCGAAGGCGTGCGCCGCCTCATCGATGAAGCGCGTCGCGAATACGACTACGTGCTGATCGATTCCGCGCCGCTGCTGCTGGCCGTCGACACGCATGTTCTGCTGCAGCACGCCGATCACGCGCTGCTCATGGTGCGTGCCGATGCGACCCCCATCTCCTGCACCCAGGATGCGCTGAAGGCGCTGGGTGACAAGGCGCTCGGCTGCATTCTGAACGACGTGAAGCGGCTCAAGTACGAAGAGTATTACCGGTCCTATTACCGCTGAGGGTCCCATGATCCGCTTTTGCAATCTCTATCTGCCGATCCGGTTGGCGGCCATCGTCCTAGTAGACAGCGTGATCATTGTGCTCGTGGCCCTGGCGGCGCTGCGGCTCACCGGCAATACGGCAGGAGCGGGCGCGCCGATTCACTACGTCATGGCAGCCGCGGCCTCCTGCGGCGTGCTGCTCTGCTTCTTCGTCTTCGATCTCTACGATCTCGACGCCGTGCACCGCTGGCGCGATGCTCTGAGGCAGAGCCTGCGCGCGGTCGGCGCGGTGCTCGCAGTCCCCATTGTTCTTGCCCTTTGGATCGCCCCGAGCAGCGCCAGCCTGCGCGCTCTCGAACTGGACACCCTGGCGCTGATTGCCGCTGTGTGCGGTCTGCGCGCGGTTTCGGAGCGGGTGCAGCGCTTCGCCGCCCCAGGCGACCGCGTGCTGCTGGTGGGTTCCGATCCCATCATTCAGATGATTGCCGACGTCATGCGCCGTCGCCCGTCGGTGCCCTTCCGGCTGCGCGGCGTGGTCATGGCCGAGGAAGGCAAAGCCCCCGCGGATCTGCTGTTCGCCGTGTGTGGGCAGACGAGCGAGCTGGCCTCCGTGGCGGAGGCAACCCGCGCTGAGCGCGTCGCGGTCTCGGCCGATGCGGCGGCGAGCCTGCGCCCCTCCGACCTGCTCGACCTGCGGCGCAAAGGTGCGCGCGTCGAGGATGCGCAGGCACTCTATGAGTCGATGACCGGGCGCGTGCCGGTGAACCTGCTCGATCCGCGCCGGCTGTGTTACGGACGCAGCCTGGCCCAGGGCGAATCGATGCTGGCGTTCAGCCGCTTTGCTGGCGCCGTGATGGCGGCGCTGCTGCTCATCGCAATTTCGCCGTTGCTGGCAGCCATCGCTCTGGCCATCCAACTCGATTCGCCCGGCCCCGTGTTCTACCGGCAGGAGCGCGTCGGTCTGGGAGGGCGCACTTTCTTTGTTCTCAAGTTTCGCTCCATGCGCGCCGATGCCGAGAAGCTTTCCGGTCCGGTTTGGGCCTCGCAGCGCGATCCCCGCGTAACCCGCGTGGGCGCCATTCTGCGCAAGCTGCGCCTCGATGAGTTGCCGCAGTTGTGGAATGTCCTGCGCGGAGAGATGGCGTTCATCGGCCCGCGGCCCGAGCGGCCGAATTTCGTGGCCATGCTCGCCAAGGAGATCCCCTTCTACGATCTGCGCCATACCATCCGGCCAGGCATCAGCGGCTGGGCGCAGGTGTGCGCCGGGTACGGCGCCACGGTCGATGAGTCGCGCGAAAAGCTGGAATTCGATCTGTTCTATCTGAAGCACCGCTCTCTGGCGCTGAACGCGCTGGTCGCAGTGAAAACCGTCAAAATCATGTTGTGCGGCAAAGGAGCACGCTGAATGGCGCATGCCGCGTTGCGTTTATTTGCCCTCGCTCTCTCGTTGTTGTCACTCCTCGGGGCCATCTGCATCACAGCATTCGCCTGGCTCGGCTGCCGTTATCGCGAGCGCACGGCGCATCGTGCGGCGGCGGGCGCGGAGGCGCGCTTCCTGGTGCTGGTTCCGGCGCACAACGAGGGACGCGGTGTGGTCCCGACCCTGCGCAGCCTCGCCGGCGCGCGGTATCCGCGGAACCTCCTGCGCGTGGTCACGATCGCTGATAACTGCAGCGACACGACCGCAGAATGCGCGCGGAATGAAGGCGCAGCGGTGTGGGAACGGCTGGATCCTGCGCATCCCGGCAAGGGGCAGGCGCTGGCATGGGCGATGCAAAGAGCGCACGGCCTCCGCTGGGATCTGATCGCGGTGATCGACGCCGATTCCATCGTTTGTCCTGACTTTTTCGCGCGCCTCGATACCGCATATCGAAGTTTGCGCAGGAAACGCCGCGAAGCGGTGGCGCTGCAGGCGCGCTACGAGTTTCGTCCCGCGCTGGCCGCGGAAACCTGGTTTCAGGATTTCAGCGTGGCCAGCAAAGCCGCGGAGAATTCCTTCAGCTATCTGCCGCGTACACGGCTGGGGCTGGTGAACCTGATCCAGGGCAACGGATTCGCTTTGAGCCGCGCGGCCCTGGACCGCGCGCCGTTCCGCGCCAGTTCGGTGGTCGAGGATGCGGAGTACGCGGTAGAGTTGGCGCTGGCCGGAGTTCCGGTGGTCCATGTGGATGACGCCGTCGTGAGTGCGCGGATGACCTCGCGCGTCGGCGATGCCGCGCCGCAACGGCTGCGCTGGGCGACAGGAATGTTTGCGCTCATCGCGCGCTCGGCTCCTCGCCTGGTGCGGCAGGCCTTCATTCGCCGCGACTGGCGGCTGCTCGAAGCCGCATGGATGATGCTGCTCACCAGTCGCGTGGCCCTTTCGTTTTTGACCGGGGCTGCGATGGTGGCCGCGCTGGCGGCGGGCCGTCCGGTGGAGGGCGCAGTCGCGGGCTTCCTCGGCGCAAGCGTGGCGCTGCAGGCGATTTATCTGTGGTTGGTGCTGCGCCGTTCAGGCGGGCCCGTCGTGGGGTTGGGCACCGTGGTGCGGCTCCCGGCCTATCTGGGGTTCATAGGCCTCGCCCAGGCGGGTGCAGCCGTTGGACTCAAACGGAATATCTGGCATCGTACACAACGGTAGGTAAGAGAACGAGCCATGTTGCCCTTCATCTCCGTGGTTATCCCCGTGCGCAACGAGCGCGCCATGTTGCCGAAACTTCTCGACCAACTGATCAGGCAAAACTACCCTCCCGATCTGTTTGAAGTTCTGGTGGTTGACGGGCATTCGACCGACGGCACCGCCGATCTGGTGCGGCGTCGCTACTCGAAGCAGCGCGTCCGCATCCAGGTTCTCGACAACCCGGGGATTCGCTCCAGCGCGGGACGCAACATCGGTATCCGCGCGGCCCGGGGCGGCGTGGTCGTGTTTATCGACGGCCACTGCACGGCGCCGTCGCCGAATCTGCTGGAAGACACGGCGGCGATTCTGGGCCAGACCGGCGCGGGCTGCCTGTGCCGGCCCCAGCCGCTGCTCGCGCCCGCGGCAACGCCTGCCGGAGAAGCCATCGCCTTCGCACGCGCGCACTGGCTGGGTCACGGACGCGATTCTCTGATCTACGACATGCAGAAGCACGGCTTCGTCGATCCGGCAAGCTCGGGAGCGACCTACGTGCGCAGCGTCTTCGAGCGGGTGGGTATGTACGACGAGAGCTTCGACGCCTGCGAAGACGTGGAGCTCAACACCCGTGTGCGTAAGGCCGGGATTCGCGCGTATACCGATCCGCGCCTCGCCGTCTATTACCAGCCGCGCAAGAATGTCCGCGGGCTGTTCCGGCAGATGATGCGGTATGGGCGCGGTCGCATTCGCCTCATGCGCAAGCATCCAGACACGTTTTCAAAGGCAACGCTGGCGCCGCTTGCTCTTCTGCTGGCTCTGGCGGTCGTGCCGCTGGCGTGGATGCTGCTCCCGCGCATGGCAGCTGGCATCCTGAGCGTCCCGGCAGCGCTGTTTGCGGCCATCGTTGCAGTGGCTTCTCTGCAGCTCGCTTTTCGTCACGGGATCGCCTCCGCGTGGCGAGCCCCGCGCATTTTCACTGCGATCTACTGTGGTCTCGGCGTGGGTCTGCTGGCGGAGATACTGATGCCCGCAAAGCCGGCTGCACCGGCTCCTGTCGTGCTAGATGTGCTGCGGCCGGGGCAGGAGCTGGAGGTCGTGGAGCAGGCCAATCGGGCCGCCTGAGAAATTCTGCAGGGCCACCCGAGCCCGCGATGCGTGAAAGCTGCCGGCTTTTCCAGTCAGCAGTGAATCGGCGAGGCAGACCCGCGGAATGGCGAGCGGGTTGGAGCGGCCGCTGTACAAGCCCGGTTCGATGGTGAACGCGAAGGCGTAGCCCGCATGCCGCGCGGCGTCGACAGTGGCCGCATTGCAGGCGCCATTGGGCCACGCCAGCAGCGAACAGGCGTCCCCCAGTTCGCGCTGGATCGCCTGCCGCGACGCCGTCAATTCGTCACGCAGCGTGAACTGCGACTCCGCGGTCAGCGTGGCATGGCGCGCCGTGTGCGAGCCGAAGCTGATGCCGCGCTGCTGCATCGCGCGCGCCTCGTCCCAGGTCAGGAAGCGCCGCGTGGGATCGGCGGGAATGCGGTAATGGGCTTCGAGCCAGGCGAGCAGGCGCAGGCGCGTATCGAGTGGCATCTGCTTCAGGGATTTTCCCCAGGTACGCGCGGTGAGGTCGCGGGCCGGCGCCGCTTCCCACGTGGCCAGATCGGAGAGCAGTTCAGGCAGCCGCGCGTGCGCGGCGCACCAGTTCCAGATGCGGACAAACCGCTCCTCCGGCAGCATAGTTCCTTCGCCCATGAGTGCCGTGCACAGAAAGACGGTCGCCGGAGCGTTGTAGCGCTCGAGCATCGGCAACGCGACCGAGTAGCTATCGTCCCATCCGTCATCAAACGTCAGCGCGACCCGCTGGCGAGGGCTCGACGATTCGGGCCGGTCGAGCAATTCGAGGAGCGGAACGATGCTGGTTTCGCGAGTGAGCAGCGCCAGCAACTCCTCAAAGACGGTGTCGGCCATGGCGACTTCGCGGTCGTAACACTGCGCCAGATCGGCCTTACCCAGCACGCGATGAAATCCGAGGACCAGGCCGCCGCGACGCGCGCGCAGCGACTGCAGGGCAGCGACGAGGCCGGTGCGGTCGAGAGCGGAGGCAATTCCAGTCTTGAGGGGCAGAAGCATAGTGGGCCGGCAGACCGACAGCACGTCGACGGCCATAGGATGAGCATTCAGCTCCGCGGAGATGGCCACGGACTGCAGGCGTCTGCATACCGTGGTACCCGCGGCTCTGCAAGGTCGGCACGAGAATTGCTCCAGCCTGGACCGGAGAGGTCTGTGCGCGATACGCCAGTTGTCGAGGAATGGCCGGATCAGAAAGACGAGCCCCGGGTCCGCGCAGTCCCCGCAGCGCCCGAGCGACCGCTGAAGGTCCTCTTCCTGACGGATGGGATGGAAGCGATCACCGCGGGCGGGACGGAGCGTCAACTGCTCCAGTTTGTCGCTCTGGCTAAAGGCAGCGGCGCAGCCCCGCAGATCTGCATCCTGCGCGATACCGCATGGCTGACGGACGACCTCGCCGGATGCCCGGTCCGGCATTGTGCCGTGGGGCGCGTCAAGTCGCTCTCCGGTATGAAACGGGTTGCAGATATCGTTCGCTGGATGCGGCGCGAAAAGTTCGATGTTCTGCAAACGGTGCTCACAGACGCGAGCCTGATCGGGCCGTTGATGGGCAAAATGGCGGGCATTCCGGTCATCGTGGGAACCCGGCGCAACCTGGCGCTCTTCGCGCAGCCTCCCTCGCGCGCGGAGCGGTGGCTGCTGCGGCTGAGCGATCGCCTGCTCGATGACGTCCAGGCGAATTCCGAGGCGGTGGCCGCGCATGTCGCCCGCTGGGAACGAATCCCCCGGGACAAAATCAGCGTGATCTACAACGGCATCGACACGGAAAGTTGGCGCATATCGCGGGAGCTGCGCGCGGACGCGCGGCGTCAGTCAGGGCTGGGCGACGGCCAGCTTCTCGTGGGGAATGTCTCCGGACTGCGGCCGGTGAAGCGCCTCGACCTGTTCGTGGAAGCTGCGGAGATCGCGGTCCGGCAGCACTCGCATCTGCGCTTCGTCATAGTAGGCGAAGGAGATCAGCGGCCCCATCTCGAAACGATGATCCGCGCGCGCAGTCTCGACGGCATCGTCACCCTGGCGGGAGCGCAGGAGGATGTGCGCCCGTGGCTGGCGGCCATGGATATCGCGGTCTTGTGCTCGGATGCAGAGGGCTTCTCCAACTCGGTGCTCGAGTACATGGC
The DNA here is from genome assembly GCA_049802575.1 of Acidobacteriaceae bacterium. Taxonomy (GTDB): domain Bacteria; phylum Acidobacteriota; class Terriglobia; order Terriglobales; family Acidobacteriaceae; genus Palsa-343. The sequence continues at coordinate 23,121 of JBARMS010000169.1, read as the reverse complement.
CGCAGGGCTGCCCGTGGTGGCTACCGATGTGGGCGGCAATCGGGAGGCTCTGAGAGAAGCAGGCATCGTGATTCCTCCAGGCGATGCTCAACAGTTGGCCGGCGCGATTGGGACGCTGACGAACGAGCAGGAACGCTGTCGCTGCAGCGCGGCGGCCCTTGAGTCCGTGCAGCGTTTCGACCGGCGCCGAGCGCAGGAGAAGATGCGTTCCGTATATGCGAAATACGCTGCATGGGCTCATCGCGAGGTGCATGGATGAGGCTCGCCGCAATTCGGCCCATGGCGTGCATAGATCGTGGTCGCGCGGATGGGGACCGGCCCTGGTAAGTCAGCAGAACGCGCGATCGCCGGCCCTATCGGCAGGTTCGAGCACGAAAGCAGGGCCTGATCGGCAAGTCGGCCGCGATGCGAAGTTCTTCCTCGCGTCGCGCAATGAGTCACACCGCATGGCCGCGTCGGCAATCTTGCGCGGTTCGGATTTTGTTGGGAGCGGTCCAACCAGACCGCTTCCTGTTTTTCTGCCTGATCTCGAAGGGGGAAGCATGGCGCGGGTTCTGGTTACGGGCGCAGCCGGATTCATTGGTTCATCGCTCGTGAAGCAGTTGGTGACGGACGGCCATATTGTTATCGGCGTCGACAATCTGATCACGGGAAACCTGGAGAATCTGCAGCCGGTGCGGCGGCAGATGGATTTTCAGCAGATCGATATCCGTGAGCAGGACACGATGCGCAGGCTGTGCGCGCGCGTGGATGTCATCTTCCACGAAGCCGCGTTGCCGTCGGTGCCCAAATCGGTGCTCGATCCGGCGACCAGCCACATGCATAACGTTGAAGGCACGCTGAGCCTGCTGCTGGCCGCGCGTGACGCGGGCGTCCCCCGCGTGGTTTATGCCGCATCGTCGTCGGCCTACGGAGAATCGGTCATTCTGCCCAAGCACGAAGCGATGCCCACCGCGCCCATCTCGCCTTATGCGGTGCAGAAGCTGGCCGGCGAACACTATATGCAATGCTTTGCACGGGTCTATGGCATGGAGACGGTCTGCCTGCGCTACTTCAACGTCTTCGGGCCCTGCCAGGCAGCGGACTCGCCCTACTCCGGCGTGCTGGCGAAGTTCATAACCTCGATGCTCGCAAAGACCGCTCCGGCGATTTGCGGCGATGGCACCCAGAGCCGGGATTTCACCTATGTGCAGAATGTGGTGCGGGCGAATATCCAGGCCGCCTCGGCGCCCGGAGAAATCGTCTCCGGCAAGGTGTACAACGTCGCGTGCGGCGAGCGGCATACCCTGCTCGACACGTATGAGACGCTGGCGCGCCTGACGGGATTCACCGATCCGCCGCGGTTCGCTCCTCCCCGCAACGGCGACATCCTTCACTCCCAGGCGGATATCGCGCGGGCGCAGCAGGACCTCGGCTACCAGCCGGAAGTCGGTTTCGAAGAGGGGCTGAGCCGCACCGTTGAGTGGTACGCCGGAAACTTGCGCGCCGCAGCAGAAGCCGCGGCGCCGGAGCAGATCGCGGTCTGATCAGCGCCCGGGCGAACGATACACTGGGCGCGTGAGTTCCAGCTATCGCGGACGCATTGCGCCGTCGCCCACCGGGCTGCTCCACGTCGGCCACGCTCGGACCTTCTGGCAGGCATACATCCGGGCGCGCGACGCAGGCGGGAAACTGATTCTGCGCAATGAAGATCTGGATCCGCAGCGGTCGCAGCCGGAATTCGCCGTGGCGATGATCGAAGATCTGCGCTGGCTCGGAATCGCCTGGCAGGAGGGTCCCGATATGGGCGGGCCATTCGCGCCTTATGAGCAGAGCCGCCGGCGCGAGCATTATCTTTCCGCCTGGCGGCAGCTTGCGCAGGGAGGATATCTCTACCCCTGCCACTGCTCTCGGAAGGAGCTCAGCCGCATAGCCCAGGCCCCCCACGAAAACAGAACCGAAGTGCGATGGGAAGGCGACGAGGGTCCGATATATCCGGGGACCTGCCGCCCTGTAGCCGAAGAGGACGACGCCCAGCGATCAGCCGACACCCCGGCCGGCAGGAACTGGCGATTCCGCGTGCCCGATGGCGAGGCCGTCGAGTTCAACGACCGCCATTTCGGTCCGCAACGCTTCGTGGCCGGCGAGGATTTCGGCGATTTTCCCGTGTGGCGCCGCGACGATTTGCCCGCCTATCAGCTTGCCGTGGTCGCCGACGACATGGCCATGGAGATTACGGAAGTCGTGCGCGGCGCGGACCTGCTGCTGTCGACGGCGAGGCAAATTTTGCTCTATCGCGCTCTGGGAAGGGAAGCGCCGCAGTGGTTCCATTGCCCGCTGGTGCTCGACGAGCGCGGCGAACGGCTGGCGAAGCGGCACGATGCGTTGTCGATTCGTAGGCTGCGCGACGCGGGCATGCGGCCGGCCGAGGTGCTGCGCGGCTGCAGCGCTTGACAGGGTGCGGGTGGGAGCGCCGAGTCGATCGAAGTCGCAGGCGAACCATGCCGTCGCAACGGAAAACCGCCGGGCTCAGGCGGTTTCTTCTTCTTCGGCCTGCGTCTCCTCGATGGCCATATCGCGAAATTCGTTAGAGTCGAAGACTTCTCCGCAGTCGAGGCACTCAACGAACTCCACATCGTCTTCGCGTGCCACAACCCGGACCCGGGGGTGTTTGCAAACCGTATTCATGGGGTTTTGAGCGGGTCGATGAGTCAGTATGGGGCAAATTGTATCCATAGGGATGCGTCTGTCAACAGTCATCTTTTGCAACCGGCGGGGGCGCCGGCTCCCAACACAACCGGGGGGCCAAAGCGCAAGTTAAACTGATCCCATGCCGGATGCAGAACGTGTGTCGCTGGATGATGTGCGCCGAGTGGCGCAATTGGCCAATCTGGAGCTGACACCGGACGAAGAGCCGCGCATGCGGCGTGACCTGAACGCCATTCTCGATTACGTGGCGCAACTGGGCGAGCTGGACACGGCAAACGTCCCGCCCATGGCCCAGGGCTGCGAGGCGCTGGCGCAAACTGACGAGGTTCCGTCAGAGACGCTTTCGGCCCTGCGTGAAGATGCCACCCGGCCCTGCCTCGACCGCCGCCGCGTGATGGCCGCAGCGCCGGAAACCGATGGTGTCTACTTCAAAGTCCCCAAAGTGATCGAACGATGACGGCTGCGACGAATCCGGCTCTCGGTTCCATCGATGACATCCGCTCCGCGATTGCCAGTGGCGCTACTAAGGCGACAGCGGTTGCGGAACGCTGCCTGGCCCGCATCGCCGACGAAGACGCGCGCATTCACGCCTTCCTTTCCGTTGATCGCGAACGCGCGCTGGCGCAGGCGGCGCACATCGACGATCTGCGCGCGAAGGGCGAAGCGTTGCCGAGGCTGGCCGGCGTCCCGCTGGGCATTAAAGATGTGTTGACCGTGGAAGGCATGCCGGCGACGGCAGGCTCCAGGATTCTCGAAGGCTATCAGCCGCCCTATACCGCGACGGCAGTACAGCGGCTGGCCGACGCAGGCGCGCTTTTTCTCGGCAAGCTGAACTGCGATGAGTTCGCGATGGGCTCCTCGAATGAGAATTCTGCCTTCGGGCCGGTGCACAATCCGCACGATCTGAACCGCGTTCCCGGAGGATCGAGCGGCGGTTCGGCGGCAGCGGTAGCTGCGAGGATGGCGATCGCGACCCTGGGCACAGATACCGGCGGCTCCATCCGGCAGCCGGCGTCGTTCTGCGGGGTGGTTGGCGTGTTGCCCACCTACGGACGCGTTTCGCGCTATGGGCTGATCGCCTTTGCCTCGTCGCTCGACCGCATCGGGCCCTTCGCCGCCAGCGTGCGCGATGCCGCGACGGTGCTGGGCGTCATCGCCGGCTACGATCCCATGGACGCGACGGCATCGCCTTTGCCGGTTCCGGATTACTCGGCAGATCTGGATCGGGGAGTGGCCGGCATGAAGCTGGGCGTTCCGCGGGAGTACTTTGCTGAAGGCCTGGACGCCGAAGTCCGCGCTGCCATCGAGGCCGGCATCGAACGGCTGCGCGCGGCGGGCGCCGAGATTCGCCCCATTTCACTGCCGCACACGCGTTATGCGATCCCAACCTACTATGTGATCGCGACCGCCGAGGCCAGCGCCAATTTGGCACGGTTCGATGGCGTCCGCTACGGATTGCGCGCGCCGCAATCGGACACGCTGGCTGCGATGTACCGGCGCACCCGCGATCTGGGATTCGGCGCTGAGGTGAAGCGGCGCATCCTGCTCGGCACCTATGTGCTGAGCCACGGCTATTACGACGCCTACTACCGCAAAGCGCAACAGGTGCGGCGTCTCCTCACCGACGATTTTCTGGCCGCGTTTCGCGAGGTCGACGCGATTGTCACGCCGACTGCCCCGACCCCCGCCTTCCGTATCGGCGAGAAATCCGATGATCCGGTATCGATGTACCTGGCCGACATCTACACGGTGACAGCCAGCCTGGCAGGCATCTGCGGCGTGTCGGTTCCATGCGGGCAGTCAAGCGAGGGCTTGCCGATCGGCATGCAGATTCTTGGGCGCCACTTCGACGAGGGAATGGTCTTCCGCGTAGGCCATGCGCTCGAGCACGCGATGGCGCAGTAAGCTCGGAGAGAGGCTGCTTGAGCGAAATCCAGCACGAACCCGCTCCTGACAGTTCGCCTGCGGCCGGAGTTCCGCCTGCGACTGTCCCGGATGTCTCGCGGCCCCACGATCTGGGATGGGTGTTCGTCGGTCCTAACGGCCTCCGCGCGGGCTGGGGCGTTCTCCTCTTCGTCGCGATCTGGCTGTTGCTCACCCTGGCAGCGCAGTGGGTCCTCATCCCGGCGCTGCACTGGCATGAGGGAACACCAATGCCGCCGCGAGTCGGCATTCTGTTTGAGCTGGGAAATACCATTCCCGCGCTGATCGCAACCTGGATTCTGGCAAAGATCGAGCGTCGGCCGCTCATGGCATACGGATTTCAGGGCAAAGCGCGCGCAACCCGATTTTTCTCCGGCCTGGTATGGGGATTTGTCGCGATCTCGGCCCTCGTGCTCACGCTCTGGAAACTGGGCTATTTAGCCCTCGGCCGCGGTTCCATGCCCGCCGGCCAGGCCCTGGCCGATGCTGCCATGTGGGGCGCGGCATTCCTCCTGGCCGGCTTTTTCGAGGAGTCGCTCTTTCGGGGATACGCGCAGTTCACGCTGACGCGCGGCATTGGATTTTGGTGGGGTGCGCTGCTGGTGGCGTCGGCGTTTGGGCTTACCCACACCCTGAACCAAGGCGAGTCGCTGGTGGGCCTGGCCTCCGTCGTCGGCGTGGGGCTCGTCTTCTGCCTGAGCCTCTGGTACACCGGTTCGCTGTGGTGGGCGGTAGGTTTCCACGCTGCCTGGGATTGGGGCCAATCGTATTTCTATGGCACCGCTGACAGCGGCATGGTGACGCGAGGCCATCTCCTCCAGGAGCATCCCGTGGGCAGCGTGCTGGGTAGCGGAGGCGCCACCGGCCCGGAAGGCAGCGTGCTCATTCTTCCCCTGCTCCTCATCATGGCCATCGCGATGGTGCTGTGGTGGGGAAGGCGGTCGCCCTCGCCCTTCACCGGTGCGGCCTGGAAGCCGAAGCGCCGGCGTGAGCCGCAAGTCCCGCTCGACATGCCTGCCTCGGCCGTGCGCGAGCCCGGAGAACACCCGGCAGTTTGACGTCTACACGCGCTGATTCATCGGTACGTACTTCACCGGATACTCCGGTCCGGTGTACTCGGCGCGCGGCCGAATCAGCCGATTGTCATCGAGCTGCTCGATCACGTGCGCGGTCCAACCCGCGATGCGGCTGACGGCGAAGATGGGCGTGAAGAGATCGAGGTCGATGCCCAGCGTGGTATACGTCGAAGCCGAGTAAAAATCCACGTTGGCGTTCAGCTTCTTCTCATTCTTTACGAAGTCCTCAATGCGCCGGGACATCTCAAACCACTTTGTATTGCCCGAGTCGCGGCTCAGCTGTTCTGACATGCGGCGCAGGTGGGTGGCGCGCGGATCCTCCGTCCGGTAGACGCGATGGCCGAACCCGAAGACCTTCTTCTTCTGCGCGAGCAGGCTGCGCACGTAATCAACCGGATCGCCGCCTTCCCGCGCGATCTGAAAGAGCATCTTCATCACTTCTTCGTTTGCTCCGCCGTGCAGGGGTCCCTTGAGCGCGCCGATCGCTCCGGTAATGGCCGAATGGATATCCGCCATGGTGCCGGCAATCACGCGCGCGGCAAACGTCGACGCATTCAGCTCATGATCGGCATGCAGAATGAGGGCGATGTCGAATGTCTTAGAGGCGGCCGGAATAGGCTTCGTGCCGTGCAGCATCCACAGAAAATTGGCGGCGTGGGCGAGCGCAGGGTCCGGCTCGATCGGCTGGTTGCCCTTGCGGATGCGATCGAAGCCTGCCACCAGCATCGGCAGCTGCGCAGTCAGCGCGAACGCCTTGCGCACATTGGAGTCATGATCCACTGCGCTTTCCGCGGGATCATAGAAGCTGAGAGCAGAGACGGCAGTGCGCAGCACCTCCATCGGGGTTGCGGTCTTCGGAAAGGTTCGCAGCAGACTGTAAATCTCTGCGGGAAGGCGGCGCGATTCGGTCAGCTTGCCCGTGAAATCCTCGAGCTCTGAGCGGTTCGGCAGGTGGCCGTGCCACAGCAGATAGGTGATCTCCTCGAAGGTGGAGTGTTCCGCCAGTTCGTGAATATCGATGCCGCGATACGCCAGCACTCCGGCATAGCCGTCGATCCAGCAGATGCCCGAATTGGCGGCTACTATGCCTTCCAGTCCCTTGACCACCGTCGCTGTTGCCATATCCTTTTTCGCCCTTCGCCCCAAAAATACGGGAAGATGATTCCGATTACCGGGATGCCGCCCGTGTGCCACGCGATGCAGCGAAGGGGAGATTTTCTAACCCCACAGACCGTGGCAGCACACGTCCGTGCTCAATTTCCAACCTTATAGCTTACGCGAAAAGCAGCTGTCACCGGATGGCGCAGCCGCAGGCTGGAGTTCCCGTTACGAAAGTGAGACCGACGGAGCCGGTCTGGGGTGAGCGGCGCGTTGCAGCGGCGAGGGGGTTTGAGCGCCGAAGCGCCCGGCCCGGAACAGCAGGAGATCGACGGGGGATGGCCGTCCCGTCATCCACGCGCTCACCGCGCGCGCCGTCCCCGGAGCCAGCATGATGCCATTTTTGAAGTGGCCGGTCGCAACCCAGATGCCTTCGGCGGTCCGGTCGATAATCGGCAGGCCGTCCTGCGACGCAGGTCGCAATCCCACCCATGTTTCGGCGATGCGAGCGTCGCGCAGCAGAGGCCACAGCTCGCAGGCCTTATGGTAGAGGCCGGCGATCTGATCGGCATAAACTTCCTTGTCAAAACCGGCATTCTCGAGCGTCGACCCGATGGTGTAGCGTCCCTCGCCGCGCGGAACGATATAGACCTTCGGCGTGCGCAGCACGCAGCGCATCTGCCTTGAGCCAGGCAGCTCCACCGTGAGCATGTGGCCTTTGCGGGGCTGAACCGGGACGCTGCCGTGGAGGGTGGAAGCCCACGCTCCGGCTGCGTTCAGAAAGCTGCCGGCTGCAAACGGACCGGCGGTTGTGTTCAGCTCGACGCCGCCCGTCTTCGCCGACACCCCGGCGACCGGCGTGTGCTCGCGCACTTCGATCCCCGCGGCGCGTGCGGCGGCAGGCAGCGCCTCGGCCAGGTCCCAGGCATCGAAGCTGAGTTCTTCGAGAAGGCAAAACTTCCAGCCGCTGGTATCCGCACCGGGAGCCAGTTCCTGCACTTCGCAATCACTGAGTCCGCTCGCGCCGGCGGGCAGGACTTTCGAGCCCTGGAGCGCGGTTCTCGTGCGAATAGGGACTCTTTTGCCGGAAAGCTGCTCCACGCGAGCGAGGAAATCCGGATAGAGCGAAAGGCTCAGGCGGGCCAGTGCGCACAGTTCGGCAGGATTCTCCGGGTCGGTTCCTGCCAGCATGCCCGCTGCGGCGCGAGAAGCTTCCGACATCGCCTCGCCGCGGTCGAAAACTGTGACCTTTTGCGCGCCCGCTGCCAGTTCCAGAGCGGTCGCCAGGCCGATGATGCCGCCTCCCGCAATCGCCACATCTGCGGACTTCATGTTCCCGATTGTAGGACGATCGCGCCCCTGCGGGAGGGAGAACTGTCCCATTTCGAAACATTCCGGGCACGGATGGAGGTGACTTTCGTGCCGTATCCAAAGTCCCACTTCCTCCCATCGCCCCCGGAAACAAAAAGAGTGCCGCTTGCGGCGGCACTCGGAGACAACTTGGAGGCTACTGTTCGACCCTCCGCGGCCCTTCCGGGGTTCCGGAGGCGGACGTGAAGGGAAGGCCAGTTTGGTGCAACGCGCGACGGTATGCGAGCCGCCGAACGCTTGTCAACAGAAAACTTCGCAACCGGGACGGTTACGATTACGGCGCGTTAGCATGGAGGGCGATGACGCCGCGTCCGAGTCCCCTCGTGCTTCTCCGCGCTGTTGGCCTGTCCCTCCTGCTCGCCGCTCTGGCCGGAAGCGCCGGGCAGGTTGCCGGCCAAACCATCACGCCTCAGGAACAGCAGGGAATCGACCGCGACATCGCCGAGCATTTCGGCGATGCTCCCGCCAATCCAGGTCCAAAAGCAAAGCTGTCGCCGTCGCTGAAGCCCGAGGCCGTGCGCGCCGCGATGCGCAAAGTCGCGGCGTGGCAGCTCGAACGCTCGCAGCCTTTCTTCGACCGCACCTGGACCTGGAACGTGCTCTACACGGGATTCATGGCGGCGTCGCGTGCTCTCGACGATCCGGCGTACCGGGACGCCATGAATGCGATGGCGGAAAAGTTCCACTGGCAACTTCGTTCCGACAACCCCAACGCCGACGATCAGAGTGTGGCGCAAACCTATCTCGAACTCGACATGCTCGCGCCGGCGCCAGAGAAAGTAGCGCCCACGCGCGCCGCCCTCGACGGCCTGGCCGCCGGCGCCGACGCCGCCATCCCGAAAAACCAGGCGCAGATTCCCTGGTGGTGGTGCGACGCCCTGTTCATGGGGCCGCCCGTCTGGACGCGGATGAACGCCGTGACGCACGACCCAAAGTATCTGGAATACGTCGACCGCCACTGGCGCGAAACGTCCAACCTCCTCTACGATCCGCAGCGCCACCTCTACTACCGCGACGTTACCTTCCTCCATGCCAGGGACGAGCGCGGGAACCCCGTCTTCTGGTCGCGCGGCAATGGCTGGGTGATGGGCGGACTCGCGCGCACACTCGAGTACATGCCCAAAGACGAGCCGAATCGCGCTTTCTATGAGAATCAACTGCGCGAGATGGCCGCCGCCATTTCTGCCCTGCAGGATCCGGCGAGCGGCCTGTGGCACTCCGATCTGCTCGACGCCACCGATTATCCCCAGCCGGAGGTCTCCGGCTCCGCGTTGATCACCTTTGCATTGGCGTGGGGCGTGAACCAGGGACTTCTCGAACGCACCACGTACCTGCCTGCGATCGCGAAGGCATGGCGCGGCCTGGTCGACCAAATCTACGCCGATGGCCGCCTCGGTAACATCCAGCAAACCGGCGCTGCCCCCGCCCATTATCTGCCCGGCTCCAGCTACAACTATGGAGTCGGCGGATTTCTGCTGGCCGGCGAACAGGTGGCGGATCTGGAGGAGCACAAGCACAAACATTGAACCAGGTCGTCTATGGCGCAGTCCCGCAACGCATAGGCCCAACCGCCCGGTCAGGCGACGTTCGCGCCACGTGAACGCATCCATTTTTGTATGATCCGCAAACTCAAATCCGGAGAATATCGCCTCTATTCGCGTAAGAAGAACCCCTCTACCGGCAAGCGCCGCAACCTCGGCACGTTCTCTTCCAGGGAGAAAGCAAAAGACCACGAGCGCGCCGTGCAGTACTTCAAGCGTCACTGAGCTCGCGCGCGGAACGCCCCGGGTGCGGGGGGGTGTCGATGACAACCAGGAAAAGCGCGGCGCACAAGACGGCCAGAAAATCCGCGGCAAAGAAGGCAGGCGCGGCAAACAAGTCGAGCAGCGCTCGCTCCCGCGGCGCCAGGAAGGCGCGTCCCCAGAGAAGGTGGGTCCGCACCGTGACTACCGACTCGACCCATCCACCGAAAGATCTGTTTACGAAACGCGCGTCCGTCATTGCGCGATCGCTCGCGTCAAAGAAAGTCTCGCCCAAAGGCCCCGGTTCTGGCATGCGCATGCTGACCTACTTCATCAATCGCGCCGGCAAAGGGCTGAGCGCCTCGCGTCGGAAAGAACTCGAGCGCGCGAAAGAATTGCTCCACGAGCGGATCGAGAAAGACCGATAGGCAAAGAAAGCCGCCTGACCACGGTTCCCGCCTCGCAGATCAACCCCGGATCATCTCCACCGGCGCCGTCGGCTCCGCGAAGAGACACAGCCACGACGAGTCCAGGCACAGCCAGCGCTGCGTACCGAACCAGCTCGTCGGCAACTCCGGAATGTGCAGCAATCCGTGGCCGCTCGCGCAAATGAGTTCAATGCCGCACCAGCTCAGGAAGTTGCAGGAAGCCTGGCCGACGCGCGCCGGGTTCGACAGCCGCCGCAGGCAGACCGGGCAGCGGCGCCTCTGATCCTGCAGAATCCACCGGAAACCAAACAGCAGCGGTACAAAAGACAGCAGCGCCTGCAGCCCCGCTGCCGCCGAAAGATCGCGGGTTACCAGCCCAAAGGCAATCGCTGTCGACCACGAGCTCACCATGGCCAGCACCAGAGCAAATTTGAGCGCAAGAAAAAGCCATCGCCGCACCACCAGCAGGCGCCGCAGCGGCTCACGCGAGAGCGGATAGTCTCCCAGCGACAGCGCCGTAATCGCAGGAAGCACCAGCAAAGCCAGTAAGACGCAGCAGGCGAAGGTGAACAACGGTTCCGTGACAATGCTGTCCAGCGAAAGGCACCCGTAGCGGTACACCACGTCTTCCCGCGTCTCCACCATGGAGCGCCATCCGGCGCGCGGCGGCGGAAAGGCCGAGTCGCGAATACGCGCAACCACGAAGCCGCGCAGTGTGGGCGCCAGTTGGTTCATGCCGAGTGGATCTTCAAGCAGGAGCGCGTCCACTGAAACCGGCAGCCGCCAGTCGCTCTTGGGCATGACCCCCGCAACCACCGCCGTCTGCCCGCGAACGGTGACCTCGCGGCCAAAGATTCCTGGATCGCTGCGGTACCAGCGCGACCATGCTGACCGGCTGAGAACCAGCCTCGCGCCCGAAGCCGGCCGCAATCCGGCCGCGGACATCCCATCTGCAGGCTGCAGCGTATCGAGCAGATCGCCGCTGGCAACGGCCAGGCGCAGATGCGGCGACAAGTGATGCGTCAAATGGACCTGGGCGGTTTCCGGTGCGAAATAAGCCAGCCGCGAGTAGAGTCCGGCGGTATTCGTCGTCCACTCTCTGTATTCGCTCAGCCGGATGCTTGGCTTTTGCCCGCCTGGATCCCCGTACCGGGTGATGAGCACAAGGTCACCGGCATTGCGATAGGGAAGCGGTGACAGCGTAGCCCGTGCGCCGGGAAGCCACCAGCAGGCTGCTATCCCCGCGAATGCCAGCACTGCAAGCCCCAGGAGGCAGCGCGCCATCGATCCGGCGGCGCACGCGGCAATCATGCGCCGGCTGACACGATCCCTTCGTAAAAGCAGAGCATCGCGAAACGCGCCCAGGCTGAAGTCCAGCGCTCCCCGGTCCGTGCCGCTCTCCTGAACCGCCCACAGCTCCCCCGCCCATTCTGCCACCCAGTCGTCGCGCTCCCTGCGCGGGAGGAGCAAGGCGGCAATCCGCACCACGAGCATCGGCAGAAGAGCGGCCGCCAACGGCTTCATACCTGCTCCTCCTCCGGCGACGGGATCAACTTCTCCAGCAGCGGATAGCGCTGATAAACCGCCTCCAGCGTGGCCTTGCCCGTGCGCGTCAGCCGGTAATACTTGCGCGGCGGCCGCTGCTCGGCATCGGCAATCGACTGCTGCTCCCATTTGGAAAGGATCAGCCCGTCTCGTTCCAGCCGGCGCATCGCGGGGTAAACCGTGCCGCTGGGCAGCCCCGTCATCGACATCACGCTGAAACCGTAGATCTGGCCGGCATGGATCGCCTGCAGGATCATCGCGGCGGTGTGCGAAAGCCTGGCCTCGATTCGCATGGCAGCCATTGTACCCTATGTAGCATTCTGTTGACATCCACAAAAGCAGTATGCTACATAGGGGTCAGCCGTGACCACTCCGGCCGGACTCCCCATGCTCGAGTTGCAGCGCCTTTCCCGGAGTTACCGCGGCCTTCCCGCCATCCGCGACGTCAGCTTCACCGTCGGAGCGGGCGAGATCGTCGGTTTCCTGGGCCCGAATGGCGCGGGCAAATCGACGACCGTCAAAATCATCACCGGCCTCCTGCGTCCCAACGACGGGCGCGTGCTCTTCGAGGGCCGCGATATCCACGACAACCTGATCGCGTGGCGCGCGACGCTCGGCTACATCCCCGAAGAAGCTCACCTGTATACCTGGATGTCCGCGATCGAGTACCTGCAGCTGGTTGGAAGGTTGCGCGGCATGCGCGAGCGATTGATCCAGGAAAAGGCCGAAGGCCTGCTGCGCCTGCTCGGCCTCGAGTCGTGGCGCTTCTCGCCCATGACGGTCTACTCGAAAGGCATGCGCCAGCGCGTTCTCATGGCCGCAGCGCTCATGCACGACCCGCGCATGTTCGTTTTCGACGAGCCGCTTTCCGGGCTCGACGTTCTCTCCGCGCGCCTCTTTCGCGATCTGCTGCACGAACTGGCCGCGGCCGGGAAGGCTGTACTCTACATCTCCCACGTGCTGGAAATCGTGGAGCAACTGTGTAATCGCGTGATCGTGATCGCCGAGGGCAAGATCCTTGCCGACGCGCCGCCGTCCCAGCTGACCACGCTGATGCAACTGCCGACCCTAGAAAGAGTCTTCTCCCAGCTGGTCCGCCAGCAGGACACGCGCAGCGCCGCGCGCGAGCTGGTGGACGTGATGAGGATGGCTTGATGCCGGCCGCCGAGCAAACCGAAAAGCGCGAGCGGGCGGCCGTGCTCTCGCTTGAAGTGCTGGCACGGGCCGAGCCGGCTGAGGCGAACCAGCCCACGCAGTTCGCCACCCTGGTGCGCCACTTCTTCGAGCGGTTCTTCACCAGCGAAATGGCCTCGCAGGAAGGTGACGCGAAGACGCGGCTGGTGCAGGCCGCGTGCGCGATCGGCGTCCCCGGCCTGGTGCTCGCCCTCTATCTCTACACCCCGTACCACCTGCCCCACATCGTCCGCTCTTACTGGGATCAGGCCGGCGACCACTACTTCTATGTTCTCTACTCGCTCACAGCAATGGGTCTGGTGACCCTCTTCGAGTGGGATCTGTTCTTTCCCGACCTCCTCGACGTCTTTGTGCTCTCCTCGCTGCCGGTGCGGAGCAGCCGGCTCTTTCGCGCGCGCGTCACCGCCATCTTCATCCTGAGCGCCGCTGCCATCTTCGACGCGAATTTCCTCGCCGTCATCGTGCTGCCGGCAGCAATCGATCCGCCGCATCTTTTCCGATTTTTAGCAGCGCACATCGCGGCTGTCGGCCTCAGCGGGCTTTTTGGCGCGGCGGGCTTTCTGGCTCTGGAAGGAATGTTGCTCGCGCTGCTCGGCGACCGCCTGTTTCGCAGGATCTCTCTTGTTCTCCAGGGCATCGCCGTCATGGCCCTGTTGACCGCGTTGTTTGCTTACGGAGCCGTCTCCGGCGCGCTCCACGGACTGTTGCAATCCGGCAATCCGCGGCTGTTCTGGTTTCCGCCGCTGTGGTTCCTCGGCATCTACCAGCGCATTCTGGATGGTCCTGCCACGCCGCCGGTGCTGGCCGCGCTGGCCCGCACCGGCCTTGCGGCGACCGCCATAGCCATCGCGCTCGCCTGCGCCACCTATCCGCTCGCGTGGTGGCGCCGAACGAAGGATTTATTGGAAGGCGCAGCGCGCCGCGACAGGCAGAACCTGGCCGCCGTTCCTGCCCACGGGCTGCTGCACCATACTCTGGTGCCCCGCCCGGAGAGCCGCGCGGTGTGGCACTTCATCGGGCAAAATCTGCTGCGTGTTCCGCGCTATCGCATGGTGCTGGTCATGTACGGAGGCGCAGGCGCGGCGCTGGTCTTCGCGGCGGTGATGCGGATGCCCATGGGTCACGGGCACATCGGCCTCGTCTTCTCCCCCGATGGCCTGCGCGCGGCCATCCCCATCGTCGCGTTCTGGACCGTCTCCGGCCTGCGCAGCACCTTTCTCGCGCCCGCCGACCAGCGTGGGCGATGGGTCTTCCGCGTCGCGTCAGGAAAACCCGGCCTGCCGCATGTGCAGGCGGCGCGGCGCTGGGTCCTGATGTGGACGCTGCTGCTTACCCTGGGCGCGGCCGCGTGGGCCTGCATCGCGGAGCCGCTATCCCTCCACACCTTGCGCTTCGCAACCGGCCAGGTGTTCATGGCCATCGCGCTCAGCGTCCTGCTCACCGACGCGTTCTTCCTCAGCGTGAAGACGATCCCGTTCACCGGGGCGAAGCCCAATTCCGCCGCCAATTTTGCGCTGCTCCTGATTCCATACTTAGGCTTCTTTCCCGCCATCGTGATGTTCACCATCGCCCTCGAGCCGGTGTTCGAAGCCACCTGGGCGCACCTCGCCGTCGCCGCCGGCATCGCCTGCTTCCTCCACGGGTTTTTGCTTTGGAAACATCGCGCGCTCATCGCCGGGCACCTGCAGCAGATTGACGCGGACGATGACGAAGAGGACTTCCCGCTGCGGCTGGGGCTGCGGTGCTGAGCGGCGTGGTTCGCGAAATTTGCCTTCCACTTCGATCCGATGGCCCCGGCTCATTCAGGCGGCGCAGACTTCGCGGCGGCGGGAGCGCGTTTTCCTGATTCCCGCGGAACCGCGCTGATGGTTCCGCACCTCAGCGCTTACCGCGCGTCGTCGACGCTCTTCGCGTTTTGTGGCGCGGCCCTCACGTGCAGCGGAATCTCCACCGTGCCGATGTGGCCCGAAACGAGGTCGCAGATCCCCATGCGCAGGAAAAGGTCTCCCGCCGGCACATCGATCTGCTGGTGGATCTGCAGGCCCTTCGCCTTTGCCTGCTCCCACTGTTGCGGATTCAGCTGGTAGCGGAACGCATCCTCGGCTGAGTTCACCACCAGCTCATCATGGTTGTACGCGACGGCCTGGACGATCAGTTCGCCCGCGTGATTTCCGTCCGCGTCTGCGCTCAGATCCATGTCTTTCAGATCTGCCGCGTAGTCCAGACGGTAGCGGGCGGCTAGGTTCTGCAATTTCGCATTCTGCGTCGCGATTTTTCCTGCCGGAGCGCCGCCAGCCTCCGCCGTGACTCGTACGTCGAACAGAACCTGCGACGAAGACGGCGCCCCCTCGCGCATGGCCGATGCAAAGCTGTTATTCGGCCCAGCCCCGCCGCCCGGCTGCTGATCCGCCACCGCAAAATACCCTTTGCGGTAGTCGAGCTCGTACTTGCCTTTCGCCGGCCTGGTGCTGACGGTCACCTGAATCTTCCGCCAGGACCCGTTGAATTTCGTATCGGCCGGCGCATACGCGATCGCGTAGTAGTTCGAACCATCTTCGATTGCTCCGGCCATGGCCCTCGCCAGGTCATTGCTCTCGTAGGTCGCCCGGCCGCCGGTTTCCTGCGCCACAGCATCCAGCGTGCCGCGCTCGGCGATGCGATGCAGCGCGTCCTGCTGCTCGTTGGCGAGAATTTCCTGGACAGCGATGCTCCCCTGTTGCCGCAGATCGTAGATCGGCTCGGTAATCGCCCCCCGCACATCGACCGGATAGACCGCCACGCGCGCCTCGGCCAGCAGGTCGGCCGTTCGTCTCACCCGCTCGTCGTAACTCTGGTCGATGGGCTGTGCCCGAAACCCGCCAGGATCTCAACCGACTGGAAGGTCGTGAGCGGAAACGATCCGGAAAACCAGAGCAGATTCTTCCGCCCCGGAATCCCCTCCAGGTACCGCGCCAGTTGCTGAAAAGCCTCCAGTGTCGCCGCAATACGATCGCCCGTCTGCTGGTTGTCGGTCGTATTGAGAAACTCTGCCGTTTCCTCCGCAGTTTCCGCGCCGCCAGGCATCAGCCTGATTTGATCGACCAGCTCCTCTTCATCCGCTTTTTCCTGTTCCGGCAACAGCATCGCTGAGGTTTGCAGCGATTTGAGGCCGTCCAGCGCGTGCACGAGTGTGTTCGTATCCGTCGTGAACCCCGACAGCATCCGCAGCCGCGAGCCCAGCGTGAAAATCGTGATGCGCCGCCCCGGGGGCAGCGTTCGCAGAGCCGCAATCATCTGCAGGCGCGCGCGCATCTCGTCCCGCGCGCGCGTATTCAGCCCGTCAAGCAGCAGCACGTTGATCGCGTCGGACGGGTTGCCGATGGGAACATCCGTATACGTATCCGGGGGCAGTTGCGCCGGCGCAGCGCTGGCACGATCGCCGCTGGCGCAGTGCGCCTCGAACGACTGGATCGCCTGCGGGTGCCCATTCTCGCGTACCTCAAAATCCTGCTGGTCCAAACCGCAATGGGCCTGTCCATTTTGGCGCACCACCACATCAACCACGACCAAACGGCTGGCCACGGAGAAATTCGCCTGCGCGTTGCTCGCGCTTTGCGCCTTCAGCTGCGAAAGCATCGCGCCCGAATGAACGAGCAGCCCAATGACAAAGAAAATCCAGGCACTGCACCGGAGCGTTTTCATGGAGTCGATCTGCGTTCCGATTCAAAACCACCCAGGCACCGCGCGCAAGGCCGAATTTCGGAGCACCCATGAGTCACGCTTTGCCGGCGCCGCATCCGCATTGACAACGCCGCCGCGCGTCCCGTTTTGCAGATTCCCGCGGAACCGCGATAATGGTTCCGCGTTTCCATGTCCATCAAGACCGAGCAACGGGGAAAGAGAATCCTGCAGATTCTGCTGCAGCGGGGCAATGCCTCGGTCGACGAGCTGGTGAGCGTGCTCGACACCTCCGCGCCCAGCGTGCGCCGCGATCTGGTGCGGCTCGAGGAGCGCAACCTGGTGCATCGCACCCACGGCGGCGCGCGGTTGGCCGGTCAGATGCAGTACGAGGCCTTCCGCTTTGACTCCTCCTACCACGTGCGCGAGGCGCGCTTTGCCGAGGAGAAGCGCCGCATCTCCGTCGCCGCGGCCGAACTGATTCGCGAGCACGACACCGTCGGCTTCACCGCCGGCACGACGCCCACCCAGGTGGCCCGCTGCATCCGCCACCGCAACGCCATCCACGTCATCACCAACGCCGTGAACATCGGCATGGAACTCAGCAATCAGCCCGCCCTCAACGTCACGCTCACCGGCGGTACCATGCGCTGGGCAGGCGCGTTTTCGCTCACCGGTCCCACGGCCATCGAGATGCTGAACGGCGTCTTTATGGATAAGGCCTTCATCGGTGTCTGCGGCATCGACGTCCAGCGCGGCGCCACCACCATCGAGCCCGATGAGGCTGCGGTCTTTCGCGCCATGGTCCGCCAGGCCAAGCAGGTCATCGTCGTGGCCGACTCCAGCAAAATCGGCATGGTGAGCCCCGCCCTCATCTGCCCGGCGACCGAAATTGACATCCTGGTAACCGACACCGGCATCGCCCCCGACGCGCTCGCAGGATTCAAAGCCGGCGGCCTCGAAGTCCTGGCTGTATGACGGCGACCGCGATGCGAACTCTCACCGCGTGGTCGGCTGCCATGGTGGCTCTTGCCCTCCTGACGCTCATCGTCGGGACCCGCTCCGCGCACGCGCAGAACCAAAACTTCATCGACGCGAAGCCTTCGCCGCAGCAAGTCGCCTGGCAGGATCTCCAGTTCGGCGTCATCATCCACTTCTCGACCAACACCTTCCTCGACCGCGAGTGGGGCGACGGCGCGGCGAGCCCCTCGGTCTTCAATCCCACGCAGTTCGATCCCGACCAGTGGATGCGCGCCATCAAAGCTGCCGGCGCGCGCTACGTGGTCCTTGTCGCCAAGCATCATGACGGCTTCTGCCTCTGGCCCACCGCGCAGACCGATTACAGCGTCAAGGCCAGTCCCTGGGAAAACGGCAAGGGCGATGTGGTGGGCGATGTGGCCCGCGCGGCGCACAAATATGGCCTGCAATTCGGCGTCTATCTATCCCCCTGGGATCGCCACGATCCGCGCTACAAAGACTCCGCCGCCTACGACCGCTACTACAACGCCGAGCTGGCCGAGCTGGCGCAGAACTACGGTGACCTCGTGGAGTTATGGCTCGACGGCGCGGGCAGCGAAGGTCACGTCTACAACTTTGCGAAGATCATCGAGACGCTGCGCACGTATCAGCCGAACACCGTCGTCTTCGCTGATACGGGCCTGTTTGACTACGGCGATGTGCGCTGGGTGGGCAACGAAGACGGCCGCGTCACCTACGAAGACTGGGACGTGATCGACCGCCACGGCATGGTCCGCTGGCGTCCCGTCGAAGCCGACACGCCGCTGCACGCACAGCACTGGTTCTGGCATCCCAACGACGAATCCACCCTCAAGAGTGTCGACGAGCTGCTCACCACCTGGGACGACACCGTGGGGCGCGGTGCGCAGTTGATGCTCGGCCTCGCTCCCGATCGCCGCGGCCTTTTGCCCGAGGCCGACGTAGCGCGGCTCACCGAATTCGGCCAGGCGCTGCACGCGCGCTACGCCCATAACCTGGCGCTGGATCATGCGCCCATCGCTGCGGACAAGGCCGCCGCTCTCGACGGCAATCCCGACACGTTCTGGCCGGCGCCATCGGGCTCGCATCACGCTGCGCTCGAGGTCGATTTCGCCAGGCCCGTGACCTTCAACCGCGCGCTCACGATGGAATGGCTCAACGACGGCCAACGCGTCGAAAAGTACGCTATCGAAGTGTGGACGGGAGGCGCGTGGCGTGCGGTCGCATCCGCCCAGGCCATCGGGCACGAGAAGATCGACATCTTTCCCGAGGTAACGGCCAGCCGCGTGCGCCTCGATATCCTCTCGAGCACGGATGCTGCCGCGATTCGCGAGTTTCAGCTCTTCGAAATCGATCAGAAGTAACTCAGCCGATCGTGAACGTCCTCAGACGCGCGTTCAGCCCCCCAAACTCTTCAATTCCTGCGAGATATCTCCCGCAAGCCGAGAACCACCCATCCAAGCAGGTCAGCCGCCAATCTGGCGAAAAATGATCAGGAAATGCGCCATTTGATCATTTTTATGGACACAATGATCAACCAGTGATAGCTTAAGGTGCGCAACCCCGAAGACTGCTTTCCTGCATGGGAAGGCTGCCGGCTGGATCGGAACACCTCGGGGAATGCCTGCGAGGCCATTGCTCTGCACCACGCTCTCGAATGCCGCACATGCGACCTGCCCGTCCCTGGCTGCGGGAGCCAAATCAATCTTCCACGCAAC
Organism: Acidobacteriaceae bacterium; assembly: GCA_049802575.1. GTDB lineage: Bacteria > Acidobacteriota > Terriglobia > Terriglobales > Acidobacteriaceae > Palsa-343. The sequence continues at coordinate 3,685 of JBARMS010000169.1, read as the reverse complement.
AACAGAGGAGAGTAACCATGACCACGAATTTGCGCCGGTTGGTTTGGGGAACCGCGCTCAGTCTGTGCCTGTCGCTCACTACCGCGATGGCCCAGACCGTCATCCAGTCCATCACCGGCCAGGTCACTGACCCCACCGGCGCGGTCGTTGCCGGCGCCAGCGTGGTGGCTCACAACGTCGAGACGGGCGTCAATACGCCGACAAAGACGAACGACGACGGCGTCTTTCGCATCGACTACCTGCCCATCGGGCGCTATCAGGTCACCGTCACGGCTGCCGGTTTCGCGAAGGAAGCGCTGCCGGTCTTCTCGCTCGAGATCCACGCTACGGCCAACTTCAATGTGAAGCTGCGCGTCGGCTCCGCGGGCGAGACGGTGAACGTGAATGCGGCCGCTCCCATTCTGGACACGAGCGACCCGACCATCAGCAGCACCTTCACGGCGAACACGATCTCGAATTTCCCGCTGAACGGCCAGGATTTCTCTGCGCTCACCCTCTACATGCCCGGCGCCATTGACACAGCGGGCACCGCCGGTCCCACATTCATCGAGCGCAGCACTTACTTCACCGATGTGCCGAACATGAACGGCAACCGCGCCCAGGCGAATAACTACACGCTTGAAGGCATTGACATGAACGAGACGTTCAACAACCTCATCTCCTACAGCCCCGCTCCCGCAGCCCTGGCGCAGATGCAGGTGATGACCGCCAACGCGCCCGCCAACTACGGCAACGTGAACGGCGGCGACGTGGTGCTGGTGCTGCGCAGCGGAACCAACGACTTTCACGGATCGGCCTACGGGTTTGTTCAGGATTACCGGATGAATGCCAACTCCTGGCAAAACAATCACGCGAACCCGCAGATTGCCATCAGCCCGTTTTCTGAATCGCAGTTCGGCGGCATGCTGGGCGGGCCTATCAAGCGCGACAAATTGTTCTTCTTCTTTGATTATCTCGGCTCCCGGTATCACACCGGCGGCACCGGCCAGGCCAGCGTCTTTACCGCGAACGAGCGGACCGGCAACTTCTCCGATGTGCTGGCGAACTACGGCATTCAGCTGTACGACCCGCAGAACGACTTCGCGCCTTATGCCGGCGACATGGGCTTGCAGGTCAACAATCCCGTTGCGCAGTTCCTGTTTGCCAATCAGAAGCTCTATCCGCTGCCGAACGCGAAGGGCACTGACGGCCTGATTGCCAACGACTATCAGGGACCTACGCGCAGCTACAAGGCAAACAATCAGGGCGACATCAAGATCGAATACGACTTCAGCGCCCGCGACAAGATCACCGGCTTCTACACCATGGGAACCGCCTACGACGGATCGACTCCGGTGCTGGCGATCGAATTTCCCGGCGTCAACAACTATCCGACCAAACTCTTCGGGGCGAACTGGGTGCACACCTTCACGCCCAACCTGATTAACTCCCTGCACGTGGGCTTTACACGCACGGTGTGGGCGCAAAATTTCCCAATCGACACGACGGGCGTCTTCGGCGACAGCGGCGACCAGAAAATCGGCATTCCATTCCCGAATCAGAGCTTCGCCGGATTTACCTACCAGGGCATCAACGGCCCGGTCGGCGGCTTTGGCAATCCGGTGTACGGCGGCGGTTTGATTGACAACACCTACACCTATATCGACGACCTGACCTGGCAGCACGGCCGCCACACCATCACGGCCGGCGTGCAGGGCGAGCGCTATCACAACAACTACCCCACCGCCAACAACAACGGCTATCTCGGAATCCTGGGATACAGCGGAAATTTCACCAGCAATCCCTCGATCCCAGGTGCGCCGGGTTTCGGCGGCGCCGACTTCATCCTGGATAAGGTCAGCTCGGCCGCAGCCACGCTGAGCAGCGTCAACGTGGGCCAGCGCCAGTGGCGCATTGCCGGCTACGTGGAAGATGACTGGAAGATCACGCCACAAATCACGCTGAATCTCGGCGCGCGCTACGAGTACGACGAGCCCTGGGTCGAGGAGAACAATAAAACCGGCAACATCGACCTGACCACAGGGCAGGTGCAGTACGCGGCCCACGTTCCCATCGGCGCGCCGGCAGGCTCAGGCATCTGCAGCAATCGCGGATGCTACCAGCCCAGCCTCCATCAGTTCATGCCGCGTCTCGGCTTTGCGTACCAGGCCACCGATCGCTTTGTCGTGCGCGGCGGCTATGGCGCCACCAGCTTCTATGAAGGCAATTCGTCGAACCAGCGCCTCACTTCGATCACCCCCTTCATTCAGGCCGTGAACGTCACCGTCGTCACCCCGACCGCAGGCAATCCCGGCGCTCCTCGAACCGCCGAAGAAGGATTCACCGGCGGCACGACGCAATTCAGCGGCACCTTCAACGTCTATCCGCAGAATATCCAGCCGGCGTACATCCAGGAGTGGAACCTGACCGCCGAGTACGCCCTGACCAATACGCTTTCGCTGCAGGCGGGCTACATCGGCGAACAGGGCCAGCACATCGAGGACTACGGCAACGTCAATCAGTACCGCGTCAACGGCGATCCGACCAGCGCGCCCTTCTACAACAATCAGTACCTGGGCGTGAACTCCGCTTCTCCTGCGACGGCCATCGGCCCCAACGGACTCCTCATCACCGAATCGCGCGCGATGATGAACTACAACGCCATGCAGTCCACCCTGCGCCAGCGCCTCAGCCATGGCCTCGAATACCAGGTGAACTACACCTACAGCAAGGCCATGACGAACAGCCTGGGCAACTACGCGCTCAACGTGAGCGGCTATAGCGGCGCGTTCCAGAACTACTACGACAGCGGAGCGGACTACGGTCCGGCCGGCTATGACGCGACGAATAACCTCTCGTTTACGCCGGTTTATGCCCTGCCGCTCGGCCGGGGCCAGGAGTTCCTCTCCGACACGAATCGCTTTGTCGATGAGGCTCTCGGCGGATGGAAGATTTCCGCCGCGGGTGTGTGGTGGTCCGGTTTCCCGGAGACGGTCACCGGCCCGGGCAACAACTCCAACAGCTACGGCGATTCGCGGCCGAATCAGTACCGGAAAATCAAAGTCGTCAATCGCAGCTATGACCACTGGTTCGGCACGGATCCCTCGACGATTGCCTGCACGTCTGGCGCCGACAACGGCGTCTGCGCCTTCGGTATTCCCGCTCCCAACGGACACGGCGGCACCTATTTCGGCACGGAAAGAAACGGAGCTCTGCGCGGGCCTGATTTCAAGAACGTCGATATTTCGATGTTCAAGGACTTCCACACCTGGCGCGAGCAGGTTATCGGCTTCCGCTTCGATGCCTTCAATGCCTTCAACATGGTCAGCTATGGAAATCCCGACACCGGCGCATCCACCAGCGCGACCAACTCCACCTTCGGCGAAATTGCTCAGGAGAACTCGATTCGCTCAACCTCAAGGCAACTGCAGTTTTCGGCCCACTACAATTTCTGAGGAGCGGGCCGATCCTGAACCAGGGGCTGCCGCCCACACCACGGCAGCCCGGTTGTCCCCGCTTCCAGCCGGTTTCCCGGCAGGCAGCAGAATGCGCGACGCATGAGCAGTTCAGCGAAAAGAGATCCGTCCGCTATGGATCTTGAAATCTGTGTCGATTCCGTTGAATCGGCGATGGCCGCGGCCCGCGGCGGCGCGCAGCGCGTCGAACTCTGCAGCGCGCTCGGCGAAGGCGGTGTCACCCCCAGCGC
>JBARMS010000168.1:0-21921 GCA_049802575.1 Acidobacteriaceae bacterium | reverse complement strand
GCTATATCGAGTCAACGGTCGCCGCTGGCGTGGGCGGGTGGGGCGTGGCAGTGGACGGGGCGGGAAACGTCTATACCTCCGACGGTTACGTCGTGCTGCAGGAGGCCATCTCTGAGGCGGGTGACGGCTACTACGCCCAATCGACCTTCGCCGACGCGACGACCCACGATAATAATTGGTCGCCTGCTGGTCTCGCAGTGGATGGGCTCGGCAACGTCTATATCGCAGACGACGGCGAAGAACTGATTGTCAAGGAGATCCGTTCAGGCACCGGTTATACCGAATCGACGGTTGCAGACATAGGTGATCCAACCTGGGGCCTCGCAGTGGATGGATCCGGGAACGTCTATGAGACCGACGTATTCGGAGACGTCGTGTGGAAGGAGACTCCGGCGGGTACAAGCTATACGCAATCGAGTATCGGCAGCGGGCTCGGGCTCAACGCAGAAGGGGGATGGGGGCCGAGGGGCGTGGCTGTGGATGGGGCAGGCGACCTCTACGTCACAGATGTGCCCACGGGCACAATCGTGAAAGAGACCCTGTCCGGCAGCCGCTACGTCCAGTCGACAGCTGCGGGTGGCTTTGATCTGCCCTATGGCGTGGCCGTGGATGGACCTGGGAATGTTTACGTCACCGACTCCAGCGGCAACCTCCGGAAGCTTGATTTTGCCGATCCGCCCAGTCTGAGCTTCGCGACGGCGACCCCCCTCGGCCTAATTGACACCACGGACGGCACCCAAACGGTGCAAATCCTCAACGCCGGCAATGCGACGCTGAAGCTTTCCGCTATCGCCTGGCCGCCCGATTTCGCTGCCGCCAGTGGAGACGCGAAGGCCTGCACCGCCTCGACAAGTCTGAGCCACGCTCAGTGGTGCGATTTACCCATCGAGTTTGCTCCTCTGCAAACCGGCGCGCTCAGCGAGCAAATCGTGCTCACCGACAATTCGTCGAACGTCGCCGGATCGCGGCAAATCATTACCGTCAGCGGCACGGCGCTTCCACCCCCCACCCCCACCTACTTCTCGATTGCCTCGACCGCTTCGTCGGCTTCCGTGGTCGTTGGCGTACCCTTCACCATCACGGTGACGGCGCTCAGCAGTTCCAACCTCGTGGCGAGCCGGTACGACGGCACCATCAGCTTTACCAGCTCCGATCCCGGATTCGTCAATCCCGGTCCTATCACGCTGGTCGATGGCACGGGGCAGGCGACGGTGACCCTGCAGACGGTGGGAACCGAGACCATCACAGCGACGGATACGACGACCTCCGCCTTGACGGGTTCGGGAAGTTTCAATGTCGTCCCAATGCCAATAGTGCCTGCGTCCGGCACTCCATCAAGCGTGAACTTTGGCTCACAGGCTGTCGGTTCTACGAGTGCGGCGCAAACCCTGACCTTTTCCATTCCCGCCAATACCACCGTGAGCAGCATAGCAGTGTTGACGCAGGGCGCGCCCAACCTGGACTTTGTCAATGCGGCCGGAAGCACCTGCGCGGCGCAGGCGTATGCCACGGCTGCAAACTGCACGGTCAATGTAGCGTTTACGCCAAAATTCCCGGGGACACGTTATGGCGCGGTGAGCTTTTACGACGGCGGCTATGCGCTCGCCACCGTCTACCTGTACGGAACCGGCGCGGGGCCGCAAATCATCTATGCGCCGGGCCAGCAATCGGTCGTTGCCAACCAGGCGGGGTATACCCTGGCCCTGGACGGGAGCGGCGACCTATACGTTAACACCGGAAACAGTGTGGTAAAGGATACGTTGTCGGGAGGCACCTACACCGAGTCGACGATCGTCGGCGGCCTGAGCGCCGCCTCGGGCTTGGCGGTGGACGGAGCCGGCAATGTTTACATCTCGAACGCGGCCAACAACACCACACTGAAGGAAACCGTTTCGGGCGGGAGCTACACCCAATCCATCGTGGCGGACAGCATCAACAATGGCCTGAGCAATCCTGCTGGCGTCGCAGTGGACGGATCCGGCAACGTCTACATCGCCGATTTCAACAACCACCGCGTGGTGAAGGAAACTCTTTCACCGAGCGGCTATGTGCAGTCGACAGTCGCCAGTGGCTTCGTCAATCCCGGCGATGTGGCAGTGGACGGAGCCGGCAATCTTTACGTCGCGGACTTCATGGGCAACATAGTTGTGAAGGAAACTCCTTCCGGGGGAAGTTATACGCAATCGACGGTCATGGACCCTGCGGTTCGCCCTAACTCGGTGCGAGTGGATGGAGTTGGCAACGTCTACATCACGAACGAGGGCACGATCACGGTGAATAAGGCAACACCCTCGGGCGCGGGCTATGTTCTGTCGGTAGTCGCGGACAGTAGCCCTACCTACGGGCTCGCCTTTCCGAACGGCGTCGCTGTGGACGGAAGCGGCAACGCCTACATAAGCGATCTGGGCGGTGACAACCGCGTGCTGAAAGAAGACTTGGCCGATCCGCCGAGCCTGAGCTTTGCCGCAACTTCGGTCAAGGGGCCGGTCGTCTCCTACACCCCGCAAACAGTCACCGTGTCCAACGACGGCAACGCCCCGTTGACCTTCCCGGCATTGAATGCAGGAGAGAATCCGAGTATTTCGTCTGACTTCGTGCTCAGCAGCGACAGTGGTTCCGCCTGCCCGACCGTCACCCCCGGTTCTGCGCCGGGAACCCTGGCCGCGGGCTCCTCCTGCCTGTTGACCATCAACTTCCAGCCCGCAGAAGCGACGGGAACCCTTACTGGCTCACTCATTCTGACTGACAATACGCTCAACGCCGCCGCTCCCAACTACGCCACGCAGGCCATTCAGCTCACCGGCTCGGTACCGGCGATTCCGCCGTTTGGCGCACTCAATCCGGTGATCGACAGCGTCACCGGCAGCACCACCGTCGGTCAGGCGGATTCGCTGGAAGTTACCGGATGGGTCGCCGATGCGATCGACGGTGCGCCGCTCAGCAACGTCAAGGTATACATCGACGGCAATCTGGCCGGCACGCCCACGCTGGGTATCCCCCGCTACGGCGTCGCTGTTGCGTACAACAACCCGGCTTTTCTCGATTCCGGGTATCAGCTCCTCTATCCCGCGTCGTCGCTCTCGGTCGGCACGCATGCAGTGACGGTGGTCGCCGTCGACTCCGGCGGACGCTCGAAAACCTTCGGTCCGGTGAGCTTCACCGTCGCCGCCACCGCTGGCGCGAGTCCACCCTTCGGCTCGCTCGGCCCCGTGGAAGACAATGTCACCTTCAGCAACACGGTCGGCCAGTCCGATTCGCTCGACGTAAAGGGGTGGGTCGCCGACCCGGCCGATGGTTCGCCGCTCAGCAACGTCAAGGTATACATCGACGGAGTGCTGGCTGGCACGCCGACCCTGGGACTGGCCAGCCCCGACGTGGTCGCGGCCTACAACAACGCCGCCTACGCCCATGCCCGCTTCGAGTTCCTCGACTCTGCATCGTCGTTGGCGCTCGGCCCGCACAAGCTCACCGTGGTAGCCGTGGATTCCGGCGGCCGATCGACGACCCTCAATCCTCGCAGTTTCACGGTGGCGGCGACGGCCGGCGCCGGTCCGCCCGTCGGAGGCCTCGCGCAGGTGATCGACAGTACCACACTGAGCACCACGGTCAGCCCGTCCGATTCAGTCCTGGTCACCGGGTGGGTCGCCGACCCCACGGATGGTTCGCCGCTGAGCAACGTGAAGGTTTACGTCGATGGTGTACTGACAGGCACGCCGACGCTGGGCCTCGTCAGCCGGTCCCTGGCCACTCAATACAACAACCCCGCCTGGAGCCATGCGCGTTACCAGTTCCTCGATCCGGCAAGCGGGCTGGCCGCCGGAACGCACTGGGCAACGGTGGTGGCCATCGACTCCGGCGGACGCTCCACCACTTTCGGCCCCAGCATCTTTACTGTGCAGTAGGGAGACAGAGAGCCGCGAGCGCAGCTCCAGGGCAGGGAAGACCTGAGTCAGGCAGTTACTGCCCGTCGAGCAGGTGCAGTTCCTTGCCCGGCTTAAAGCGCACCGCCTTGCCGGGCGTGATGCTCACCTCGGCGCCGGTGCGGGGATTGCGCCCAATGCCCGTCTTCCGCGGCCGCACATTGAACACGCCAAAGCCGCGCAGCTCGATGCGCTGGCCTTCGGCGAGGGCGCGCTTCAGACTCTCGAAAACCGTATCCACGGCAGCCTCAGCCTTGTTCCGCTGCAGGCCCGTCCGCTCGATCACCTGGTGAATGATGTCCTGTTTTATCAATGTCTTTCCTCCACCGGCGCATGCCCCGAGTTCAGGTTAAGCGTAGAAACCTTTTCCCTCGTTGTCAATGCGCCGCGCGTCCCGTAAGATGCAATCTTTACCACACTTCAGCTGGAAGCCGGCCGTCGGCGCTCCTGGCCGCTGACTGCTGTCTGCTATCCGCCAACCCCTAACCGCGATCAGGAGAAGCATGGCCATCAAGAGCGACCGCTGGATTCGGGCGCAGGCGCTGAAGGGAATGATTGATCCCTTCAGCGAAAAGCAGGTGCGGGAAGGCGTCGTTTCCTACGGCCTCTCGTCCTACGGCTACGATCTGCGCGTTTCCGACGAGTTCCGGATCTTCACCAACGTCAACAGCGCCATTGTCGACCCGAAGCACTTCGATGAGCGCTCCTTCGTGGAGGTGCACGCCGAGTCCGTACTGGTGCCGCCCAACAGCTTTGCTCTGGCGCGCTCGGTGGAATATTTCCGCATTCCCCGCGACGTTTTGACCATATGCGTGGGAAAATCGACGTACGCTCGCTGCGGAATCATTGTCAACGTGACCCCTTTCGAGCCAGAATGGGAGGGATTTGTCACGCTGGAGATTTCAAACACCACGCCGCTGCCGGCGCGCGTGTATGCGAACGAAGGCTTGTGCCAGATCCTCTTTTTCCAGTCGGACGAGCTTTGCGAGATCAGCTACGCCGACCGCAAGGGCAAATATCAGAAGCAACAGGGAATTGTGCTTCCCAAACTGTAGGGTTCCATGGCAACACCGAACGGAACAACGCGACCGACCCGGATTGGCTTGCTCGACTTTGAGCCCATCCGCCTCGCGGGGTTGCGGGAGATCCTGGCCTCGCTCCCGGACTGCGAGGTGCAGGCGATCGAGCTGGGAGAGACGCTGCTCCATCCCGACTTCGACCTGCTTGTGCTCCTGGCACGACGCAAGCTTGAGTCCTACGCGCTCCTCAGCCGCCTCAAGATGAAAAATCCTGCGATGAAGGCCATCGTGATGGCCCCCGATGGCGACGACCAGACCATCGTGAACGCCATTACCGCAGGGGCCAAAGGCTGGCTCGACGAAACCGCCTCGCCCGACGAGTTGCTGCAGGCGGTCGACGTGGTGCTCGGCGGATCCATCTGGGCGCCGCGCAAGGTGCTGTCGCAGATCGTGGACCGTGCGCTCGACGGTGGGCTGTCGCCCTTGCGATCAAAATTTCCGCGCTTCACCGACCGAGAGTCCGACGTGCTCCATCAACTCGTGCTCGCTCGCTCCAACCGCGAGATCGCTCACGCGCTCAGCATCCGCGAGCAGACCGTCAAAACCTACGTCGCACGCCTCATGCGCAAAGTCGGCGTTGACAACCGCACCGCGCTCTCGCTCCAGGCCGCCGAATCCGGCTGGTGGGACACCAGGGAATCCTAGGCGGATTGTCCGAAAGATCGCGCCCTGGCAGGCGGGGCAGTGCACGTCTCGATCTGAGCCCGTTCATCCCAGGCGCATCGGTCGAACCCAGTGGAGATTGACCGCGCCATTCCGCGGTCGAGCCTAACTGAACAGAATATCCGTTATCAGACGCTGGGTGGGTCTTCCTTCCGATCCTGGAGGATCCGCCGCCATGGCTACTCTGAATGGTCACCCGGGTAAATCGGAAGGAGCGCCACCGGCTATTTCCTGGCCAAAGAATAAAAGTAATCGGAGATAGTCGCGGCGGTTTTCGCAACCACATCCGGATCGCGTCGCTTCCACCTTGAAGTTAGAAAACTCGCGCCCAAAACCAGCAACAACGCCATTGTCACGCTGATGGTCTGCCGCAAATGAATCGACCTGACCTTACCCGCAACAAAATGTGAAACCAGCCCAAAGTACATTCCGAGAAAAATCACCCCGATGAGACACGCCAAACCTGTGGCGATGATGCCGATTACGGCCGCCTTATCCCCGATTGATAGGGTTGATTTCGGGTTTCCGTAACTTGGCGGCCCGTTTCGATTACGTGCGCTGCTCGGGTGCATCGGGTTGTTCGGATTAAGTGGGTTGTTCGGGTTGGCCATGCTGTTCGGGTGCATCGGGTAGCGCGGATTCGGCGGTTTCTTTGGGTTGCGCACGGCACCGGACGTTGTTCCCGCCTCTTGATTTGAAAGGTGTGGAATTGGACAGTCATGAACCACCTTCCCGCGCAAGTCGATCCATTGCCTCTCCGCCATGCTTGCAGGCAATGGAGTCGAGCAGAAGAGAACGGGCACGAGTTTCCTCCCTCCCTCCAGGAGCGCTGCACTGATCTCCTTCGCTATGAACTCGGAATTTTTACCTTCGCAACACCAGCACAGCACAAAAACCGAGGAGTCTTTCACGGCCCCGATGATCTTGTCGTCCCAGCGATCCCCGGGCCGGAGAGATGTCACGTCCAGAAACACGGCGTCATCCGCGGCCACGCCCAGCAGCCCAGCCAGAGGCTTAACCAGCGCCTCATCGTGCCGGCTGTAGGACACGAAGACCTTCGCTTTCTTCCGCCTTGCCACAGTGCCCTGAATTGTACTCGGGGCGCCTCAACGCCGAATCGGAGCAACAACAGCGCCCATTCGTCGGGGTCGGGCGGCAACACGATACAAACCAACGAAGGCCGGAAAACGATGAGACTTTCATCAATAACAAGAGCCGCAACTTCCAGGAATCGGCGGTAGCAACCCCCGATCCATGTAGACTTCCTCCCGAGCTGCAAATCTCATTTGGCTGTTGCCGAGAACCCGAATGCGCCCAATCATTTTCTTCTCCCTCGCCTGTCTCGCGACCTCCGTTGCCTTCGCTCAAAGTGGTCAGCCTGTGCCCACTCCGCCTGAGGTCCACACGCAGCAAGGCACCCTCCGCGGATCGTTCGACTCCCACCGCACTGCGATCTTCCAGGCCATCCCCTACGCCGCGCCGCCGGTTGGCGATCTGCGCTGGCGTCCGCCCCAGTCCCCCGCCGCCTGGGACGGCGTCCGCGACGCCACCAGGCCGCCCCACTCCTGCATGCAGATCGACTGGGGCTGGAACACGCGCGACGCGCACGACGAATCGGAAGACTGTCTCTACCTGAACATCGCCGCGCCGTCCCTCCATCCCGCGCACCCGCTGCCGGTCCTGTTCTGGATCCACGGCGGCGCGAATTACAACGGCTCGGGCCGCTACGCCCCGGGCCAAACCCTCACGGACCGCGGCGTCGTCCTCGTCAGCATCAACTATCGCCTCGGCATCTTTGGATTCCTGGCCCTCCCCGCGCTCACCGCCGAGTCGCCCCACCACAACTCCGGCAACTACGCGCTGCTCGACCAGATCGCTGCCCTCCACTGGGTGCGCGACAACATCGCCCAGTTCGGCGGCGATCCGCACAACATCACCATCGCCGGGCAATCCGCCGGAGCCATCGACGTCGGCATGCTCCTCACCACCCCTGCGAGCCGCGGCCTCTTCGAGCGCGCCATCGATGAGAGCGGCGGCCCCATCGCTCCCGAGCCAATCCTGCCCACGCTCCAGGCCGGCGAGTCCCTCGGCCAGACCTTCGGAACCTTTGCCGGAGCTCCTGCCAGCTCTGGCCAGCTCGCTGCCCTGCGCAACCTGTCTGCCGCCGATCTCCTCGAAGCCGGCCATCGCTTCACCGCGCCCGATAAGGAAGGCGTTCCCACGCATCAGGGCCCCGCGCTGATCGTCGACGGCTGGGTGCTGCCCATCGAGCCCGCAGCCGCCATCCGCGACGGCACCTCGCACGCGGTGCCCCTGCTCATCGGCAGCAATATCCAGGAATTCTCCTTCAGCCGCTCCAGTGTCATTCAGTCCGGCGCGCCGCCCGATCCGCCCGACGCCCTGCGCCGCGCCATCGAACGCGACTTCGGAGAGCAAGCCACCGCCGCTATCGCCGCCTACGGCCTCGCCCACTCCGATGCTCCACCCGTCGATCCGCAACTCGGTTCGGCGGGCACGCAGCTCATGACCGACACGTTGTTTCGCTGCCCTGCGCGTATCGCCGGCGGCTGGCTCGCACACCGCGGCATTCCCGTCTGGGAATACCAGTTCGAGCGCCCCTTGCCTGGCAGCGGCTCTGCGTCCACTCGGCACAGTGGCGAGCTGCCCTACATCTTCGGATGGGCGCAGCATACGGCGACCAGAGTGATGGGCGCGACCTTCGGCCCCGCCGACGCGGCTCTCTCGCAACAGATGCAGGGCTACTGGACCAGCTTCGCCAAAACCGGCAATCCGAATGGTCCGGGCCTGCCGCCATGGCCAGGCTTCTCCAGCAGCGCTCCCGTGCTCATGCATTTTAGCAATGATGCAGAATCAGCAGCCGCTCCCGCCGCGCCTCGTGAACCCTGCACGCTCCTGCAGACGCACATCGAGCAGGCGCTGCCCCCAGCCACGCGATGACTAGAATCCCCGCTGCCAGGAGTACGGGCAGGAGGTTCGCCTCAACTCAGCGTTGCCGGCACTCCGTCAAACGCTCGCGGATCCTTGCCCTTGATCGTCCCCGTATGCGGACCCCGCTTTTGCAGAACTTTGTTTCCATCCGACGTGTCGACAATCATCTGCTCGGCGGTAAAGCTGTAATCAATCACATCGTCCTTATCGATCGGCGTCTGCGCGGAGGTTCCAGGATTATCGTTCGTCTCGAAATCCGCATCGCCGATGGCGTGGCCCGCAGTGTCGTCGGCGCGCGAGTAATGGTCGTCCTGTAATGGCTGCGAAGACTTGAATCCCTTGTTCGGCCCGTCGGTCACTTCGAAGTTGTACGCGGCGTTTTGCCGATACTCGGCCAGCGCGGGATCGTGCGTCGCATCTTTTTTGAATTTGGCGGTCGTGTCCAGCCGCAGTTTGGCAATCGTCGGCCCGGCATTCGCATTCTTTTTCCATCCCACGCTGAACGAGTCGATGCCCACCGTCTTCTTCGGCGCTGTCGGAGGTTGAGCCGGCTGTTGGCCCTGGACGGGAGCCGCTCCCCCATCGCCACCGCCCCTGACCCCTGCATCAGGACTGTCGGTCTCGATGATGATGGCGCCGCCCGCTCCCGTTTTCCCCTGAGCCGTCTTCCCAGGCTCCGGTGCCACTGGGCCAGCTTTGTCAACGGACTTGGTCTCAGTCCGGGGATAGATTGGAATGCGGCTGAAATCGTGACCGGCGGGAGCAAGTCGGCCCGTGATCGACCCCGCATCGCCGCCGGGCTCACGACGCGCCCGCTCCGGCATCCCGGGCGCGCGCGAGACTGTTGGTCGCGAGGCCGTCGGCTCCTGCACGAAACTGCGCATGGATCACCCCCATGAAGCGGGCCTTTCAGCAGGCCCTGGCGTGCGGCTCCGAGCCGTGACGATGGGTGCCCGCGAGGATATCAGAAAACGGAAACACCACGCGCCGTTCTGAGCGCAAAAGAATGGCCCCAAACGCCGGCTGCCGCCGTATACTGGCGAACCGGAACGAAATCCTGCCATCCACCTTTCCCTGAAGCGCAAGAGGCCATCTCGATGAAATCCCTGAAATTTGCCATTCTCCTTATGGCGGCGTCATTCGTCGCTGCGCAGGCGCAAACTCCCCTCCTCCAGACGAAGATCGACAGCGGTAGCCTCCAGGGCAGTGCCGACAACGGCGTTGCCTCCTTCAAAGGCATTCCCTTCGCTGCGCCGCCCGTCGGCAATCTCCGCTGGCGTCCACCGCAGCCCGCGGCTGCGTGGACCGGCGTCCGCGCCGCCACGCAATACGGCTCCGACTGCATGCAGCTTCCCTTCCCGTCCGACGCTGCGCCGCTCGGCACCCCGCCTGCCGAAGACTGCCTCTACATGAACGTCTGGACGCCCGCCCACAGCGCCAAACAAAAGCTCCCCGTCATGGTTTGGATCTACGGCGGCGGCTTCGTCAACGGAGGCAGCTCGCCCGCCGTCTACAGCGGAGCGCACTTTGCGCAGAAGGGCGTGGTCTTCGTCAGCTTCAATTACCGCGTCGGCCGCTTCGGCTTCTTCGCTTTCCCGGCGCTCTCGCGCGAGGGCGCCGGCCAGCCCCTCGGCAATTACGCCTACATGGATCAGATCGCCGCCCTCAAGTGGGTGCAGCGCAACATCCACGCGTTTGGCGGCGACGCAAACAACGTGACCGTCTTCGGTGAATCCGCCGGCGGCGGCTCCGTCCTCATGTTGCTCACTTCGCCCGTGACCAAAGGCTTGTTCGAGAAAGCCATCGTCGAATCCGGCGGCGGACGCGACGCGCTGCTCGGCGTCCGCTACCTCGACAAGCCCTCGCCCCATGGCCTTCCTTCGGCAGAAGACCTCGGCGTCGCCTTCGCCCAGGCCAACGGCATTACCGGAACGGATGACGCCGCGCTGGCGCAGTTGCGCGCCTTGCCCGCGGAGAAGGTCGTCGACGGCCTGAACATGGCCAGCATGGGCCGGGCCGCCTCGACCTACGGCGGGCCCATCGAGGACGGCGTCATCGTGACACAGACTCCGCAGGAGGCGCTCGCCGGCGGCCACTACGCGAAGGTTCCACTCATCATCGGAGCCAATGGTGCGGACATCGGCTTCCCGCACTGGCATACCCTCGCCGACACATGGGCAGCCTTCGGGCCCAACGCCGACCAGGCGCAGTCGCTTTACGATCCCACCAAGTCCGGCAACGTGATGATGGTCGGCTGGAAGATTGGCGCCGACATGATGATGATCGAGCCGGCCCGCTTCGTCGCGGCCAGCTTTGCCGCCGCCGGCGTGCCCTCCTACGAGTACCGCTTCTCCTACGTGGCGGAATCGATCCGCAGCAAGGTTCCCGGCGCCTTCCACGCCACCGAAATTCCCTTCGTCTTCGATACCGTGAGCGACAAATACGGCTCTGCGCTCGCGCCCGCCGACGAAGCGATCGCGAAACAGGCGAATCTCTATTGGGTCAACTTTGCCAAAACGGGCGATCCCAACGGCCCCGGCCTGCCGCATTGGCCCGCTTACAGCACGGCCAGTGACGAGCTGCTGAACTTCACCAACGATGGACCGGTCGCGCAGGCCGATCCCGCGAAACCGCGCCTCGATCTCATTGAGAAACTCGCCACCGCGCCGCATGTCCCTGCCGTTCCCGCGAAAGAAACACCAGCCGCGACGCAGTAAGCGCGAGGTCCCGCATTTTGTCCGCGCCGGAGGCGCAGGGCTGCTGAGCCCCGCGCTTCAGCGTGGCGAAACGATCCTTTGCAGATAGAAATCCTGGGAGCGACGGCGCTCCAGGCGCTCAGCGCGCCTTACCGGCTCGTCGTCTCCAGCCCATCGAACAGGTGCCCCATCTTTTCCTGCTTCACGCGCAGGTACTGTTCGAAGCTGTCCTGTGCCGGCACTTCTGCCGACACCCGCTCGGCCACGCGCACGCCCGCTGCTTCCAGCGCGGCCACCTTCTCCGGATTGTTCGTGATCAGCCGCACCACCATCACGCCCATCTGCCGCAGAATTTCCCCCGGCAGCTCGAACTCCCGGCAATCCGCCTGGAAGCCGAGCTTCAGATTCGCTTCCACGGTATCCAGTCCCTGATCCTGCAGCTCGTAAGCGCGCAGCTTCGCCATCAGCCCGATACCGCGCCCCTCCTGCTGCTCGTAAATCAGGATGCCCGCGCCCGCCTCGGCAATCTTGCGCAGGGCCAGCTCGAGTTGCAGCCGGCAGTCGCACCGCAGTGAGTGGAACACATCGCCGGTGAGGCATTGCGAGTGAATCCGCACCAGCGGCGGCGCAGCATGAATATCGCCCATCACCAGCGCAACCGCTTCCTCTTTTTCCGCAGGAGCCCCGC
Organism: Acidobacteriaceae bacterium; assembly: GCA_049802575.1. GTDB lineage: Bacteria > Acidobacteriota > Terriglobia > Terriglobales > Acidobacteriaceae > Palsa-343. The sequence continues at coordinate 9,926 of JBARMS010000168.1, read as the reverse complement.
ATCCATCGCCCGCGGCCTGTGAGGCATACACGCCCTCGAATCCGAGGATGCGAAAGTGTCCCCACCGCGTGGGAAAATCCGCGTCGGCAACCTTGCGAACTGAGGCGATGGCCATAGCTTCATTATAGGGATGCTCTGCCATCGTTCCCCGATTCGCCAGTCGCGAACGTGCCGACAGCACAGTGGCGACAGCTTCCTGGCTGACCGGTTTTGGCACAGTCTCATCGCTGGCCGCATTATCGCTAGCCGTCCCATCCCTGACCGCTTTACGCTAGTACCGTGCTCGAACCCCGCCTCATCCTCATCACCCTGCTCATCCGGCTGGGTGTCGCCGCCGCCGTCGCTGCCGCGCTCGCTCGCGTCCGCACCTTCCAGCGGCTGCTCCTGCGCGACACGCGCACCACCGGCCAGAAGCTCGCCCTCCTTGCCTTCATCTGCATTCCGCTCAGTCTCGGCGTCTACTTCCGCGTCACCGTCCCCAACTTCTATGGCGCCGACATCTCCTTCGAGACCACCATCCTCCTCGGTATTCTCCTTGGTCCAGGCGCTGCCGTCCTCGGCGGCAGCGTGCTCGCCCTCCCCGCATTTCTCCATGGGCAATACCTCACGCTTCCCTTCCTGATCGCCGTCGCCCTCGCCGCCGGCATCTACGGCAATTTCGCCGACAAGGAAGATGTCTGGTCCTTCTCGCCCTTCGTCGACCTGAGCATCTATCAGTGGATTCGCCGCAACCTGCTTCGCCCCCGCATCGACCGCCAGATCCTCCTGCTCGTCATCATCGTGGCCATGGAAATCATGCGCGAGCAGCTGCACTTCCTCTATCCCCACGGCCTGTTCGCGCTCGTCTCCGATCTCTGGCTCGTCCGCCTGGCCATCTGGGCCTGCGCGCCCATCGTCGTCGGCATTCCCCTCAAAATCTGGAACGCCATCCGCATCGAGCGCTCCCTCGAAGAGCAGAAGCGCCTGCTGCTCGAGGCCCGGCTTGACGCGCTCCAGCGCCAGATCAACCCGCACTTCCTCTTCAACACCCTCAACTCCATCGCGTCGCTGGTGCGCCGCCAGCCCGAGCAGGCCCGCGAACTGATCGTCAAGCTCGCCAACATCCTGCGCCGCATGCTCAGCGAGCACGACGCCTTCGTCCTCCTGCGTGAAGACCTCACCACCACCGACGACTACCTGAGCATCGAGGTCGTCCGCTTCGGCGCGGAAAAGCTGCGCGTCGTCAAGGAAATCGATCCCGCGACTCTCGCCATCCCCGTGCCCGCCATGCTCATTCAGCCTCTGGTCGAAAACAGCATCAAGCACGGACTCGAGCCGCGCATCGCCGGCGGGGTCATCACGCTGCGCAGCCGCTTAGATAACGATCGCCTCGTCATCGAAGTGGAGGACGACGGCGTTGGCATCGCGCCCGGACGCTCCCACTCGAGCGGGGTGCTGCGCGGCAGCGGCAGCGGCATCGGTATCAAGAATGTGCGTGAGCGGCTGCAGGTCCTCTATGGCGATGCCGCCCATTTCGACATGGTCAGCCTTCCCGGCCGCGGCACCAGGGTGACCCTCGCCTTCCCCGCTCAGTTCCCCGACGCCGCCCACCCCGCCGCCTCCGCCGCCCTCAGCGCCGAATCGCAGGGATAAAGTGCGATCGGGTCGCGGAAATCGGGTGCCCCATTCAAGCCCGGTTTTGGCTTGAGTGGGATTCCCCAGCTCTTTCGCTGGCCGCGAAGCGCATTCGCCCTCACAGCGAGTGGTGGCCTGGACGGCTAGTCCCCTGGACGGCTAGTCCTTCCACGCACCTAATTCCCGACGCAGGCTCACCAGTTGCCCCACGTGGTAGCTCGTGTGCTGCCCGGCCAGCAGCGCTTCGCGCAGAATCGTCTGCCCCTGGCCCCAGGGAATCGCCGCATACAGATTCGTCTCCGGATTGCCGATCAGCGCCTCGAAATCCGCCAGATCTTTCTTCACCGCCTTCAGCGACGTGCTCCACGCCTGGCGACTCGGCGGCGCGGCTTCCTTCGGCCAGTAATCGTCCGGCCACTGCGGCTGCACATAATGGGAGTTCGTCGAGAAATCGTACAGATCGTGCAGCGCGATGCGGATGTGCTCCAGCAGTTGCCACGCCGAATGCGCCGCGCCCTTCGGCTTCTTCCCACGCAGCTCTTCGGGAAATCTGTCCATCACCTTATGGAGCTCCGCGTGCGCGCTGCCGCCTCGCATGAACTCCACCAGCTGCTTGCGCAGCGCCTGATCCTCGCTATCGGCCATGAGACAATGCTCCTCTCCGCAGTGAGATGCAGCGAGCCCAGCGGCCGACTCATTGTCCTGGCCTGTCAGGCCGCGCCCTGTCCCGCTCCGCCAAACACATTCCCCATCCGCCGGATCTGCGCCCCAACGCCGCGCAGCTTCTCCTCAATGTGCTCGTAGCCGCGATCGATGTTGTACACGCGGTCCAGAATCGATTCCCCATCCGCCACCAGCGCCGCCAGCACCAGGGATGCCGACGCCCGCAGATCCGAGCACATCACCGCCGCCGCTGACAGCGGAGTCTTGCCGCGCACCGTCGCCGTGCGCCCGTCCACGCGGATATTCGCGCCCATCCGCACCAGCTCCTGCACGTGCATGAACCGGTTCTCGAAAATGTTCTCCTTCACCAGCGACGCGCCCTCGGCCTGTGTCGCCAGCGCCATGTATTGCGCCTGCATATCCGTCGGAAACCCCGGATACTCCTCCGTCGAAATATCGGCCGCCTTCAGCGTGCCGTCGCTGCGCACGCGAATCTGATCCTTGCCCAGAACATCCACGCGCGCCCCCGCCTCCTCCAGCTTCGCGATCACCGCGCTCACATGCGCGGGATTGCAGTGGCTCACGCACAAGTCGCCGCCCGTGATCGCTCCCGCCACCAAAAACGTTCCTGCCTCGATGCGGTCAGGATTGATGCGGTGTTTCGCCCCGTGCAGCTTATCCACGCCCTGCACGCGGATCGTCGCCGTGCCCGCGCCCTCGATCTTCGCGCCCATCGCCGTCAGCAGCCCCGCCAGGTCGGTCACTTCCGGCTCGCGCGCGCAGTTCTCCATCACCGTCTCGCCATCGGCCAGCACAGCGGCCATCAGCAGGTCTTCCGTGCCCGTCACCGTGATCTTGTCGAAGAGAATGTGCGCGCCCTTCAGCCTCTCCGCGCGCGCCTCAACGTAGCCGTGCTCATAGCTGATCTGCGCGCCCATGGTCTCGAGGCCCTTGATATGCAGATCGATCGGCCGGGCCCCGATGGCGCACCCGCCGGGCATCGACACGCGCGCCTGGCCCGTCCGCGCCACCAGCGGCCCCAGCACCAGCGCTGACGCCCGCATCGTCTTCACGATCTCGTATTTCGCCGTCGGATCGGAAAGCACATGGCAGCTGATCGTCGTGCGATGCTGCGCCCTTCCGTAGCCCAATTCCACCTCGGCGCCCATCGACACGAGCAGCTTGCGCTCCGTCTCGATGTCCCGCACCTGCGGGATGTTCTCCAGCACCACTTCGTCTTCGGTCAAAATCGCCGCCGCCATGCAGGGCAGCGCGGAATTCTTCGACCCACTCACGCGAATCGTCCCCAGGAGCGGTTTGCCGCCGCGAATAACAAATTTATCCATATTGTGATTTGAGTCTAAATCGGGATTGAGGTTTCGCAGCCTGCCGGAGCCTGCGCACAAAGAGGAGAATTTCCATCCAATGGCCCGCCGCTAACCGCTAACTGCCCGCGGCTAGCCGCCCTGCCCCTGGCCGCTTTTCTCCTGGCAGTTTTCCCCCTCGCCGCTTTTTCGTTGATCGCCTTACCGCTGACCGCTCTTCTGCTGAGCCGCCGGCACGTCTTCCGTCCAGATCACCTCGCCAGGCCGCGCGTAGTGCAGCCGCTCGCGCGCCTCATGCTCAATGGCGTCCGGATCGGTTTTCAGCTCCGTCACCTGCTGCTCGAGCCGCGTATTCTGCTGTTGCAAATCGGCGATGCGTTTCGTCAGCTCGCGCCCTTCGGCTCGCTTCTGCGTGTACATGTTCACGCCGTTCGCGCCAAAGAACGCGTGGTACCCGAAGAACAGCGCCGTCGCAATCACCATGCCGGTCGCAATGCGCCGCCGCATGCGATACAAAAATCCCGCTCCCGCAACCACCGGCAACGGCAACCCACCAGCCTGCTTGTTTTTCTCCACCCCGCTCAACCCCGCTCCCTCAAATCCAGCCCTCTCGGCCTCAGCGCCAGCCATCCGCGATCTGCTCACCGCCGTCCGCTAACCGCTTTTCCATTCCCTAACCCCTATTTCCTATCCCCTGCTCCTTCACCCCATCACCCAGGCTTTCGCCGCCTCCGTCAGCGGCGCGCTGTCGTTCTCCCTGCGGGCCTCGGTGTAAACCCTGACCACCGGCTCGGTCCCGCTCAGGCGGTAGCAGACCCAGGAGCCATCCTCCAGAATCAGCTTCAACCCGTCGGTCCGCACCACCTGCTTCACCTTGCGCCCGCCCAGCTCCGACGGATCTTTCTTCACCTTCTCAGTGAACTTTTCCTTCACCTCGGGAGTCAAGCGGAAATTCTCCCGAACCGGGTAGAAGGAACCTACCCGGTTAAATAGCTGCCGCAACTGCTCGCCCAGGCTCTTGCCCCGCACCGCCACCATTTCCGCCGCCAGCAGCCCCGCAATCACGCCGTCCTTCTCCGGAACATGCCCGCGGATGGTCAGCCCCGCGCTCTCTTCGCCGCCAATCGCAATCGCATCCTGGTTGATCAGCTCCCCGATGTACTTGAACCCCACCGGCGTTTCGTACAGCTTGATCCCGTAGTGCTCGGCCAGCGCATTGATCAGGTTGGTCGTCGCCACCGACTTGGCCACGCCGTTTTTCCACCCGCGCGTCTCCACCAGGTAATCGAACAGCAGCGCGATGATGTAATTCGGCTGCATAAAAGTGCCGTTGCCATCGACAATGCCGAAGCGGTCCGCGTCGCCGTCGGTCGCAATGCCAATCCCCGCGCCCGTCTCCTGCATCTTCCGCTTGCACTCACCGAGCAAGTGATCATCCGGCTCCGGCGCATGCCCGCCAAACAACACATCGCGCGTATCGTGGACCGTCGCCGTCTCCACGCCATGCTCGCGCAGGATGTGGCAGCTATAGCCGCGCGCCGCGCCCCAAAACGGATCGAAGACGACCTTGAGCCCCGCTTTTTTGATTGCCTTCAGATTGACCAGCTCGGCCAGCCGCTTCAGGTAATCCGGTTTCACGTCCACTTCTTCGAACTTCTTTCCCGGATCGGGAGCAGCCGCGGCCGCGTCCTCCCCCAGCGCGCGCACATTCGCCTCAATCCGCTGCGTCACTTCCGGCAGCGCCGGCGCGCCATCGGGCGTCGAGTACTTGATGCCGTTGTACTCCGGCGGATTGTGCGACGCGGTAAAGTTGATCGACCCGCCCGTCTTCCGCTGCCGCACCGCATACGCAATCGCCGGCGTCGGCGCTGGTTCCGGAATAATCACCGGCGTCACCCCGTGCGCCGCCAGAACCCGTGCCGCCTCGGCTACAAACATCTCTCCCAGAAACCTCGGATCGCGTCCGACGAGTACCGTCTTCGGACCCGATTCCGACGCAACATACTGCGCGATGCCCCCGACTGCGCGCCGAATGTTCGCAAGGGTGAAGTCTTCCGCCACAATGGCGCGCCACCCCGAAGTCCCAAACTTGATCTCTGCTCCCATGCTTCCTCTCAAAATGCTTTTCTTCTGGGATGATGCAAATCGATGCTTTTGCAGTTTGCTCCTACCAACCCTACACCCTACCTCCTCTCCCCCGCAGCCACCCGCAACCTGGAACCTGTACCCTGTACCCTGATATGGAAGCGCGCCTCGTCCTCACCACCGCCGGCTCGCGTGACGAAGCCGAGCGCATTGCCCACGCGCTCGTGGAGCAGCGCCTCGCCTCCTGCGTCAATCTCGTGCCCGGTCTCACGTCGATCTATCGCTGGCAGGGCGCCATCGAATCCACGGACGAAATTCTGCTCCTCATCAAAACCGCCGCACAGCATGTCGACGCCCTCGAAGCCAGGCTGCGCAAACTGCACTCCTACGACGTTCCCGAGTTCCTGGTGCTCACTCCCGAGTCCGCCTCCCAGCCGTATCTTGCCTGGCTGCTCGAATCCGTTCGCAGGTAACAATATTTTCACTGTGCTCCGGCTCCGGCACATCCCCGCAGAATTCCCTGCTTATAATGTCTTCGCCGTAGCTTTGCTGCGCGCGCCGTACCGTTTCAACCTCCCGCATGGAACAGCGCCCGGGCAACCGCGAAGTCGATCGGTTCATTGTTGACGAGATCGAGAGTGTTCCCCACCTCGAGGCCCTGCTCCTGCTCTGGAGAGACCGGCCGCGCTCCCTGTCCCTCGAGGACCTGGCGCGCTCGCTCTATCTCCAGACCGAAGCCACCGAAATTCTGCTCCATGACCTCGAGCGGCGCGGATTCATTCTGCACGAGCCCAATGGCTGGACCTGGAACGAACAGCAGAGCCGGGCTGGCCTCATGGCAGACGTGGACGCCACCTACCGCCGCGAGCTGGTGCGCATTTCCAGCATGATTCACTCCAAAGCTTCGCCTGCGGTTCGGCAGTTTGCCCGCGCCTTCAGGCTCAAGAAAGATTAGTCATGATCGCCTTCGCCCCGGCCGTCTACATCCTCGGCTTCCTCGTCACCCTCACCTGTGGCATCCTGCTCGCCCGCGCCTACGCACTGGGGCGCAAGCGTCTCCTGCTGTGGAGCGCCGTCTGCTTCTTCGGCCTCGCCATCAGCAACTTGCTCGTCTTCATCGATCTCGTCCTGCTCCCCAACGTCGACCTGTACTTGTTGCGCCTGCTGGTGGCCGCCGCCGCCATGCTCATCCTCCTCTACGGACTCATCTGGGAGGGCCAGCAATGATCCACATCCACGTGATCGAAGGCTTTTTGCTGGGCGTCATCGCAACCTGCTCCATCGCTGCCGGCATCTTCTTTCTCCGCTTCTGGCGCGATACCCGCGACTCCCTCTTTCTCAATTTCGCGCTGGCGTTTTTCATCGAAGGCGGCAACCGCACCGCCATGATGTTCTTCGCGCACCCCAATGAAGCCAGCCCCTGGATCTACCTGGTGCGCTGCTTCGCCTTCCTGCTCATTATCGCGGCCATTGTGCAGAAGAATCGCCGCTCCCGCGCCTGACCGGTTTCCATCCCTTTCAGGGGTGGCTCGGCGCGCTTCCCCCGGACCCTCCCGGAGCACATCCACATCTGCGTGGCGGGCAGTGAGGCAGGCAACGCCGGTGTGCCCCGCCCTGACACCGAAGCGTGTGCACCTCGTTGTAAATGTGCCCCACCAGCGCCCCGGCAATTCCGCCCAATACGATTCCTGCAAACGCTCCTGCGGGCCGATCCGCCTCGCTGTCCCGGTTGAACCCCACCACCCCACCGATCGTACCGCCGATCACCATGCCCAGCGCCGTCGGCGTGCTGAACTGCGGAAGTGCAGGCGGAGGTGGCACAGGGAAAAAGATCACGCCGCGCCCAAACTGCGGCATCGCCGCGGCCTCGCCACGCAATCCGGCCGGCGTCAGGCTCGAAGCCGGCGCCGAACTGGAATAGGCCGCCGCTTCCGCATGCGGCGCCGCGGGTGCATCCAGGTGCGACTCGGGCGCGGAAGGAAGACTTTGCGCGATGGCCGCGGAACCGAGCAGGCCACCAAGGACAAGCAAGGGGAACGCGATTCGGTTTCTCATCATGCGGCGATTCTGAACCGCGCCGCCCCACTCCACGGCCCTGTCTGGGACACTTTCGCAAGTGCACCGCAAGTAAAAGGGCGCAGCCCACGCCGCGCCCCATTCCCGAACCTCTCTTCACTGACCGCTACTCAACGGACCGCTTTTTTAACTGGCCGTTTTTCAGCTGAGCGGTTGCCAGCTGACCGCTTCTCAGCCGGCCGCCCCCAGCTTTCTACCCCTCGGTCGCTCCGTGACACTTCTTGTATTTCTTGCCCGAGCCGCAGGGGCAGGGATCGTTGCGTCCCACCTTTTCGCCGGTGCGCCGCTGCGCCGGCGTCGATGCATCCCCTGCGCCCGCCATGCGCGCGTGCTCTAATTCGCGCTGCTTCTTCCGCTGAAATTCCTTCTCCAGCTCGTCGATGGTTGTCTGCGGCGCGCGCGTCGGGATCGGAACCGGCGGCGGAGGTCCTCCTGGCTGCCGATGTCCATTGCCCCCTGCCGCGTTATCGGCAGAAGCCACCGACGGCGCGGGAGGCACCGGCCCACGCGGGCGAATCAGCATCGGGCCTGCACCGGGTTGCGCTCCACCGGTCTGCGGCCCGCGCGGACGTCCCGTCACCTCCACCGGCTGCCCATCCGGCCCCACAATCTTCATCAGGAACAGGAACCGCACCGTGTCTTCCTGGAAGCGCTCCATCATCCCTTCGAACATGCTGAAGGATTCCTTCTTGTACTCCACCAGCGGATCCTGCTGCCCGTAGCCGCGCAGCCCAATCCCCTCCTTCAGGTGATCCATATTGAGCAGATGGTCCTTCCACAGGCCGTCAATCACGCTCAGCATGATCATCCGCTCGTGGAAGCGCATCGCCTGCTGCCCGATCAGTTCCTCCTTCGCCTCGTACCTCGCCTTCAGCCGCTCGAATACCGTCTCGCCCAGCTCGTGGCGCGTCATCTGCGACGTCTCCACTTGCTCAGCGTTCAGATCGAACCCGAAATGCTCGGCCAGCTTGGCGTTCAGCCCTTTCACGTCCCACTGGTCGGGGTGAACTTTCTCGCTGGCAAACTCATCGAGCAGCTCGCTCATAATGTTCGGGACGTAATCCTCGACGATCAGTTCCTTCTGATCCAGGCCCTCCAGCAGCTGGTGCCGCAGCCCGTAGACCGCCTCGCGCTGCTTGTTCATCACGTCGTCGTATTCGAGCAGGTGCTTGCGGGCCTCAAAATTCTGCCCTTCCACCGCCTTCTGCGCCTTCTCAATCTGGTTTGAGACCATGCGCGATTCGATCGGCACGTTCTCTTCCATGCTGTTGTGCAGCAGCCGCGCCACCCAGTCGCGCGCGAAGATGCGCATCAGATCGTCTTCAAGCGACAGGTAGAACCGCGATGCGCCCGGATCGCCCTGCCGCCCCGCGCGCCCGCGCAGCTGGTTGTCGATGCGCCGCGACTCGTGCCGCTCCGTGCCGAGGATGCACAATCCGCCCGCGGCGACCACCGCCTCGTGCTCCTGCGCAGTGGCAGCCGCGTGGCCCGCGTACACCCGATCCCAGGCTTCGTGGCTGGTCTCAAACTCCTGCCCCTGGTAATAGAAGCGCAGCATCCCCGGCCCCGCCGTAGGATTGATCGCCCCCTCGGCCGCGCTGATCGCCCGCGCCAGCCCCTTCTTCATCAGCTCCTGGCGCGCGATGAACTCCGCATTGCCGCCCAGCAAAATATCCGTTCCGCGGCCGGCCATGTTCGTGGCGATGGTCACCATCCCCAGCCGCCCCGCCTGCGCCACAATCTCCGCCTCACGCTCGTGATACTTCGCGTTCAGCACCACGTGCCGCACGCCCTTGCGCGCCAGAATCTGCGACAGCAGCTCGCTCTTCTCGATCGACGTGGTGCCCACCAGCACCGGCTGCTGTTCTTCGTGCAGCCTCGCGATCTCGTCCGCCACCGCGTGGTACTTTTCCTTCGACGTGCGGAACACCACATCGGGATATTCCCTGCGCAGCATCGGCCGATTCGTCGGAATCACCACAATGTCCAGCTTGTAAATTTCGCCGAACTCGCTCGCTTCCGTTTCCGCCGTGCCCGTCATCCCGGCCAGCTTCTTGTACAGCCGGAAGTAATTCTGGAACGTGATCGTCGCCAGCGTCTGGTCTTCGCGGCGAATATTCACGCCCTCCTTCGCCTCCACCGCCTGGTGCAGCCCATCGGACC
>JBARMS010000167.1:0-8465 GCA_049802575.1 Acidobacteriaceae bacterium | reverse complement strand
TGCCTCCACGGTCCCGGCAGAAGCCCGCTCGCCAAAGCGGCGCTCCAGGGCGACGCCGCGTTCCCGCAAAATTTCGCCTCCCCGGCCAGACCGCGCAACAGCGGCTCCCGGCGAGGCAGGGCCGCATCCACCGGTCGAGCTGGAGGCTGACGGAGAGGAACACGGGAGCCCCGCGGATTCCGCTTCGCCGGAGATGGCGCAGATTTCGCCCGAGATGCGGCCCAGGGATGACTTAGCGGCTGCGGCCGATGCGCCGCGAGCCAGCGCGACCGCTGACTCCACACTGCGAGTGGATGTTCAGCTGCTGAACCGCATGATGAATCTGGTCGGCGAGCTGGTGCTGACACGCAACCAGATTCTGCAGGCCATGGCCGCCGATGCCGGGTTTGCCCAGCTGGGCCGACGTCTCGATATGGTGACAGCCGATTTGCGCGAGGCGGTGATGCGCGCGCGCATGCAGCCGGTGAGCCACGTCTTCGCGCGCTTCCCGCGCCTGGTGCGCGACCTCTCGCACGCTTTGGGCAAGCGCGTGCGGCTCGAGCTGGAGGGCCAGGAAACCGAGCTCGACAAGAGCCTTCTCGAAGCCATCCGCGACCCGCTCACCCATGCCATCCGCAACGCCATCGATCACGGGATTGAGCTGCCGGACGCCCGGATAGCCTGCGGTAAACCGGCCGAGGGCGTGGTGCGCCTGCGCGCCCGCCACGAAGGCAGCCACGTCATTATCGAGACCCAGGACGACGGCGCCGGCATGAACATCGGAAGAATTCGCGACAAAGCCGTCGAGCGGCAGCTGGTGCCGGCTGCGCGCGCTGAACAGATGAGCGAGCGTGAGATTCTGCAGCTGATCTTTCTGCCCGGATTTACTACGGCCGCCATGGTCACCAGCGTCTCGGGCCGCGGGGTGGGCATGGACGTGGTGCGCACGAATGTGGAGAAAATCGGCGGGAAGGTGGAAATCGACAGCCACCCCGGCCAGGGCACCATCCTGCGCCTGCGCATTCCGCTGACCCTGGCGATTGTGCCGGCGCTGATCGTGCGGAGCGGCGGAGAGAACTTCGCCGTGCCGCAGAGTGCGCTCACCGAACTGGTCCATCTCAGCGCGGGCGAGGCCGACAGCCGCATCGAGTGGCTCGAATCGACAGCCCTCTACCGGCTGCGCGGGCGGCTGCTCCCGCTCATTTTTCTCGACCGCCTGCTGCAGCAGCCGGCGCGGGAGCGCGGCCAGGCCTGCGACATTGCCGTGCTGAATGCCGACGGCAGGCGTTTCGGGCTGGTCGTGGACGGGCTGGCCGATCCGGAAGAGATTGTCGTCAAGCCGCTGGCTGCGGTCCTGCGCTCCATCGGCTACTACGCGGGAGCAACGATTCTTGGCAACGCGAAAATGGCGCTGATCCTGAACCCTGGAGCCATCGCGCAAAGCGCCGGCATCCTGGTGAGTGGCGAGACCGACGAGGAACACGCGCCTGAGAAGATGGCCGATCGTCATGAGTTTCTGGTGGTCGAGGCCGAGGGCGGCCGGGCGGCCCTCCCGCTCAGGACGGTGGTCCGTATCGAGCGCATCCCGCGCTCCCGCATTGAGGAGATCGACTCGCGGCCCGTCCTGCGTTTCGACAGCGCGCTGGTGCCGCTGGACGTCGCCGGCGCCCATCCGGCCGGCGACGATCCTGAAGCGCCGGCGACGGTGGTGGTGTGCCGCGATGGCGAGCGCCAGGTCGGGATCATGGTCTCCGAGGTTCTCGAGGTCGCGGGCGGCAAGCGCCTCGAGGAAGCCGGATCGGGCGCTGTTGCCGGAGGCGTTACGCTGCTGCTCGATCGGGTGACGCGGATCGCCCGGCTCGCCGCAATTCCCCCGCTCGACTGCGAGCAGGCTCCGCCGGCCGGCGATCCCGGGGAGGCATGGCGATGAAGGAGGCCGAAGCGAGTCAGACGCAGCAGGTTTGCTCGGTGCGCGTGGGAGAGACGCTGTACGGCGTGCCGATCGCGCATGTCCTCGAGATTCTGGGCAAGCCCGCAACGCAGGCGGTGCCCCTGGCTCCGTACTTTGTCGGCGGCCTGGTGCACTATCGCGGCGAAGTGCTGACCGCCGTTTCCCTGCGGAAGTTGCTGGGCATGGAGGCGGCCGAGCGCCCCGAGGATGTCGTGGTCTTCGAGGGGCCGGATGGGCCGTTCGGCCTCTTCGTCGACGCGGTGGGCGAGGTGCTCAACGTGACTTCGGCCGAGCACGAGCCGAATCCACCCACTCTCGACCGCCGGCGGCAGGCGCTTTTTGGCGGCGCGTGGAAGCTGAAGGACAGCCTGCTGGTCACGCTCGATCCCACCCGGCTGGACCCCATGCGGCTGGATGGCGCGCTCCGCGGCTGAAAAGAAAGGAAAGGCGAGGTTATGCGGGCCCTCGTGGTGGACGATTCGCGATTCATCCGGAATTATCTGCGCTCTCTGCTCACCGAACATTCCGTTGACTGCGTGGAGGCGGCCGACGGGCGCGAGGGGCTGGAATGCCTGCGCCGGTCTGGACCGTTCTCCTTCGCCCTGGTCGACTGGAACATGCCGGTGATGTCAGGCATCGACCTTCTCCGCGCCGCGCGCGCCGACCACGCCTTCGACGCCATGCGGTTTCTCATGGTGACCACCGAAGCCGAAAACGTAAACATCGAAGCAGCGCTGCGCGAAGGCGCCGACGAGTATCTGGTGAAGCCCTTCGATGAAGAGGGGCTGTTCGACAAGCTGCGCATGGCGGGGGTCGACGCGCCATGAACGGCTCGGCTGCCGGGTTCGGGCGGCGCAAAGTCCGGGTCCTCATTGCCGACGATTCCGCGGTCATGCGCAGCCTGCTGCGCATGGTCTTTGAAACCACTCCGGCCATCGAGGTGGTTGCCGCGGCGGCCACCGGCACAGAAGCGCTGGCCGAGTTCAGCCACGTCAACCCCGACCTGGTGCTGCTCGACATCGAAATGCCCGGCATGAATGGACTGGACGTACTCTCCGCCATTCGAGGGCAGAACCGCCGCGTGCCAATCATCATGTGCAGCACGCTCACCTTGCGCGGTGCGCAGATCACCATCGAGGCCTTATCCCGCGGCGCCACCGACTACGTGACCAAGCCCGCAGCGCAAAGGGGATTTCGCGAAGCAGTGGACACGCTGGCACGCGAATTGATTCCGAAGGTGCGGGCCTTTTTCCCGCAGGACACCGCCTGTTCGCCAGGCCCTGTGCCGGCCATCGCGGGCGCGCCCCACTTTGGGGCGGCTCCGGCGCCGCGCGTCGTGGTCATCGGAGTATCCACGGGTGGTCCGGCGGCTCTTGAAGTGCTGCTGCCGAAGATTCCCGCTTCCTTTCCCCTGCCCATCCTCATCGTCCAGCACATGCCGCGTCTGTTCACCGGATTGCTCGCCGAGCGCCTGAATTCGCTGTGCGCGCTGCGCGTCCGCGAAGCCGCCCCGGATACGCGGGTCGAGCCTGGAGTGGTGGAGATCGCTCGCGGCGACTGGCATCTGGAACTGAGCCGCGATTTCCATCTGCAACTGAATCAGAACGAGCCGGAAAACTTCTGCCGTCCCTCCGTCGACGTGCTGTTTCGCTCCGCGGCGAGCGCAACCCTGGGACGCCTGCTCGGCATTGTTCTTACCGGCATGGGATCCGACGGCCTCGCGGGATGCCGCGCGATCCGGGAAGCGGGCGGCGCCGTTTTTGTGCAGGACGCTTCCAGCAGCGTGATTTGGGGGATGCCGGGGGCGGTGGCGAATGCCGGCCTCGCCCACAAAACTCTGCCGCTGGCGGCCATCGCCCAGGAGATGATGCGCGTGCTTCCGCGCTCCTCGGCTGCCCTGGCCCTCAGTGAGGCCGCTGCTCTATGAGCCTGTCCGCAATCGACGCCGAGTACCTGCGCGGTGTGGTGATGCGCAACTCCGGCAATCACGTCGATCCCGCGCGCGACTATCTCTTTGAATCCCGCCTGCAGCGCGTATTGCGCAGGAAGGGCATGGAGTCGCTCGAGCAGCTGGTCTCCGCGCTCCGGTCAGACTCCGGGCCGATGCTGCAACGATCGGTCGCCGAAGCGATGACCATCAACGAAACCAGCTTCTTCCGCGACACGGCCAGCTTCGACCTCCTCCGCGAGGAGCTCCTGCCTGCCCTGATCGCGGCCCGCCGGAATGTTGGCAAGCTGCGCTTCTGGTCCGGTGCAAGTTCCAGTGGCCAGGAGGCCTACTCCCTTGCGATGCTGCTGCGCGAGCATTTCCCGTCCCTGGCCTCCTGGAAAATCGACATCCTGGGCACCGATCTTTCGGCGGAGATGGTCGAGCGAGCCCGCGCAGGGCGCTACCAGCGGCTGGAGATCAACCGCGGGCTTCCGGCGCGTCTCCTCCTGAAGTATTTTCTGCGCAGCGGCGATGAGTGGGAAATCGCGCAGGATCTGCGGCGCCTCTGCTGCTTTCAGCAGCGCAACCTGTGCGATGCTGCGCCGTATCCGGAGAGATTCGATATCATCCTGCTGCGCAACGTGATGATCTACTTTCCTCCCGAGACACGCCACACCGTGCTCCGGAGAATGCATCGCTCGCTGGCGCCGGATGGAGCCCTTCTGCTCGGACTGAGCGAGCAAACCAGCATGGACTCCCACTGGCAGACCGTGCTGACACCGAAGGCCGTCTGGCACCGGCCGCTGCCGCGGTCGACATAACAGCTCCCCATTTCCTGCAGGAGCATCTGGAGCCTGTTATTAACTTTCGCGCGGGAGGCGTTGCGAGAGAAAACCGGGCCAGACGAGGCAGAGGGCGAAGGTTGTGGCGGGTCCACTATCGAGGACGACAACGAAGTATGGCCCGGTTTTCGCCGCAACCCCGGGGCCCCCGTGCGCGCCTTTCGCGCAACGGGGTGGAACCCTTCGGGCTGGGGTCGGTTTTCCCCAGTTCTTCGTCGCTCGTCGCTCGAAGATTCCCGATATTCGTCGCTCCTCGCTTCTCGAACTGAGAAAAACCGGCTCCCAGCGCCGCCCCCGGGAGAGTTAATAACAGGCTCTACTGTCGTGGCAGCGATATCCTCACGGACAGGGATGCCGGCGAAAAAGAGCCTATCGAGCGCAGGCCAGCACAGCGAGGTTGCTCGCGGCCGCGGCGCTGTCAGAGGGGAAGACCCGCTCGCGGTGTTTCATCCCGTCACCCGCGCCTGGTTCCGCGAAGCGCTCGGCGAGCCCACGGCGCCGCAGCGTCTGGGATGGCCGGCGATCGCACGGGGCGAGAGCACCCTGATTCTTGCTCCCACGGGGACCGGCAAAACACTCACCGCGTTCCTCTGGTGCCTGGATCGGCTCATGTTCGCGAGCGGCGGGTCCGAACCGGGATGCCGCGTCGTCTATATCAGCCCTCTCAAGGCTCTGGCGGTGGATGTGGAGCGCAATCTGCGCGTGCCGCTGGCCGGAATGGAAGCAGTCGCTCGCCGTGAGGACATCCCATTTCGCGAACCGGCCATTTCCATTCGCACCGGCGATACGCTGCAGAGCGAGCGCGCGCGGTTTCGCCGCCATCCCGCGGAAATTCTCATCACCACGCCGGAATCTCTGTACCTGCTGCTGACAGCGGAGTCGGCTGCCGCCCTGCGCACGGTCGATACGATCATCGTCGACGAGATTCACACCATGGTGCCCACCAAACGCGGCGCGCATCTGGCTCTCAGCCTGGAGCGCCTGCAGGCCATCGCGCAGCAGCGGATCCAGCGCATCGGGCTCTCCGCAACCCAGCGCCCTCTCGACGAGGTCGCCCGTTTCCTCGGCGGAACAGAGGCGCCCGATCCGGCCGCCGACAATGAAAGCGCCCACGAGATCGATGCCGGTCAGGCCGAACCCATCTTTCGCCCGGTCATCATCGTCAACGCCAGCGAGCCCAAGCGGTTGGCCCTGCAGGTCCACCTGCCGGTTGAGGACATGGCCAGGGTCGCGCCCCCGGAACCCGCGCCCGGAAACAGCGATGGCCCCAAACGCGCTTCCATCTGGACGACCATTCCGCCGCGCCTGCTCGAGATCGTGCGCCAACGCCGCTCCACGCTGATCTTTGTCAACAACCGCCGCACGGCGGAGCGGCTCGCCGGGGCGATCAATGAGATCGCGCAGGAGCCCATCGCGCGCGCGCATCACGGATCGCTCGCCGCCGCGCAGCGCCGCGAGATCGAAGATCAGTTGAAGCGCGGCAGCCTGCGCGCCCTGGTCGCGACCTCGTCGCTGGAGCTCGGCATCGATATGGGCGCCATCGACCTCGTCATTCAGGTCGAGTCGCCGCCCTCAGTGGCCAGCGGCATGCAGCGCATCGGGCGCGCCGGCCATCGCGTGGGCGTCGTGAGCGAGGGCATCCTCTTTCCCAAGTACCGCGCCGACCTGGTGGCCTGCGCCGCCGTGACGCACGCCATGCACGAAGGCCTCGTCGAGGCCACGCAGATGCTGCGCAATCCGCTGGACGTGCTCGCGCAGCAGATCGTCGCGACCGTGGCGCATCCGCCCGCTCTTTCCATTCCCCGCCGCAAAGGCGAGCGGCCACGCGAAGCAGTGATCTCCGTCGACGATCTCTACCGCCTGGTGCGCGGCGCCGCTCCATTCTCTTCCCTCAGCCGCGTCACGTTCTTCAGTGTCCTCGACATGTTGTCAGGCTTGTATCCCTCGGACGAATTCTCCGAGCTGCGCCCGCGCATCACCTGGAACCGCGAGGCTGGATTGCTGACTCCTCGCGAGTACGCCAAAGGGTTGGCCATTCTGAATGGCGGAACCATCCCCGACCGCGGCCTCTACGGCGTTTTTCTCTCCGGCGAACACAAGAAACCGGTGCGCGTGGGCGAGCTCGATGAGGAGATGGTCTTCGAGAGCCGCGTGGGCGAAGTATTCGCGCTTGGCGCATCGAGCTGGCGCATCGATGAGATCGCCCACGACCGCGTGCTCGTCTCGCCCGCGCCGGGCCGGCCCGGTAAGCTGCCCTTCTGGCACGGCGATCTCGCCGGGCGTCCACTCGAGTTCGGACGGAGGATTGGGGCGCTGGTCCGCGAACTGCGCTCGCTTCCCGTGAACGCGGCCATCAGCCGCCTGGTGCGCGAGCACGACCTCGACACCGAGGCTGCGGAGAGCCTGCTGCTGTTCCTCGCCGAGCAGGCCCAGGCCACCGGGATCGTGCCCGACGATCGCAACATCGTCATCGAGCGCATCCGCGACGAGATGGGCGACTGGCGCATCTGTGTGCTCACGCCCTTTGGCGCGCGCGTGCACTCGCCGTGGACGATGGCCGCCGCGGCGCAGGTTGCGCAAGCCGGTGGACCCCACGTAGAGACGATGGGGACCGACGACGGTTTCGTTTTGCGCTTTCCCGATACCGATGCGCCCCCCGATCCCGCGCTCCTGCTGCCCAGTCCCGACGCAGCGGCTGATCTGGTGGTGCGGCAACTGAGCGGGACGGCGCTGTTCGCGGCAAAGTTCCGCGAAGCTTCGGCTCGCGCGCTGCTGTTGCCGCGCCGCCGCGCCCAAATCCGCGCCCCGTTGTGGCAGCAGCGCAAGCGTGCCGCCGATTTGCTCGCCGTCGCCGCGCGCTACCCCTCGTTCCCCATGCTGCTGGAGGCGTACCGCGAGTGTTTGCGCGACAGCTTCGACATGCCCGCGCTGGTCGATGTGCTGCGCTCGATCCGGGACGGTGAGATTCAGGTGCATGTAGTCGACACGCCGAAGGCCTCGCCGTTCGCTGCCTCGCTCCTCTTCGGCTACGTGGGCAACTTCATCTATGACGGAGACGCTCCGCTGGCCGAGCGGCGCGCGCAGGCGCTCTCCGTCGATCAGAGCCAGTTGCGCGAACTCCTCGGTGACGCCGATCTGCGCGAGCTGCTCGACCCTCTTGCCATCAGCGAGGTGGAAGCCCAGCTGCAACTCCTCGGCGAAACGCGGCGAGCGCATTCCGCCGACGGTCTCCACGATTTGCTCCTGCGCCTGGGCGACCTCAACCTGGAGGAGATCGCTCTTCGGGCGGAAATGCCGGATCTGCAGCGCTCGCTGTCCGATCTGGTCACAGCGCGACGCATTTTGCCGGTGACGATCGCAGGAGATTCGCGCTTCATCGCCGCCGAAGATGCGGCGCGTTACCGCGACGCGCTGCACCTGGACTTGCCCGCAAGTCTGTCCCCCGCACTGCTGCAGCCGGTGCAGGCGCCGGTAGTCGAGCTGTTGCGTCGTTTTGCGCGGACGCATGGGCCGTTCACGCTGGACGAAATTTGCGCGCGCTTCGGGCTGGAGCCGCGGCAGGCGGAAGCAGCGCTGCGCGCCCTCGTCGCCGACGGCCGCGTCCTCGAAGGCGGATTTCGCCGTGGCGGCGTCCATCGCGAGTGGTGCGACGCGGAGTCGCTGCGCCTCATCCGCAGTAAGTCCCTGGCACGGTTACGCAGGGAAATCGAGCCGGCCGTGCCGCGCCTGCTCGCCCGCCTGGAGACACACTGGCAGGGCGTGC
>JBARMS010000166.1:0-31226 GCA_049802575.1 Acidobacteriaceae bacterium | reverse complement strand
GGTCGGCACCGCCAGGAAATGCAGGCGCCTTCGACGATGCTCAGGCCAGGCTCTTCGAACTCGCGGCTGAAATGATTGTTGCGCCCAAAAACGGGGCGCAACGAATTTGGAATGCTCGCTCAGGATGACAGGCAATTTCTATTCAGCAAATTATCTACAAATCTACATGTCGATACAGCCTGGAAGATTCGGTACGATGAGACACGCGCTGGGGCTGATGACGGCGGCCGCGTTCCTCATGGGAATTGCAGGCGCGCAGACGCAGCCGAGTCCTCAGATGCCGCCGGGAGCGCCGATGCCGGCGGTTCCGGCGCCGGCTCCGCTGCCGGTGCAGGCGAAGTTCACGGTGGTGCTGGATGCGGCGCATGGGGGCAGCGATCCGGGAGCGCATCTGCGCGGAGGCGTTGCTGAGAAAGACGTGACGCTGGGTCTGGCGATGCGGCTGCGGTCGGCGCTGCGTGCGCGCGGGATCGACGCCGTGACGACGCGGGATGCAGACGTGAGCCTTGCGGCGATGAATCGCGCTGAAGCGGCGAATCATGCGCAGGCCGCCGCGTGTCTGGTGCTCCACGCTACGGCGACGGGAAGCGGCGTGCACCTGTACACCTCTTCGCTGAACCCGGCGCCGATGCAGCGGCTGCTGCCGTGGCAGACGGCGCAGGCGTCGTATGTGACGCAGAGCCTGAAGCTGGAAGCGGAGATCGATACGGCGCTGGCGCACGCGGAAATCCCTGTGGCCCTGGGCCGAGCCTCGGTGCAGCCGATGGATAGCCTGACCTGCCCAACGGTGGCGGTGGAGTTGGCTCCGCTGGTGGGCGGGCATGTGACGGAGGGGCGCGAGATTACGGACGCGGGTTATCAGAAGTCGGTCGTGGATGCGCTGGCTGCGGCGCTCTTTGCGTGGCACAGCGACTGGAAACAGTAATGATTTCACGGGCGCACAAAGTCCTGTTCCTGGTGATGCTGGTGGCGTGCGTCATCATGGCGGCGGTGCTGATCCGGCTGCGGAACCGGGCGCAGGACCGGCTCCAGGCGGAGGCCGCGGCCGCGCCGGCATCAATCGCTAACGGCAGCGGCAATGCGTCCACCGAGGTCACTCTCTATATACCGAACGATCTCGACGCATCGCTGGTGTCGATCACTCGCACCATCGCTCTGCCGTCGGATCGTAATGCCGAAGCGCGGGTGCTGCTCGATAATCTGGTGGCCGCGTTTGGGGCGGCTGGATCGACACACGCGATGAACGTAGCCGCGGGAGTGAACGAGGTGTACTTCCTGCCGGTGCCGCAGAGCAGCGGGCAGGAAGCGGTGGTGGATTTGACTGGGGCGCTGGCGGCTGCGCAGCCTTCCGGCATCGAGCCGGAGACGCTGACGCTGCTGGCGATGATGGCGACGCTGCACGCGAATATGCCCGCCGTGACGGAAGTGCATTTCCTGGTGGATGGGCAGGAGCGGGATACGCTGGCGGGGCATGCGGATCTGACGCGGACGTATCTGGCGTCGGAGGCGAATCCGGAGCCGGTGCCTGCGCCGAGCAGTGGGGCGGCGGGAAGCCAGTGAGGATCGGCGTCTTCGATTCAGGGTTCGGCGGGCTGACGGTGCTGCGCGCGCTGCTGGAGCGGATTCCAGGAGCCGAGTACATCTACCTGGGCGATACGGCACGGCTGCCGTACGGGGCCAAATCGCGGGAAACGGTGGCGCGGTACGCCACGTCGAGCGCGCGGTATTTGGTGGACCAGGGCGCGGAATATCTGGTGGTCGCGTGCAACACGGCCAGCGCGCTGGCACTGGATGCGATGCGCGATGCGGTTGCGGTTCCGGTACTGGGGGTGGTGGAGACCGGAGCCAACGCGGCGGATGCGCATTCCGCGAGCCGCGACGTGCTGGTGATTGCGACGGCGGCGACGATGGAGAGCCATGCGTATGCGCGGGCGTGCGCGGAGCGGCGGATGCGGGCGCTCGAGAAGGCGTGCCCGCTGCTGGTGCCGCTGGTCGAGGAGGGATGGATCGAGCATCCGGTGACGGCTGAGGTGCTGCGGATCTACATGTCGGAGCTGCTGGCCGAGGCGCGCGCGGGGGAGTTGCAGCCGGACACGCTGGTGCTGGGGTGCACGCATTATCCGCTGCTGCGGACGCAGATTGAGCGGGCCGTGCCGGCCTCGCTGCGGGTGATTGACTCGGCGGATGTGACGGCGGAACAGGTGGCGCGGACTCTTGGGGGCCGCATGGGGGAGAAGCTCGGGGGTCGGCCGGAGGCGCGATTCTTCGCGACCGATTCGGTGCCGAAGTTTCGCGCGCTGGGGAGCCGGTTTTTGGGGCGGCCGATTGAGTGCGTGGAGCTGGTGGACCTGGGCGGGTAAAGGGCGGCAGGTTCGGCGGACGCATCAACCGCGGAGCTACTTCGACGTGACCAGGACGGCGATCTTCGCATTGTGGACGATGGTTCCGGCGGTTGCCGTAATGAGGATGCTGTAGGATCCGGCCGGGGTGTTGTTGGGGTTCGGCTGCGTCGTAGTGGTTGTGGATTTGCTGCCGCAGCCGGATGCGACGAGGGCGATGGCGAGCAGCAGCATCGTGGTAGCTGTTGTTCTCCACCGTTTACGGCGGAACGGCGCAAACACGACAACGCAGAACGCGAATGTGCCGGCGAGCCGGGGAGCGAGGCGCGATCCCGAGAGCGGCGATGCCAGGCGGCTTGTCGTCGCGGGGGATGGTTTGACGGCGGTGATGGTGATGCTGGCGGTGGTTGCGCCGTTGAGCGAGAGCGAGTTGGGATTCACGGAGCAGCTAAAGTCGCTGGATGAAGGGGAGCAGGTGAGCGCGACGGTGCTGGTGAAGTTATTCACCGAGGCGAGGTTGACGCCGGAGGTTGCCGTGGCGCCCGAGGCTACGGCGATTTGGGCTGACTGCGGCGAGAGGGTGAAATCCTGGCCGGGCTGGGCCCCGACGGTGATGGTGGAGGGAGCGCTGGTGGAGGGCAGGTAGTTGTTGTCGCCGGAGTAGACAGCGGTGATCTGATTCGCGCCGGTGGTGAAAAGATACGCGGGAGAGACGTAGAGGGTGACGGAGGAGGTGGCTCCAGACTTCGCAGGAGTGAGTTCGTTGAGGTTGAGGGTGGAGGGCTGTGCGTTGTTGTCAAGGAAGCTGACGAAGCCGGTGGGCGCGGCGGTGGATCCGGAGGGCGCGCTCACGGTTGCCGTCAGCGTGGCGAACTGGTCGCCGGAGATGGAGTTTGGCGTGATGGTGAGCGAGGTGGTCGCAGTGGAAGCCGGCGGCGTGGTGGGGGCGGTGACGGAGAAGTAGTTGAGGAAGATTTCGCCCCACATCTGCCAGTTGGCGTCGCCGCTGTATTCGGCGCAGAGGTTGTAGAAGCCGGGAGCGACGCCAGTGAAGAGGGCGGTGGCCGTCGCGTACTGCGTGTAGAGGCCGGCGGCGGTGGAGAGCGCAACGGTTTGGGCGTAGCCGGTTGTGTCGTTCTGGCAGCCGATGCCGAGGATATCGGAATTGCCCTCGACGATTTTGAAGGTCATCGTGCCGGTGGGCGCGAGCGTGCCGGGCACCGCTGAGGAATTGGCGAAGATGGGGCCGCTGAAGGAGCCGACCTCAGCGCTGACGGTGATGGGAGCGCCGGCGTAAAGTGTGTCGCCCAAGCCGTCGTCGCCGATGGCGAAGGTGGGAGCGAGATTGATCCAGGGAGTGCCTTTGGCGACGGTGAAGGTGATGGGCTTGGCGGTTGAGCTTCCGAAGCTGGCGTCACCGGCATAGGCCGCGCTGAGCGTGTGGCTGCCCACAGAGAGCAGAGGGGCGTTCATGGTGGAAACGCCGCTGGCGCTGAGTGCAGCGTTGGTTGCGGCGTTGTCCAGGGTGAAGGCGACGTTGCCGGTGGCGATACCGTCGGTCGATCCCGCGGCCGCATTCACGCCGACCGGCTGAGCAGTGAAGATCCAGGCCGATCCGTAGGTGACAGCGGCGTTGTTGATGCTGTCTCCGTAGGGGTCGGTGACCGCCAGGTTGAGGTTGGATTTCTCCGGCGAAACGGTGAGGTTGACTGGGGAACTGGTGCTCGACGAGAAGGCGCTGTCGCCACTGTAGCGGCCGGTGAGCTGATAGGCGCCGCCAGGCAGGTCATTCAGGGTGATGGAGCCTGTGCCGGAGACGAGGGAAATGGCGGCCTGGCTGGCGCTGTCAGGCAGGGGGGAATTGGTCAGCACCGCGACGCCGCCGGTGGGGGTGCCCGAGCCGTTCGCTGCCGCGACGGTGGTGGAGATTGTGACGTTGTGGCCGTGCTCGACGGTTTGCGGCGAGACCTAGAGCGATGTGGAGGTGGAGGCGAAGGTGATGTCGCTCCAGTTGTTCACCAACTGCGCAGCGTCGATGGAGCCGAGGCCGCTGGCCTGGTCGTAACCGGGTCCGGCGGCGTAGACGGTCGACTCGCCGGCGTCGGCGCCGAGCCCGTCGACGTTCAGCGTGCAGTCGGGATCGCCCGAGATGCAGATGTCCCAGTTGCCTCCGACCGTAATGTCGTGGAAGGCGGCGGGAGTTTGGCGCGCGAGCGCGTAGAAGGTCGCGCCGGCTTGTCCCTGACGGCCGTACTTTTGATCGACGAGCGCCATGATGCCGGCCATGGCCGGAGCCGACGCGGAAGTGCCGCCAACGAGTTCAACGCTGAAATTGCCATTGGCGTCGGGCGCACAAGCGCCTTCGTAATCGCAATCGGCCCAGGCGGAATAATTCGCGCCATTGGCGGCGAAGAGTGCGACGTCGGGCAGGTCGCGGACCTTGTCAGTGGGAACGCCGGGGCCGGACTGCCAGGAGGGTTTGGCATAGCCGGAGAGGCAATTCCCGTTGGAATCCTGAGTGATGCAACCGCTGGCGCCTCCTCCGCCGGCGTAGATTTCGTTGCGAGCGAGGCCGTCGGAGATCGCGTCGAGACCAAAGGGATCGTTCCAGACCTGCTCGGAGAGGGGAGCCTTGAGCGAAGCTTTGGTCGCGGGGTCGTTGGTTGCGCTCCAGTCGTTCGCGGAACTGGCGGCGCCGGTGGCGTAATCGGAATAGTAGAAGTCGGTGCCGCCGACGGATACGTTCCAGGGCGTGGAAGCCAGGCCGCTGACGCCGGGGTTGTCACCCAATCCTTCAAAGAAGCCGTAAATGTCGGGGGTTTGGCCGTAGTCGCCGGAAGCGACCATCACGGTTTGGCCCTGCGCGGCCGCTTCTTCCCAAAGCGCATTCCAGAACTGATTGGCAGCATCGCCCAGGTCGTGTTCGGCGGCGCCAAAGCTCAGGCTGAGAATGTCGGCCTGATTGTCATCGACGGCCCGAATGGCGGCGTCGATGAGGGGATCCTGATAGGCGGAGCCCGCGGAGATATAGAGGTCAACGGTCGCGGCCGGAGCGACGGCGCCCGCCATTTCGACGTCGAGATAGGCTTCGGTTTGGGCGCCGTTGGGACCGGGATCGGCGCCGTCGACGATGACCTGGACGGATTTGGCAGGGAGGCCGAAGACGCTGCGATAGTCAGCAGCGACGTCGAGGTCAATATTCGACTCGTTGATGATGCCGATGGTGACCCCGTCGCCATTCGTGCCGGCGGTATAGAGGGAATTCAAGTCATACTGCGTGGCGAAATCGGCGGGCGCGAGGGCATAGCGGAGCGGGCTCCATGAGGAATCGCCGGTGAACGCGGGAACGATCCTGCGCGCGGCGGCATTCCAGGTGGCGGAACCGGCGCTTTGCAGCAGAGATGAGGCGCGGAAGTCGCTGACGGGAGAAACGGCGGCGATGGCCGGAGCGAGGGCCGCGGGAATGCGCAACTCCGTGGCATTGGCATGATGCATCACGCCATCGATGAGGTACTGATGGATCTGCGTGTGAAAGGCGGCGTTGACGGCTCCGACGGTGCCGGAAAATTCGACGAAGCGCTTCGCCTGGGAGACGCGATCGATGGAGAATCCTGCAGCTCCGAGCCATTGGGTGACGGCCTGCACGTCGCTGCCGGCGGGGCCGTACTGCGCGCCGATCCGGGCGGGAGTGAGCCAGCGATGAAAACTCGGAGAGCCTGGCGTGTGTTCGGCCTGGAGGTATTGCTGGAAAGCGGCTTCGCGCGCGGGCGGGCGCTGCAGCATGAGGAACAGGTGCGCCGCCGGCGACGATTCATCGACCGGGCCGCGGTCGTAACGCGTCTGGGCAAGCGGGTGCACCGTGCCGCGGAGGGTGGTGAGCTGCGCACTGTCGATCGGTTGGACTACGAGGGGCTTCGCGGCCGAGGTTGTTTGTCCGATGGCGCAAGGCAGTACAGAAACGGAGGACAGGAACCAGGACGCAAGGACACAGAGCGCAATGCGTGGCTGCAGCATGATTGACTCCGAGGGTCCGATTGACTGTAAACCAAGACGGACGATGCGACAAAAGGTTTCGGCGGCATGGCAAGGGGAACGGCGCTAGCAACGGAGGCGCGCGGGACGACTTGGCACCCCCAAAGAAAGCGCGGGCATCAGAACGAGAGGTGAGGACAGAGAGGCCAGTCTTCGGCGCCCGAATATCCCGCGATCGTTGCTCAAGGTGAACGATTCGCGGCAATTCGCGCCGAGCGGCAGGGGATGGGCGTGATTATTTGCGCGGGGTATCCGTTCCAGATACCATGATTTGTCCAGTGCAACACTTTCATAGCAGGGGGAGTGCTTATGTCAGAAGAAAATCAGTCGAGCGGATTTAGCTGGTTTCTGGCGGGATTGGGAATCGGGGCCCTGATCGGAGTTTTGTATGCTCCGAAGGCCGGCAAAGACACGCGAGATGAGCTGTTCAGCGGCGCGCGCGAAGGCACAGAGTATCTGAAGCAGCGGGGGCGGGAAGCTGCCGACCAGGTGGGCGATCTGGTCGATCGCGGAAAGGCGCAGGTGAACGAGTACGTGGATCGCGGCAAGGAGTATGTGGAGCGGGGCCGCGCACAGTGGGAAGAGTTCGTGAACCAGGGACGGCAGTTTGTGAGCGACCAGACGACCAAGGTATCGGCTGCAGTGGATGCCGGTAAGCAGGCTTATCAGGGCAATACTCAGGTCACGACGCCGGAGAATTCGGAAGAACCGGCCTAAGCCGACCGGGAAAGTCATTCAAGGCAGGCGAAACCGCGCGGGGGCCGGCGGTTGCGCGCTGCGATCAGGGGCGCATCATGCACGAACTTCCACCATGGATTTACCTGTCGGCCACGATTGTGACCGCGGTCGGTGTACTGCTGCAGGCGGCCTTTCTGGGCGGCATGCTGTTTGCCCTGAAGAAAGCTCTGAAGCGGCTGGACGCAGTCTCGCAAATGGCCGAAGAACACATCGTGCCGACGATGGGCGTGGCGCGGAAGCTGCTGGAAGAGACGTCTCCGAAGATCAAGGTCGCGGTCGATTACACGGTGCAGGCTGCCTCGAACCTGGCGGAACTGAGCAAGACGGCGCGCGAGAAGTCAGCCGAGGTCGGGGTAGCGGTCGACGATCTGGTGAAGCGGACGGAAGTGCAGGCGGAGCGCCTCGATGAAATGCTGACAGGGACGCTGGACAGCGTCTCCCACGCGACAGCGACGCTGCAGCGCGTGGTGACGGGACCGGTGCGGCAGATCGGCGCGGTCCTGAATGGGCTGCGTGCGGGATTCGATGTGCTGCGGGGCCGCGACCATGACGTGCACGCGGCGGCGGACGGCGACCAGTTCATCTAACTGGTATGTCAGAAGGGGAAGAAAATTCTCGCCCTGGCGAGAATGTCTGTCCCTGGGCGGGGATGGCCTGTGCAAACGAGCCGGGGATTTTGAGCATCTAAAGGCGAGTGCAAACGTTGGCCGCAGAAAGAATCCCGGCCCTCCACGAGAATAGTCAGGATTGCATTGCGCGCGAGGCACGCGTGGAAGCACGCGTCCCGCTTTCGACGTACCGCCTGCAACTCCACGCCGGGTTCGCCTTTGCCGATGCGGAGGCCGTGCTGCCCTATCTGCGGCAACTGGGCATCTCGGATTGCTACGCGTCGCCGATCTTCGAGGCGCGCCCGGGGAGCATGCATGGCTATGACGTCACGCGGCATGACCGGCTGAATCCGGAGCTGGGCGGTGAAGAGGGGTTTGCGCGATTTGCGGCGCGGCTGCGCGCACTGAACATGGGTCTGCTGCTGGATATTGTGCCCAACCACATGGGGGTGGGAAACGATTCCGTGTGGTGGCAGGATGTGCTGGAGAACGGGCGCGCGTCGGAGTTCGCGGAGTATTTTGATATCGACTGGACTCCGCTGAAGCCGGACATGCAGGACAAGCTGCTGCTGCCCATCCTGGGCTGCCAGTACGGCGAGGAGCTGGAGAGCGGGCGCATTCAGGTGGTCCACGACGACGGGACTCTGCGGGTTCGCTACTACGATCACCTGATGCCGGTAGCGACGCGAACTCTGCCGCTGATTTTTCCCGATGCCGAGCAGGACGAGATGGGAGTGCCGGAGGTGTTCCGCGAGCTGCTGCGGGAGATGGCGCACATTCCGCCCCACGAGACAACAGACAGGAATCTGGCTGCGCAGCGGAGGCAGCAACTGGCCGAGCTGAAACCGCGGCTGCGGGACGCGCTGCGCAGCGAGGCGATGCAACGGCCCCTGGCCAAAGCGCTCAGGCGCCTCAACGGAGTCCAGGGCGATGCGCGGAGCTTCGATCGGCTGCACGAGCTGCTGGAGTTCCAGCCGTACCGCCTGGCGTATTGGCGCGTCTCAGCGGAGGAAATCAATTACCGGCGATTCTTTGACATCAACGACCTGGTTGGGTTGCGGATGGAGAATCCCGAGGTGTTTGCCGCGACGCATTGCCTGATTCGCCGGCTGCTGGCGCGCAGGGAAGTGACGGGACTGAGGATCGACCACTGCGACGGGCTCCTGAATCCGCGGCAGTATTTGATTCGGCTGCAACTGCTGTGCGTGGCAAGCCAGTGCATGGGAGAGCGGCCACAGGGGGAAACAGCCAGGAGCGGGATCGAAGTGCAGGTGCGCGATGCCATGCGGGGGCATGACTGGGCCGCGGAGCACGGTCCGCTGTACGTGGTGGTGGAGAAGATTCTGGAGCCGCGTGAGTCGTTGCCGGTCGAATGGCCGGTGCGAGGAACTTCAGGCTACGACTTCGTGTATTACGGCAATCAGGTCTTTATCTGCGCCGATAACGAACGGCGGTTTACGGATTTTTACGAGCGCCTGACAGGCATGATCACGGAGCCGGAGACGCTCATTTACCAGTCGAAGCTGAACGTGATGCGGAATGCGCTGTCGAGCGAAGTCTATGTGCTGACGAATCTGCTGAGCCGGCTGGCGGCCTCGAAGCGCAGTGCGCGGGACTTTACCGACGATCTGCTGGAGACGGCGGTGCGAGAGACGATCGCGTGCTTCCCGGTATATCGATCCTACATTGACGATCGCGGCCAGTATACGGAGCGGGATCGGTCCTTCATCCGGCAGGCGATTGAGCGGGCCAAGCAGCGCAATCGGGAAATGGACGCTTCGGTCTTCGATTTTCTGGAGAAGACGCTGCTGCTGGAGGGGCAAGCCGGCGATGCCATCGACGAGCGCGAGCTGTATTTCGCGCTGAAGTTTCAGCAGCTGAGCGGGCCGGTGATGGCCAAGGGCGTGGAAGACAGAGCGTTCTATGTGTACAACCGGTTTCTTTCGTCGAACGACGTCGGCAGCTCGATGGAAGCCTTTGGCATTACGACGACGGCCTTTCACGATTCGAACCAGGAGCGGCTGCGGGATGCCCCGGGAGCGCTGCTGGCCACATCGACGCACGACACCAAGCGCAGCGAGGACGTGCGCAATCGGCTCAATGTGATTTCGGAGATGACCTACCTGTGGCCCGCGTATGTGCGGCGGTGGGTACGGATGAACGCCAGGCACAAGCGGACGCTGGCAGACGGCCGGGTGGCTCCCGATGTGAACGAGGAGTACTTCATTTATCAGACGCTGGCTGGGGCGTGGCCGTGGCGCATGCGGACGGTTGAAGAGCGGCAGGAATTTCTGGAGCGGATGCAGCAATACATGACCAAGGCGCTGAATGAGGCCAAGGTGAACCTGAGCTGGACCTCTCCGAACCCACTTTATCTGGAGGCGGTGCACGGGTTCCTGCGGAACATCCTGATGCCCGACCGCCGCGGGCAGGAGCCGCGGTTTGTGGCGACGCTGAAGGAGCTGCTGCCGGCGCTGGAGGTGTTTGGCGCAGTGAACTCGCTGGCGCAGACCGTGCTGAAGATTGCCTCGCCGGGCGTTCCGGATTTCTATCAGGGGACTGAAATGTGGGATCTGAGTCTGGTGGATCCGGACAACCGGAGACCGGTGGACTACGAGGTGCGGCGGCGTGTGCTCGCCGGACTGCGCGAGCAGGCGGTGAGCGAGGGAGAGATGGCGGTATGCCGCAGCGTGCTGCGCAGCCTGGAGGACGGGCGGGTGAAGCTGTGGACCATTCACCGGGCGCTCGAGTTACGGAATCGGATGGCGGAGGTGTTCCGGCGCGGAGAATATGCGCCCGCGGAAGCGACAGGAAGACATGCTGAACACGTGGTTGCGTTCACGCGAGGCGGAAGGGTTTTGGCGGTGGCTCCGCGATTTGGGTGGTCCCTGATGGAAGGAAAGGCGGAGATTCCGCTGGGGCTGGCGTGGGGCGACGGCGAGCTGAAGATTCCCGCGATGGCGGGAGCCGCCCTGGAAAATGCATTCACGGGAACATGGGTGCGGGTGACCGAGGACGGCCGGTTGCCGCTGCGAGCGGTGTTTGCGGGCTTTCCCGTGGCGCTGCTGGCGCGGGAATGAAGGCGAAATTTGCCGGGCAGGTTCTTCTCAGGGGCTAAAGCCCAGGCTCTTTGCGGCTCTTGCGGCACGACCGAGGTCGTGCCCTGATACAAAATCCACAATGCGTTTCTGAGCCCGCCAGCTTTGTGGAATCCCACCCAAGCGGACACCGGGCCTGGATGGGGCACCCGGCGAGGGAATGACGGCTCAGGCGTGAAATTCTTCGGCTGCGGCTTTGTCTCGGTCGGAGACTTCGGTGATGGCGGCGAGCTGGGCGGCCAATGCGGGAGTGAGCGCATTTTCCGGGCAGCGCCAGCTCCAGTTGCCGGTGGGACGGGAGGGGACATTCATGCGAGCCTCGCTGCCCAATTCCAGAATGTCCTGTACCGGATAAAGGCAAGTGGCGGCGACGGATGTGGCGGCGGCACGGATGAGCGGCCAGACGACGCGGTCTGAGCGGGGATCGAGGTAGGCGGCGACGGCGGATCGCTCCACCTCGGAGGCGCCGTTCTCCCACCAGCCGCGGGTGGTGTCGTTGTCGTGGGTTCCCGTATACGCAACCGTGTTGGTGACAAATCGATGCGGCAGATGGATGTGCGCCCCGCGCGCTGAGAATCCGAACTGAAGAACTTTCATGCCGGGGAAGCCAAAGCGCTCGCGGAGCGCGTCGACCTCCTTCGTGATCATGCCGAGATCTTCGGCGATGAAGGGCAACTCGCCCAGCTCCTGACGAAGCCGCTCGAAGAGCGCGACGCCCGGGGCTTTGACCCACTGGCCGTTGACAGCGGTTTCGTCCTGCGCGGGGATGGACCAGTACGCTTCGAAGCCGCGGAAGTGGTCGAGGCGAATGAGATCGTAGAGGAAGTGCGCGCGGCGGATGCGATCGAGCCACCAGGCGAAGCCGCTTTGCTCTAAAACATTCCATTTGTAGAGAGGATTGCCCCAGCGCTGCCCCGTGGCTGAGAAGTAGTCGGGCGGAACGCCGGCCACACGGATCGGCGCGAGGGATTCGTCCAGATCGAAGAGCTCGGGATGGGTCCAGACGTCGGCGCTGTCGTAGTTGACGAAGATGGCGACGTCGCCGATGAAGCGGATGTCGCGGGCGGCGCAGTATTCGCGCAGCGAGCTCCACTGCTCGCCGAACGCGAACTGGACAGCCTGCGCGACGGCGAGCTCTTCGGAATGGTCGCGACGGAGCCGATCCAGCGCATCGGGACGTCGGTGCTTGAAATCGCCTGGCCACTCGTTCCACGCAATGTAGTTGAACTTGCGCCGGAGCACGAGATACTGCGCCCAGGCATCGAGCCAGGTCGCATTTTCGCGGCAGAAGGCTT
Source organism: Acidobacteriaceae bacterium (assembly GCA_049802575.1). Lineage (GTDB taxonomy): Bacteria > Acidobacteriota > Terriglobia > Terriglobales > Acidobacteriaceae > Palsa-343. The sequence goes on along the minus strand of JBARMS010000166.1, from coordinate 19,116 downwards.
CAAAGCGGGCCCATTCGTCCGCGCTGTGATTGCGGATGAAGTGGCGCGCAGCTTCCTCAACAAGCGGCAGTTTCCTGGCGGAGACTTCTTCGAAATCGACGTTGCCGGAGCGGCCAGGCAGATCGGCGAGGCGTTCCGTGTCGATCCAGCCGCGATCGGCGAGGAGCTCGAGCGAGAGGAGCAGAGGATTGCCGGCGAAGGCGGAAAGTGCGGCGTAGGGCGAGTTGCCGTAGCCTGTCGGGCTGAGCGGGAGGACCTGCCAGAGGCGCTGCTTCGCGGCGGCGAGAAAATCAGCAAACTCGTACGCGGCTGGGCCAAGATCGCCGATTCCGCCATACGAAGGCAGCGAAGAGATGTGGAGCAAAAGGCCCGAAGAGCGATCCAGAGGCATCAATCCATCTCGTAGAGTGGGGGATAAGCCCACGCTGTTCCGTCCCTCTGAGCCACGTTCCTGCCCGGCGGGGATCTTTTGAACAGATTCGAACTGCGCGGGCCCCGTTGCTTAGGCGCTTGCCGCGGTCATGGGCGCAAGGGCCTGGTCGATCGCCGTGGCTACATGCCGCTGTTCAGCGGTGTTTGGGAAAGTTTGCGGTTGACGAGCACGCGCCCCGCCTTCTCGTAATTCGTGACCAGCGTGGAAACGAAGACTTCGTACATCTGCTCACGGCGCTGATTGAGGAGCGTATCGCGAGTCGCGTCGAGGTTCTTCGCGATATCGTCGGCCGAGGGCTGCTGCTTGTCGATGATCTTCGCTACCGCGCCGGTGGTCCCGTTGTTGATCGCATTGCTGATCTGGCCGACGTTGAGGTCGAGCAGGGAAGGGGCCGCGCTGGAGAGCGCACCGATATCCGGGACCTGCTGATCGCGGCCCACCAGATCACTGGTCTTGAGGGTTGCGCCGAGTTCCTTTGCGGCCTTCGCCAGATCGCCTTCAGCATGGGCGCGGTCGGCGAGCTCGTTGGTTTTGCGCGCCAGCAGGCTGGTGACCTGCTGATCGCGGAAATCGTCGAGCACGTGCGACTTGTATTCGTCGAAGGTGGGCGTGTGGGCCGGGTTCACATCGACGACCTGGAAGACGGCGTAGTTGCCGTCACCGGTGTCGGCCACTTGCGGCGTGCCGCTCTTCGGCGCGGCAAAGGCAGCGCTGATGAACTTCGCACTGTCGGTCATGCCGGGAAGGGTCGCGCCGGTTGCCACGAAATCGGAGGTGGTGACCTTGAGATGATGCGCGGCGGCAGTTGCGGCGAGACCGGTCTTCCGGGCCTCGGCAGCCAGTTGCTGCGCAAATGCCTGGCTCGCCTGGGCGACCTTCTGCTTCGTCAGGGTGTCGACGATCGCGCTGCGCACCTCAGAGAGCGGCTTGAGATGCGCATCCTGCTTCTCTTCAGTCTGGATGATGTGATAGCCGTACTGCGTCTTCACCAGGTCGGAAATCTGGCCGGGCTTCTGCGCGAAGGCAACCTGATCGAACTGGGGCACGGTGACGCCGTGCTTGATCCAGCCCAGCTCGCCGCCCTGGTCCTTACTGCCAGGGTCGTCGGAATTCTTCTTCGCCAGCTCAGCAAAATCCTTGCCATTGTCCTTGCGCAACTGATCGAGGATGCCCTGGGCTTTCGCCTTGGCAGCAGCATCGGCGGCCGCTCCGGCGTTGGGATCGACGGAGATGAGAATGTGGCGAACCTTCACCTGCGCGTCGACACGGTATTGCGCCTGGTTTTGGTTGTAGTACTGCTGAATTTCCGCGTCGGTGATCTGCGGCTTGCCGCCGGGAAGATCGCTGTCGGTGAAGGCGATGTAGGAGATCTTGCGCGTTTCCGGATCGGCGTTTTTGTACTTCGCGATGTTCTGCCTGAAGTAATCCTGGAGCTCGGTATCGGTGGGGTTGATGGTCTTGCGGAGATCGTTGGCGCTGAGAACGGCGTAGTCGAACTTGATCTTCGTTCCCTCTTTGATATAGTTGGCGCGCACTTCAGCCGGAGAGACGGTAACGCCGGCCGTGACCAAATCGCGGAGGCGGCCGGAGACGATCTGGTCCTTAATCTCGCTCTCGAACTTGTCGACGGACATGTGGAAGTTGTCGGAGACGAACTCGGCGTAATGTTCGAAGCCGATGTACTGGCCCTCGGGGAAAAGGTATTGGCCGAAGACACCGGTACGGAGGAAGTGCGCGACGTCGGCGTCGGAGGCGGTGATGCCGAGGTGATGCGCTTCTTCCAGCTCGATGCGCTGCTCGATGAGCTGCTGGCCAGCCTGCTGCATCATGAACGGCAGGTACATGTCGGGGATCTGGCGGCCCTGCATCATGCGCTGGGCGGCGAGCTGCACGTCGGCCTCAGGGATGGTGGCCTCGGCGGGCAGAAAACGGCCAAGAATGCCCCCGTGACGAATGCTCGCGTAGGTCTGGTTGACCGAGGTCGTGTCGTTGAAGATGCCCGGCACGAGGAAGATGACCATCAGGACGCAGGTCACCCCGATGATGATCCAGAAGATGGCTTTGGTGAACGGCGTGTCTTTTTGCAGGAAACGAATCATGGATTGGTGAACACAACCTTTTCTGTAGCGTGCGGTCTCGGAGCCCGGCCGCCCGGCGGCACAGGGCGCACGTGGAGGGCGACTTCCCGATCCGGCGGAGAGCACTATCAGTATAAATGCGGGGGCGCGGGCGCGGACGGCGAGGTTGCGCTGACCCAAACGGGGGAATCGAGCTCTGTGCAGCCGACGGTACAATCAGGCTGATTTTGGAGCACTTGGGGAAACGAAGCGGCGGGGCGGCGGGAAGGGCCGGGAGCGAGTTCCGGCAAGAGGAAGAGAAGCCGATGGGGCAGGGCGGAGCAGCGGGGCAGGCAACAGGGCGAAGAAAGAGGGCTTCGCTCGCCGTCGCAATTGTGCTGCTTCTGGGGCTTTGTGCGGGCATGCTGGAGATGACGGCGCCGTCGCTTTCCGCGAATCGGGACTTCATCAGCTATTGGGCGGCGGCGAAGCTGCTGGCCACGCATGGCAATCCGTATGACGCCGCGTCGGTGCTGCAGCTGGAGAATGCAGCCGGCAACCGCTACTCGCGCCCGCTGGTGATGCGCAACACGCCGACGACGATGTTTCTGGTGGCGCCGCTGGGGTGGTTCAGCGAACGGACCGCAGCCATTGCGTGGGAGATGATGCTGATTGTTGCGGCACTCGCGTCAATTCGGCTGCTGCAGCCGTTCTGCCCGGGGAAGGTTCCGCTGATCGTGTATTTCTTTGCGCCGGTGGTGGACTGCTTTCTGGCGGGGCAGACAACGATCCTGGTGCTGCTGGGGATTTGCCTGTTCTTCCGATTCCGGGAGCGGAAGCCCTGGGGGGCCGGCGGGGGGCTGGTGCTGACGCTGCTGAAGCCGCATCTGCTATTGCTGTTCTGGCCGGTGCTTTTGCTGGAGATTGTGCGGAAGCGGAATTTTGGTTTGCTGGGCGGGGCGATCGGCGGAGCGGCGGTGGCGTCGGCGCTGCCGATGGCGGTCGATCCGCGGATCTGGAGCCAATATCTTTTGTCGGTTCGCGCCGAGCACATCGAGAATCAGTATTTCCCCAACCTGGCGTGCCAACTGCGCGTGCTGATTGCTCCGAATCAGGTGGGTCTGCAACTGGCGCCGGCGCTGCTGGGAGTTGGCGTGGCGCTCTGGTTCTGGTGGCGCACGCGGCAACGATGGCAGTGGCCGCGGGAGGGCGCGCTGCTGGTTGCCGGATCGGCGCTGGTGTCGCCGTATTCGTTTCTGGTCGACCAGGTACTGTTTCTCCCGGCGGCCATGGCGGTTTATCCGCGCGCGTCGAAGACCATGCAGGCGCTGTTTGTGGCGATGAATGCGGCGGCCTGGGTGCTGATGCTCGAGGTGCCGGAGATGACTTCGCCGGTGACGATCTGGTTTGCTCCGGCGCTGATGATCTGGTGCTGGTGGATTTACCGCCAATCCGGTGGCGTTCGGGCGACGGATTCCAGGGAACGCGCCGTCGCCGTATCGTAAGCGTGGGCGACCAATCATCCGAAGCGGCGGCTGGAGGCGTACTCAGAGTGGGGTACAGCCGGGTGGCATGGATCGGGATTCGAGCAGCCACAAGGAAGCGAATGCTATTCGAACCGGATACGCAGCTCACCGATGTGGGCGAAGCTGACACGAGCCGTCTGACCGGGCATGGCGAAGGTTCTGCCGGACCAGCTGCCGGTGGTGATCCAGTCGCCGCGGCGCAGGCCTCCGGTGCGGACGGAGCCTTCGTTGGCGAGCCAGAGGAGGAGGCGGAGCAGATCGGGGCCAGCGGTGTTGGCGCCGGCAGCGTCGAAGCGCACTTCGCCGTCCACGTAGACTGCGACGGTTTCCTGCGAAAGATCGATGGACTGCCAGTTGGCGCAGGGAGGGCCGACGGCGAGACCGCCGTTCGACTGCAGATCGCCGATGACAGAGAAGCGGTCGGCCTTGTCGGGATCGGCGAAGGCGGACTCGATGAGCTCAATGGCGGGATGCACGGACTGGATGGCGGCGACCACATCATCGCGCGTGTAAGGCTTGCGGCGCGGAGGCAGATCATGGGCAAGACAGAAGGCAATTTCCGCCTCGATGCCGCGCAAACGCCGGTAAAAATGGCTGATGGTCTGGCCGGAGTGCGCGTATCCGCCCCACAATGGCATAGCGGAGAAGAGCGGCGTGGCGTCTGGAGCGGGCGCGCCAATTTTCCAGCCGCCGAGGGGCGCGAAAGCCATAGCCACGATGTCCTGCAGGGCGTAAGCTTCCTCGAGGTTGGCGGGGCGGAGGTTCTCGGGCAGATCGTGCATGGGATTGCATTCGCGGCGGGCGCGCAGCATCAACTCCGCAGCGCGGTACATACGGTCGTGATCGAGCGGGGAAACGGCGGAATGGGGTTTAGGCTGAGCAGCCATGCAGATCTCCTCCTCCAACAAGTTAGACGCGGGAAACAGGTTCTGCGACCGATTGGACCCGCGCACGTCGAATCCTCAGAGAGTTAAAGTAAGGAAATCCCCATGCTGATACAGAAAAAGAGCGATATTCCGGGTTCCGCGATTACGCCGAAGGCGGCCTACATGAATCGCCGGGCCTTTATGACCGCGGCGGCGGCAGGGCTGGGAGCAGCAGCGGCTGGGAAGGCGCTGCGCGGCCTGGCGAATCCAGCGGCTGTGGAAGCGCAGGATCTGCAGAAACTGGCGACCGTGAAGAGTCCGCTCTCGACGACGGGATTGCTGCTGACGCCCTACCAGGACATCACGCACTACAACAATTTTTATGAGTTCGGCGTGAACAAGGACGATCCGGCGAAGAATGCGTGGAAGCTGCACACGCGGCCGTGGTCGGTGCAGGTGGAAGGCCTGGTGAGCAAGCCGAAGACCTTCGACATTGACGACCTGCTGAAGCTGAAGCCCATGGAGGAGCGGGTTTACCGGTTCCGCTGCGTGGAGGCGTGGAGCATGGTGATTCCGTGGGCGGGTTATTCGCTGTCGGAGTTCATCAAGGCATGCGATCCGCTGAGTTCGGCGAAGTATGTGCAGTTCCTGTCGCTCGAGGACCCCAAACAGGAACTCCTGCCCTGGGACTCCGGCATTAAATGGCCGTACTCGGAAGGGCTGCGCATGGATGAAGCGATGCATCCGCTGACGCTGCTGACGTTCGGGCTGTATGGCGAAGTGCTGCCGAACCAGGACGGCGCGCCGGTGCGCGTGATCGTGCCGTGGAAGTACGGGTTCAAGTCAGCGAAGTCGATCGTGAAGGTGAAATTCGTGAAGGGCCAGCCGGAGACGACCTGGAACGAGATGGCTCCCGAGGAGTATGGGTTTTATTCCAACGTGAATCCCAATCACGATCATCCGCGCTGGAGCCAGAAACGGGAGCGCGTGATCGGAGCGCCGCTGTGGAAGCAGATGCAGCCCACGCTGATGTTCAACGGGTATGGCGATCAGGTGGCGAGCCTGTATGCGGGGATGAATTTGGACCGGAACTACTGAGGGCAGGGGTGAAACTGTCAGCGGTGAAACGGTCAGCGATAAAACGGTCAGCTAAGGAGCGGTCAGCTCAGGAGCGGTCAGCGATACGGCTGTCAGCAAGCAGCGGTTAGCGAGAAATGACCAACGGTGAGGCTGGCAGGGGTAGAGCGGCCCAGGATGATGCGGCTCGCGTGCTGACGAGGAACGGACCTTTTAACGGATGAAGCAACGCGGGATTGTGGCGCTGAAGGTGGTGGCGCATGCGGCGTGCCTTGCGCCGGTGGCCTGGCTGCTTTGGCTGCTGTATCGGACGACGGGGCCGGATCCGGGCGCGCTGGGGCCTGATCCCACGCATACCGTCACATTTTTTACGGGGCGGGGAACGCTGCGGCTGCTGGTGATCACGCTGGCGGTGACGCCGGTGCGCCGGCTGATTCCAAAACTGAGCTGGCTGGTGCGCTTTCGCCGCATGCTGGGGCTGTATGCGTTCTTCTACGCGTGCCTGCACCTGATGACCTACGTGTGGCTCTATGCCGGGTTTAGCTGGGCGGCGATGGTGGACGACATCAGCCAGCGGCGTTTTATTACGGCTGGGCTGGCGGCGTGGCTGATGCTGCTGCCGCTGGCGCTGACGTCGACCGCATGGTCGATTCGCAAACTGGGCGGGAAGAACTGGAATCGTCTGCACTGGCTGACCTACGCGGCGGCGATTGCCGGCGTGGTGCACTACTGGTGGGGCGTGAAGACCGGCGTGAAGACGCCGCTGGCCATCACGGTGGTGCTGGGGGTTCTGCTGCTGGCGCGGCCGGTGCTGGCGTGGCGACAGCGTTCGGCGCTCGGTGTGCAGCGCTCGGCGGCGGGATAGGTGGTCGGCGAGTCGGCGCGATGACGTGCCCCGGCCTGAAGGCTGAACGCCAATCAGCCGTTGCCGAGGGGCTTGGACATGCGGATGAAGTGGCAGAGCTGGGTGACGCGCGGGACCATCTCCTCGCGGATGGGCTCGGTTCCGACAGTCGCATAGCCCAGCTTCTCGTAAAAGGGCGGCAACTCCGTCCGCAGATGAACCACGGTCAGTTCCATGCGGCGCGATCCCATTTCGCGTGCGAATTCTTCGGCGGCTGCGACGAGGCGGCGGCCGAGGCCCGTCTTCTGGCGCGAGGGATCGACCGAGAGCAGGCCCAGGTAACTGCGATCGCCGTGCAGTTCAACGTAGACGCAGCCGGCGAGAGCGCCATTCTCCTCCGCGAGCAGGAAGCGGCCTTTGCGGAAACAGTCGCGGGTGCGTTCCGGATCGAGCCGGTCGCCGCGGATGAAGAAACTCTCCACGCCAAAGGCCTGATTCACCAGGCGCATCAGAGGGTCGAGGTCGCGCTCTTCGGCGAAGCGGAAATCCATAAGGCAGGGTATAGGGGATAGGGTATAGGTGCAGCGTGGTGGCCGCAACGGCGGTGCAGGTCCGTCGCTGTAAGTGAAAGGGCCGGAGGCTTGCGCCGCCGGCCCTTGAGGATTCCGTGCGTAATCTCGGTCTACTGGCTGACGGGGCCTTTGGTGATGGCGGCTTCTTTCTGCGCGAGCACCTGCTGCACGTGCTGCTCGAGCTGAGCGGCCTGCGGGATGAGGTCGAGAGCCTGGTGAATCATCGGATCCCAGTTCGCCTCGACGCGCAGCCCGGCGGTTTGCCCGAACTGCGTGGTGAAGAGCTTCGACTCGATATTGGTCTTCACCCAGTCGAGATTGGTGGTGAACTCCTCTGGGGTGTAGTCGATGTTTTGGCTCGACAGATACTGCTTGAATTCGTTCAGGACCGCATCGTCAACCTGAAAATCCTTATTCACGGAGCGATGGGACAGATACTGCTCGGTAAAGCCGAGGAACGCATCGTGTTCGAGCAGGGCATCCTGGAACGGCGTGGACTTGGGCGTATCGATCTTGACGTCGGGCGTGATGCCGCCGCCGCCGTAGACGGTGCGGCCGGAGTCGGTGAGCTTGACTTCGCGATCTTTCTCGTTCTGAGGCGGTTCGTGGTTGAAGTAGTAGTCGTAGAGCGAGACACCGCTGTAATTGCGCTGGATGAGCCGCCCGCTGGGCGTGAAGTAGTGGTAGGTGGTGAGGGCGAGGCCGGTATTGTCAGAGAGGGTGTAGACCGTCTGGACGAGGCCTTTGCCGAAGGTGGTTTCGCCGGCGATGAGGGCGCGGTCATGATCCTGCAGCGCGCCGGAGACGATTTCGGCAGCTGAAGCGGTGCCGCGATTCACGAGCACGACGATGGGGAAGGTGTCGCCCTCATTGCCGTGCGTGGCGCGATAGACCTGCTCGGGGAAGGCGCGTCCGCGCTGGGAAACGATGATCTGGCCGCGCTTGAGCAGGCGGTCGCAGACGGCAACGGCTTCGACGAGGACGCCGCCCGGGTTGCCGCGCAGATCGAGGACGAGGCCCTTGAGGTTGGGGCCGAAGGCGCTGATGGCGTCGTCGAACTCACGCCCGGTCGTTTCCTGGAACTGCTTGATGTGGATGTAGCCGATGCCGGGACGGATTTCGTAGCTGAGGTCGATGCTGGCGTTGGGAATCTCGTCGCGCGTGAGCTGGAAAGTGAGCGGGGCCGTCGCGCCGACACGGGTGATGGTGACCGTGACGCTGGTGCCGCGGGGGCCCTTGAGGTGATTCGCCACATCGTCGGAGGTCATGCCGGCGGCCGACTGGCCGTTGATGCCGGAGATGACGTCGCCGGGATGGATGCCGGCGCGGAACGCGGGCGAACCCTCAATGGGATAAACGACGACGACCTTGTTGTTCTGCGGCTGGATGAGCATGCCCACGCCGTAGTACTTGCCGTGCTGATCCTCTTTCATCCGCGCATACGCTTTGGGGTCGTAAAAGCTGGAATGAGGATCAAGGGTATGCAGCATTTCCGGGATGGCGCCGTCGTAGATGGCTTTGTCGGGCAGGTCGCCGGTGAGCGGCTCCGCATAGTTCTTCGAGACGACGTCGTAAACCGCGCCGAAGGATTTGAGGCTGTCGCGGAAGGCCGACTCATCGGTAGCGGACTGGGCTCCGACCTGCTGGCTGACAATCATGCCCGCCAGGGCGCAAACCGAGAAGAACACGATGAGGGAAAAGAGGGTGCGGCGAGTGCGGATTGACATGCGTTGGAAATCCTGCGCAGCGGTCCGGCGTGGGAAGGGCAATGCTCGGAACACACCGCGGCTACCCGTTAGTATAGCAGCACCCCCTGGCGGGGGCGGTTCGCTTTTCCGCGGCCTCCGGCACGCGATTAGTGCGTGGAAAGCTGTTTCGATTCGGCCGTGGAAAGGATGCGGACCTGGGAGCCGAAGCGGCGATAGTTGCGGAACTCGAACTCGTTGAGGACGGCCGCGTGCTTGCCTTCCCGCAGGCTCACCGCGCCATGGATGGGCATCAGGTATTCGTGGTTGTTGATCGACACCCAGCTGTAATCGACCGAAAGGCTGGACGCGTGAACGAACAGCGACTGCGGAATGTTGTCGGCGTCGATGGTCATGCGGCGGACGCTGTGCGTGGCGGTGTCGAGGTAGATGAGGCCGTGGAAAGCAACGCCGATTTGGCGGGCATTCTCACCGGCGGTGAGAGTGAAGCTGGAGTGGGCAAGATCCACGCGATAGGCGAAGACCTGAACTGGCTGGCCATCGAGAATGTCGCTTTCCTGCCAGCTGAATTTCGTTTGCGCCGCGGGATCGAAGATGAGCTGGAACATGCCGCCAAATTCTCCGTTGGAATGGGCGAAGTCCAGCTCTGAGGGCAGGCTGCTCAGTTTGCCCTCTGCATCGGGCGCCTGGCGCTGGCCGTTGACCTGGAGGGTGGAGCGCGACTCCTGGTGATCGAGGTAACGCATGATCTGGACGGCGGTGTCTTTGAGGCGCCAGTCACCATCGCTCTCGGGATCGACGGAATGGGTGGTGACCTCAACGCAAAGGAAGTTGGGGAGAGTATCGCCCCAGGCGAGGGCACGCTGACGCGCGGCCTCGATCATGTCGTGGGCTTGAGCTGCAGTGGGCGGCGGGACAGGATTCGTCGCAGCCGTGATGACGAATTTGCCGTGCGACGCAATGTCCGACGTAGCTGCCTTTTCGTCGGCAGCACGCAGAGCGGCATTGTCGGCTGAACCGGTGGAGGCAGAAAACGCTGTATCCGCAGAGGCCATGGAGGCGGCGATCGTGCCTTCCACCTTGAATTCCGCGCTGGAGGTGGCGATTTGACCTCCCTGGCTCAGCGTCGCCTCTACCTTGTAATTGCCGGGCGGGAAAACGTGGCCGCCGATGGTTCCCAGATACGGAATAGCGCCCAGGCCGTCCGATTGGCTGAGTTCGAGCGGCATTTTTCCCAGAGATTCTCCGTTGCGGAATATCTGCATGGAGAGCTGCGGCTGGCCCGCACTGGGCGGGAGCGGATGGACCAGGAAGAAGACGGAAAGATTGCGCGAGTTCTCGGGCAGCTCCTCGGTCAGATCGGGAATAATGCGGCCGTTCATATACCGCATCGGCTCGAAGCTGGCGGTGTCGGAGTGAAGGGGCTCGATGGTGCGGACCAGTGCGACGTCGCTGAGCGCCGGACCGTGGACGGCAGGAGTGATGGTGAAGGTCGATCGCTGTGCCCCCGACTTGTTGCCGAAGCGGTCCATCACCGCGGTCTCAAGGGTGTAAGTTCCAGGATCGGCCGAGAAGTGGCGCTGCATGGTGATGAACTGGCCGTCGGGCGCGCGCAGCATATCGGGGGCTTCATGGCGCGAGATATCGTCGCTGAAGCGCTGGACGACCTCACCCTTCTCGTTTTTCACAAGAGCGAGCAGCGAGACGTGCAGGGCGGAAAGGTGCGTGCTGGCGTCGTCGTGCACCTGAAGCTGCGACACCGGAACCTGCACGGCGAGATCGGCGGAGTTTCCATCGGGCAAATGGCCGAGGTGGAGAACGCCGGTCTGGAACGCGATGCCGGAGGGAAATTGGGGCTGGGCGAGGATAGAAAGCAGCGGCACCTCGAAGGGACGGACGCCGGAGCCGTTCTCCTGGGGCAGCGCGAAATAACCTGCTCGCGTTTTGACGACGATTCCCTTGCGCAGCGGTTTCACCGCAATGGGACGGAACGCGCCGTTGTAGTCCTTGATATTGGGAATATAAGTCGCTTCGTAATAGTTCGCGAGGTCCTGCTGCAATTCGCGCAGCGGGCCTTTGGTTCCGGCACCCGCGCGAAAATAGACGCCGTCGGTCTGGGTGGCGAGAGCCATCAGCGGACTTTTGGTCTCCTCATCGCTGCCGAACTCGAGGGATGTCATGTTCTGCGCCACATCCTCGAGAGTGCCGGCAGAGGGTCCGGTATAGCCCCGGCTGGGGCCGTTGGCCAGCATGGCATTGGCGCTCGCGGTCGCGCCTCCAGGATTGGCAGCACCCATGGCGGAGCCCGCCATCATCATGTTGCCCATGTCCGCATTCATCGCGTTGGTATCGACGGCGACGAGGGTGACGCCGGCACGGTTGGCCTGGGCGGCCAGGGACTTGATGGCATCGCGCGTGTCAGCATTCGCCGAAAGCCCCTGAGAAAACCAAATGATGAACTTGCGGCCCGAGATTCGCTTCTCGCTCATGGCCAGCGCCTGCAAAGCCGTAAGGGAGGGATAGGTGTGCTGGTCTTCCATCAGGCGCTGCGAGTCCTCGATGCCCGCAATCAGAAGACGGGCGCGGGAACGGTCGGCGAAATCCGTGGAGAGCGAATCGTCCTGGGACTCCGCAATGACGGCCTTTTCAGCGGGGGTGAGGTCAGAGGATTTCGCCTGGGCTGCTGGCTCGGTCGCGTCGGCGGCAGCCTTCAGCACCACGTCGTGATTCGCCGTCCATGACTGGATCAGACGGAGACGGCCGCTCATCTCAATCACGGCGAACGTGTAGCCCTTTGCGGGAAACACCCGCAGCATCTTTGCTGTCAGCTCCCGGGCGGCTTTGGCGGGCGCTGTGTCGAGGCGATCGAAGACGAGCGTGACGAGATGATCGGATTGCGTTTCGCTGGTGACCAGATGGAGATCCGAGAGCTTGACCGGCGATCCATTGTCGGTCACTGCCAGATCGGACGATTGCAGGTTGAGAACCGGCTTACCCCCTTTGGTCTTCACCAAAAGGTCAAGCGAAACTTCGTCGACATTGGTTGTGATGGAGGACTGGCCGGCGGGCGGTGCACTGGGCGGAGACGCTTGCGGAGAGGACGGACTTGCGGATGCGGAGCTCTGCGCAGGAATCGGGATCGTGACAGCAGGAGCCACGGCAGACACGAGGATCAGGAGTGCAGTGCGGGGAGCCCGAAAAGAAGACATGGAGAATTCTCCCGGAACCGGAACGGTCCGTGCAGCGTTCGCCACCGGGAAGAGGCTCTTCCGGTTGGCGACTCCACGATACGCTGGCGCGGAGGGCAGGTTCAACAGGAATGTGGCAGAAGAAAATCGATTTGGTCGCCATGAGCGGCGTCACAAAATGGCACTCGCTGCGATGGCAATGGGCCGATGCTCGCGTGCAGCTTGAGGATGAATCGGGAGAGCCTGGAGCTTAAGCGGCCCTGGACGTCTGAACGTGCTCAGGCTGCAATCCCAGTCCGATAAAGCGTGCGGTCAGGCGCTGGAACCCGGGCAACCGGGTGGCGAGGCGCAGTTGCCAGGGCGCCGTCAACGGGCCTGGGTTGTGCAGGACGCGGTTGAGGATACGGTGGGCGACGATTTGGACGCGCTGCGTGTTGCGCACGGCGCCTTCGCGGTAATCCTGCAACTGATCGAGGTGTCGCTGGGTTAGGCTGCTGGTGCGCAGTGGTTCGGCCAGCAGATTGGCTCCGGCCACTGCGTCCTGGAGGGCGATGTTGATGCCAATGCCGCCGACCGGAGACATGGCGTGTGCGGCATCGCCGATGCAGAGAAGTCCGGGCGACGACCAGCGCTCCAGGTGATTGACCTGAACCGTGAGCAGCTTGACCTTATCCCAGGAATCGATTTCCGAGGCGCGTCCGGCGAGAAACGGGACGATGCGCTCCAATTCCTGCTGGAATTGCTGGAGGCCATGGCGCTGTATGTTCTCGAAATCGCCCTTGGCAATGAGAAAGCCCACCTGGAAATAGTCGCGGCGATTGATGAGGATAACCAGCCGGCCGAAGTTGGCGTAGCCGAGAGCATTTTCAGGATCGGTGGCCTGCCGCGCAATGCGAAACCACAGAACATCGATGGGCACACCTTCTTCCTTCAGAGGCAGCTGCGCGGCTACGCGCGATGTGGCGTGGCGGCCGTCGCAGCCGACGGTCAGATCGGCGGTAATCTCCTGCGGGCCGTCGGGCGTGCGCGCGCAAACCCCGGTGACAACGCCCTCGCGCTCGAGCAGACCGGTGACTTCCCATCCCATGCGCAGCGTGAAGGTGGGAAACTGGCGGGCTTCGGATGCGAGGAAGTTGAGGAAGTCCCACTGCGGCATGAGCGCGATGAATTTGGCGCGCGTGGGCAGATGCGAGAAATCCGCCATTCGAAAGGTGCGGCTGCCGACGTGGGCGGATAAGCCGGTGACCTGGGAATGCGGGACGGTCAGGAATCTTTCATAGAGGCCAAGCTCGTCGAGCAATTGCAGGGTGGAGGGATGGATGGTATCGCCGCGGAAATCGCGGAAGAAATCGGCGTGCTTTTCGAGCACCGTCACCGGAAGGCCGGCGCGCGCCAGCAGAAAGCCCAGCATCATGCCCGCGGGACCGCCTCCGATAATGCAGGTGGACTGCATGCCGCGACTGTAACAAGTCGCATCTCGGAAGTTCAACAGACAGAGGATTTACAGAAACGGGAGGACGGGGATTCGCTCAGTTGCATCTCATCCCGGTGTGTTCCGGGGCGTGCGTGCTCCGGAGATTCTCAGAGCGGGAAGAAAAGGTCAGCCTTGAAAGCAGCAACCGTGGTTGGAATTCTACTCATCATGGTGGGGATTGCCGGATTCGCGTTTGGCGGGTTTCATTACACCCAGCGGCATCGCGACGCGGATGTTGGGCCGATGCACATCTCCCACCAGCAACATAAGACGGTGCCGATCCCGCCCATCCTGAGCGGCATTGCCCTGGTCGGGGGCATCTGTCTCGTTGTGGTCGGCGCAAAGAGCAGCTAAGGGCTTCTTAAATTTCCCAGCGCAGGAGTGCAGACCCTACGGTGAATCCCGCACCGACGCTGGCAATGAGCACCAGATCGCCCTTTTTCAGCTTGCCTTCCTGGCGGGCAGTCTCCATGGCGAGCGGGATGGTGCCGCAGGTGGTGTTGCCGAAGCGGTCGATGTTGATGATGACTTTGTCTTCCGGCATGCCGAGGCGCTCGGCGGTCGCCGTGATGATGCGGCGATTCGCCTGGTGGGAGATGAAGCAGCCGAGATCGGCGCCGGTCAATCCGTTGCGGTTCATCACGGTCTCGGTGGCTTCGACCATCTTGCGGACGGCGAACTTGTAGACGGCCTGGCCGTCCTGGTGGACGTAGTGCATCTTCTTGTCGACGGTTTCGTGCGAGGGCGGATGCAGGCTGCCGCCGCCGGGCATGAAGAGGGCGCAGGCCCCGGAGCCGTCGATCTCGTGATGGAAATCGATCATGCCGAGCTCGCCCTCGGCCGCCGGTTCGATCAGAACGGCCCCGGCGCCGTCGCCGAAGAGCACGCAGGTGGCGCGATCGGTGTAGTCGATGATGGAGGACATCGTATCGGAGCCGATGACGAGCACCTTTTTCTGCGCGCCGGACTCGACCAGCTTGCAGCCCATTTGCAGCGCGTAGACGAAGCCCGAGCATGCGGCGGAGAGGTCGAATCCCCACGCGCCCCTGGCGCCGAGGCGGTCCTGCACAAGGCAGGCCGTAGCGGGGAAGAGCATGTCGGGAGTAACGGTGCCGACGATGATCACTTCGACGTCGGTAGGGTTGATTCCGCGCTCGGCGAGGCAGCGCTTCGCGGCTTCGACGGCCATGTGGCTGGTCGCCATGCCCGGTTCGACAATGTGGCGCTCTTTGATGCCGACGCGCGATGTGATCCATTCATCCGAGGTTTCGACCATCCTTTCCAGGTCGGCATTGGTCAGCAGGCGTGGAGGCGTCCAGGTTCCGAGGGCACTGATTTTGGCGCGAACGGGCACACGCGGAGCGAGATTCAAATCACTTCTCCTGAATGAAGGAACATTGTCGCAGAAAAACAGACGTCAGCGGTTCGCGGATGGCGGTCAGCGGTCAGCGGTCAGCGGTCAGCGGTCAGCGGTCAGCGACGGGGGGAGCGATCTGCTGGTTGGTTGCACGCGGAGGCAAAGTTTCGATGCCGCACTGGCCGGAGAGAACAGGGAAGGAATTTAGTGCACCGGGTGACCTGCTGCGCACGCACTGGCCCGTTACCGTTGCTTCCTTCCGGACCTGGCGGGGTTGGCGGGATTGCGCCGCGCAGGACCCGGCACACAGCTGATTCTAGCATCGCCTGAGGACCCGGCACACAGGTGATTCCAGGATCGCGGAGGGTGACCTGCTGAGCACGCACTGGACGGTTCCCGTTGCTTCCTTCCGAGCCGAACTGCGTGGGCGGGGTTGGCGGGATTGTGCCCCGCAAGACCCGGCACACAGGTGCATCGCAGCGAGGTTCAGCGGTTGCGCACGCGCGTCAGGGAGTGGTGGGAATTTCGGGGCCGAGGCTCTCGACGCTCCACACCGGGCCGCCCTGATAGAAGGGTCCGACGAGGCGCAGGAATGACGGCTGCGGATCGTCCGTGACAGAGAAGTGCAGGTCGGCGGGCTGCTTGCCAAGCACGGGAGCCATGGCCCACGCGAGCCCGTGCAATTCCGGACGGAGCAGAAGTTGCTGTGCGTGCGGGAGAGCCGGGCTGGAGTTGGGCTCTGGCTGGATGGTGAGCGTCACCAGGATGGGCCGGATGGCGACGGCGATCCACGAGACCTGCAGGCCGGCTGAGCCGGGCGGCACGTTTTCAGAGAGCAGGGGGATGAGCCCGTTCGCGACGTCCTGAGGGAGCGCCATGTGCGCGGAATAGACTTTGTCCGCGCCCGATTTCTGCTCGTGCCAGGTGACAGTGCTGGTGGGCACGTCGACGGTCAGGTCGAGCGGTGTGGGAAAGGACGGCCCTTTCTGGACGTGCCGGTCGTTGATGAGGCGAAAGACGCCATCCTGCGTGAAGAGGGTGATCTGCTCGTCGAGAGAGCCGTCGAGGAAGTGAAAAACGAGATCGGATCTGACGCGGTTACCGTCAGCGGTGCAGATCTCCTCGCCGTTGGCGATCACTTTGCCGTCAGCGGACTTGACGACCAGGTTCTGATGCATCGGCTCCTGCTTGCGGCGCGTGGCGACGGGCGCCCCCAGAGCGAGGGCGGGCAGCAGAGCAAGAAGGCAAAGGGTGAGGCGGCGGCAGTAGGTTTCGCCAAAACGAAGACTCATGCGGATGAGAACAGAGGTTTCCAGACTCGGGGATGTGGAGCGATCTTAACGGATGGACGAGCGCCGAGGGCAATTGGTTTGATGACCGTTCAGAGAATGTGCGCGGACGGTTACAAATCGTTCATGTGGGCGTCCGGTTAGAACCCGAGCGGGCACATGGCCGATGCTGAGTCTTCTCTGGGCGAATCGAGTTCGGACATTCTGCGTGCAGCCGGTAAAATAGAGGTGTGACGAAGAGTTTGCAGATGCAGGACGAGGTACCGGCGGTCATCCCATCGCCCCGGCCGAAGGTTGGTTTCGTGTCGCTGGGATGCCCGAAGAACCTGGTGGACAGCGAAGTGATGATGGGGCTGCTCCGTCGCGGCGGAGCGGAGTTGACCGCGAGTGCGGAGACGGCCGATATCCTGGTGGTCAACACCTGTTCCTTTATCGACAAGGCGAAACAGGAATCGGTGGACGCGATTCTGGAGATGGCGCGGCTCAAGGCGTCGGGATCGGCGCGGAAGCTGATCGTCGCCGGCTGCCTGGTGGAGCGGTACCGGGACGAGATCCGGAAGAATATTCCGGAAGTGGACGCCGTGGTCGGTACCGGCGAGCTGGAATCGATTCTGGAGGCGGCTGGACTTGCGCCGGCCCCGGCGCTCCAGGACTCCCCGTTCAAGATTTTGAGCGGAAACGGAAATGCTGCGGTGCGGCCGGGGGCGGAAGCTCTGGCTGGAGTCCACAAGAACGAAACGGAACCGGCAACGTACCGCGCGGAGGGGGATCGGCGCGAGGCGCAGGGGCGATTTGCGCGAGGAGGATGGGACGGCGCAACCGCGCAATTGCCGCAGTATCTCTACGACCACACCACGCCCCGGCTGCGGACGACCCGGAGCGCGTTGGCTTATATCAAGATCGCTGAGGGCTGCGATCATCCCTGCAGTTTTTGCATCATTCCTAACCTGAGGGGAAAGTTCCGGTCGCGGCGGTTCGAGTCAGTTATCGCGGAGGCGGAGGCTCTGGTAGCAGAAGGCGTGCGGGAGATCACGCTCATCGGGCAGGATACGACCTGCTACGGCGAAGATCTGGGACTGAAAGATGGGCTGGCGATGCTGCTGGACCGGCTCGCCCGCGTTGAGGGTCTGGTGTGGCTGCGATTCCTGTACGCGTATCCGAATCGCATCACCGGGAAGCTTCTGGAGACGATCGCGAAGCACGACAACATTTGCAAGTACCTCGATGTGCCGCTGCAGCACGCATCGGCGCCGGTGCTGAAGGCGATGAAGCGCGGAGCAGGGGCGGAGATTTTCCTGAAGATGCTGAGCAAGGTGCGCGCGGCTGTGCCTGGAATTGCGCTGCGGACGTCGTTCATTGTGGGGTTCCCGGGCGAGACCGACGCGGATTTCGAAGCGCTGTGCGATTTTGTCGCCGAGGCGAAGTTCGACTGGCTGGGTGTGTTTGCGTATTCCGACGAGGACGGCTCGCGCGCTTTCGACCTGGGCGAGAAGGTGCCGAAGCGGGTGATCGAGCATCGCCGCCGGGCGCTGATGAAGCTGCAGCAGGGCATCAGCCGGGATGCGAAGCGGGAATGGGTGGGCCGCACCATCGATGTGCTCGTGGAAGGCGAATCGGAGGAGACGCCGCTGCTGTGGGAGGGGCGCACGGAATTTCACGCGCCGGAGATTGACGGCAAAGTGTATGTGAACGACTTCGGCCCGTTCGCAGAACTTGCGCCGGGGCGTTTTTATCGCTGCGCCATTACCGAAGCGCATGAATATGATGTCGTGGCGCAGGTGCTGGGCGAGTCTGCCGCCGCGCAGGATCGAATGCCGGAGGAAGCAGGAGTTGGGTTGTGAGCAGGACGGCGAAGGTATTGCGGTGCCCGACGTGCCGGACACTGGTGACGAAGGAAGATGAGAACTTTCCTTTTTGCAGTGATCGGTGCCGGGTGATCGATTTGGGAAAATGGGCGAGCGGAGGGTATCGGATTTCGTCGCCGGTGCTGGATCCGAGGTTCTCGAGGGCCTGAGCGAGAACGCGAAGCCGAGCGGTGGCAATGACGAGTAGCTCCGGGATTGCCCGAGAGAGCTCCCGCGCCGTTGCGGGGGCGGACGGGGCGGCGATTGTGGCCAGAACGGGCTGGGCGTGGACGGTCGGGACATTCTTCGGGGCTGGACTTCTGAAGCCGGGCCCCGGAACGTGGGGATCGGTGGCAGCCACGGCGATTTGGTATGGGGGATTGCGCGCGGCGCATCTCAATGGCTGGGCCGCTGCCGGACTGACGATCGCGGGCGCGCTGGTCGTCACGGTGATTGGAATTCCCGCCGCGACGATTGTGGAGCGCGAGGCAGGGCGCGTGGATCCGGGGTTTGTAGTAAGCGATGAGGTCGCCGGACAGTGGGTCGTTTTGGCTGCATGCCCGGTGGAGTGGCGCCACGCATTGCTGGGGCTGGCGCTGTTTCGGTTCTTCGATATTGTGAAGCCATGGCCGGCGCGGCAACTGGAGCGGCTGCACGGCGGGACGGGGATCATGCTGGACGATTTGGCCGCCGGCGCGTATGGATTGCTGGTGATGCTGGCGGTGGGACACTGGTGGAGATAAAGCGAGTTCAGCTTTAGCGATGGTGCGCATTCTCAAATCCGAGCCGGGAACGACGCCGAGGATCGACGAGGTGATGCCGGCAGCAGCCCTGCCCGGCAGCGACGTGGAAGTGCGGGGCGCAAACCTCGGCGCGGTAGCCC
>JBARMS010000165.1:0-5397 GCA_049802575.1 Acidobacteriaceae bacterium | reverse complement strand
CCCGTGGGCAGTGCGGCCGTCTGCGCCCGCAGCATGGCCGCCGTCGCCAGCAGCAGCGCCGCGCCGAGCAGCAGCCTTCCCGCCCTGAGAACCCCGCCCCGCATCGCCTTTACTCCTCGCGCTTCGGCGTCCGGAACATTGCGATCGCTTCCATCTCCACCAGCAGCTCCGGCCGGCACAGCTTCGCCTGAATCCCGGTCGACGCGGGCAGCGGATCGAGCCCCTGCTCGGCAAAAAACTTCGTCCGCTCTTCGTTGAACGCCTCGTAGTCGCGGTCGATATCGCGCAAATAGCACGAGGTCCGCACGATGTCGTGCCAGGTTGCGCCCTCGCTCTCGAGCAGCCCCGTGATGTTCTCGTACGTGCGCCGCATTTGCGCGCGAAAATCGCCGACATGGACGCTCTTGCCGCTCTCATCGATGCTCGCCGTCCCCGAAATCAGCAGGATGGTCAGCCCGTTCAGATCGATCCGCATCCCGCGCGAAAACGAGCTGGGCTTCGCGTAGGCATACGCCTCGTTCAAAACCCCATGGTTGGTGATCGCCCGCTTCTCAATCGGCGCGTGCGCAATCTCTTCCAGTAACTCAGTCAAACCGCTCATAGAAAGACTCCTTAGTGTTGATAAACTCCGTGACTTAATCCTTTTGCCGTCGCGACCCAGATATCCGGCCCCTGAAAATCGATCCCCAGCACATAGTTATGCGCGGGAGCCGATGCGACCGGGATCTCCGCCACCCGACCCGCCGCATCCCGCACCGTCATCTCCGGCTTGCCCGTATCGAGCGCCGGCCGGTATACCGCCCAGTTCGTTCCGTCGTAGTACGCCAGCCCCTTATCCGTGCAGAACCATGCCCGATTCCGATCGATGCCTTTGATCGAGTTAATAAAGTCGCTGGGCAATCCGCTGTCTTTCCTCAGGAAGTTATGCCAGTACCGCCCGTCGTAATGGCTTGCCCCAAAGTAAGTCGCGGCCCACACCACGCCATCGACATAACTCACCGAAGTGACGATCTCGTGGATCAGCCCCTGATCTTTCAGCAGCACAATCTCGTTTTCCCCATCGGGATCGCCGTACATATCCCACGCGCCGGTCTTTTGGGTGTATTCGAGCAGACCGCTGCCCCAGATCGCGTAGTACACCTTATCCGCCGCCGCCGAAACGCTGTACGCCCAAATCTCGATCATGGGCGTGTTGCGCTCGTTGTAGAGCGACCACTCCCCCGTGCGCGTGTTGAAGCGACACGCCCCCGCCGCCGTCGCCACCCACACGTTTTCTCCCTCGACGGACACGCCGTACACCGCGTCGTTGCTGAGCCCGGAGTTGAACTGCGTAAATGTGTCGATGCGTCCCGCGGAAATCCGGCTCAGTCCGCCCATCGTTCCTGCCCACACATCGCCTGTCCGCTTGTCGAGCGCCAGCGACAGCACTGCGCGATGCGCCAGGCCATCCGCGGTCGAGTAGGTCTTCCACCGCCCGTTTTCATAGAGCGCCAACCCGTTGTTCGTGCCCGCCCACACGCGATCGCCGTCGACCAGCACGGTGAACACGTGATCGTCGGGCAGACCGCTGGCCGTCGTGAAATTCTCGAAACGGTAGCGCGGCATCGCGGGCACAGCCGGATTCTCTGCCAGCGCATGAAGCTTCGCGCCATGCACCACCGGACGCGCCGCTGCCTGCCCCGCCGCGCAGAACGTCGCCATCAAACCCATCGCGGCCAGGACAACTGCCGACCGCCATGCTCCGGCTCCGCGGGCTCCGTGTTCTCTGAATGCAGTCATCGCGTCTTCAGGTACTCCACCAGATCGTTCAGTTCATCTTTCGTCAGATCGTTCGTCCGGCCATGCTGATCGTGCGCGTTGTAGACCGTCCAAATCTCTTCGAGCGACCGCGCCGACCCGTCGTGCAAATAAGGAGCGGTCAGCGCGATGTTCATCAGTTGCGGTGTGTCGAGCACGCCGCTGTTGTCGCTGGCCTTCTTCGTCCCCACGTCAAACGATTTCTGATTCGTTCCCTTCGCCCCGCTGTGGCAGGTGCTGCACCGGTTGCTCTCCCCAATCGGCTGCCCCAGCTTGTCCGTTGTGCGAAGGAAGATCGCCCGCCCGCGCTCCTGCGCCGGGGTCAGTTGCCCGTCCGCTGCGCGAAACCGGTTCGGCCGCTGCGGCAGTTGCCGGATGTACAACGCCAAATCCGCGAGCGTCAGATCGTCATAGGTCTGCGAACGCCAGAAATATTTCTCCGTCCGCGGCCCGCACTCCACGGCGATCGACGGATTGCCGCCGTTCCACTTGAATGGCTCGGTGCCCCGCAGGTCCTCGAGCAACCGGTTGTCGACAATGTCCTTGCCGAATCCATCGGGCTCCAGGTCCCACTGCAACCCATCGAACGTCGAGTCGATGTGGCAGCTCGAGCAGCCGAATTGCCCCTGAAACGCATATTGCGCCGTGTAGAACGTCTGCTCGCCGCGCCGCAGCGCCGATACTTTCTCCGGCCCGCGCAGCCGAAACGTCTGCGTCACCCGCTCCGTGCGCGTATCGATCACGCTGATCGTGTCGTCGAGCCGATTCGCCACATAGAGCCGCGACCCATCCTCGCTCAGCGCCACGCCTCGCGGATTCTTTCCCACCGCGATTCGCGCCGCCACATAGTGCCCGCTCGCCGACAAATCCTCAGCAAACGGCTCCCGATGCGCCCGGATATACGACAGCATACGTTTTGTATCGACCACGGTGACAATATCCGAGCCGCCGTGCGTCACGTAGATGCGCGACTTGTCCGGTGCAATCGCGACGCCGAAGGGCAGCGCGAAATACCGGTCCAGCTCATCGAGCGGCACCTCCACGCTGCGGCCCACATCCGGACCAAACACGGTCAGCGTGTTGACGATTCCCCATCCATGCTCCACATGCGCCAGGGGAACGAGGTTCTTCGGGTGCAGCTCCGCCGCCACGCCCAGCCGCCCATCTCGCGACAGCGCCACGTGAAACACCCCCGCGATCTCCGGCAACGGCATGCGGTCGACCACGCGCGCGCGCTCCGCATCGATCACCGTGATCTCCGACTGCGGCGCCGTGCGATATCTTCCGGGGTTGGGATAAATGTGGGTCGCGTAGATTCGCCGCCCATCCGCCGAGAGCGCCATGTAGCTCGCGCCCCGCCCCGCGGCCAGCGTCGACCGCTCCTCGCCGGTCGCTGCGTCCAGCGCGGTGATGTCGTTGCCAATCCGGTCCGCGACAAACACCAGCCCGTGATTTTCGACTGCGCTCGACGGCTCGAATCCCGCCTTCCACGTCGCCGTCACCGCGCCGGCACGCGTATCGATCACGCTCAGCGTGTCGTCCCAGGAATTGGTCACCAGCATCCGCCGTCCATCCGGGGACAACCACAGTCCCCGCGGCTGGCGCCCCACGCGAATCGCCTGCATCTCGCGACCGTCGCGCGCATCCAGCACGCGCACCTCGCTCGCGTCCTGGCAGAGAACGTAGAGCCGCCTTCCATCCGGCGACAACGCCAGCTCCAGCGGCGATGCATAGCTCACCGCTGTCGTCGCCTGCGCCGCAACCATGGCATCCGTCGGCGCCCACAGCACCGCCGCGCATAGCCCCGCCGCGCAGATCGCCGCTGTCATCCGCGGACTCACCGCGGCTCCTCGACCGTCAGCACGGGGTCCACGGCCTGGTTTTCCAGCGTCTGCTCGCGCCCGCTCGGCCAGTGCACGACCACCTTGTCCACCTTCGCCGCAGCGCCCAGCCCAAAGTGCAGCCGCCCATCGTCCTGCGACAAATATCCCGACGAAGCCACGCGCTCAGCGACCTGCCTGCGCCCGCCGGTCCAAACCTCAACGCGCGCCCCGATCCCGTCGCGATTGCTGCCTGTCGTGTCCTTGCCGCGTTTCGCGCCCACCAGCCGCACCGCGATCCAGTGCCCGGTCGCCGCCGACACGTTATGCAGCAGGGTTCCCGGCGCGCCCAGGTTCACGACAAACGCGTCCACGCGCCCATCGTTGTCGTAGTCGGCAAAGCACGCGCCCCGCGCCACGCTCCGCGTATTCACGACATCGCCCGCGTCGCGCGACACATCCTCGAACTTCCCCTCGCCCACCCCGCGAAACACCGAGTGCTCCTGCGGGATGAGGTGAATCAGGCCGCCGTGGAACACCATGATGTCCGGCAGACCGTCGTTGTCGAAGTCGTAGACGCCCGTGCCCCAGCTCACATACTGCGCATTCGCCTGCGACAGCCCCGACACGATCCCCACATCGTCGAAGCCGCCCTTGCCATTGTTCTTCATCAGACGGTTGTAGTGCGCGTCGCTCACCCACAGATCGAGCAGCCCGCTCCCGGTGATGTCGGCGAATACCGGCCCCATCGACGAGGTCGCCTCCCCGTTCTGCCCATAGGCCACACCCGCGTCTCCGGCCACTTCCTCGAAGGTCCCGTCGTGCTTGTTGTGAAAGAGGAAATTCTCCGTCCGGTCGTTCGCGACATAAATGTCGGGCCACCCGTCGCCGTCGTAATCCGCCGCCGTCACCCCCATCGTGCGGCCAATGTACGCGCCGATCCCCGACTGATCCGTGACATCCGTAAACGTCCCGTCGCAATTATTGTGGAATAACTTGTTCGTCTCGCCTTCATAGTCCAGCGGCCCGGGATAGTTATCGGCCGCATAGTAATTCCGGTACTTCGGGTCAAACTTGACATAGCGCCCGACAAACAAGTCCACGCAGCCGTCGCGGTCGTAATCGAGCCACGTCGAGCTGATCGCCCACCCATCCACCTTGATCCCGGCCTTCGCCGTCACATCGGTAAACGTGCCGTTGCCGTTGTTGTGGTACAGAATCACCCGACCGTACCCGGTCACCAGCAGATCTTCGTAGCCATCGTTGTCGAAGTCGGCTGCCGTCACCGCCACCGCATACAGGTCCGGATCGAGCCCCGCCTGTTCCGTCACGTCGGTAAACGTCCCGTTTCCGTTGTTCCGGTACAGATGGTTGTGCGGCGGCGGGCTCGGCTTTACTTTCAGCGGATAGGGGTGCATCGCGTCGTCCAGCGGACGCCCGCTGAGCACGTACAGGTCCGGCAGTCCGTCGTTGTTGAAGTCGAACCACACGCAACCTGACCCCGTCCCCTCCAGCAGCGATCCCAGCTGCGCCGACCCAAAACTGTGCGTGAAGTGGATCCCTGCCTTCGCCGTCGCATCCTCAAAGCGGATCGTGCTCTTCCCCGGAACCTGCGACGCGCGCACCCCGGCCGCTGGAGGCACAGCCTGCCCACTCGCCACCGCGCAGCCCGCAGCCAGAATGAGTAACAGAGACCGGCACATTTCAGTGGCCTCCTGCGGCGCCGGAACCCGTCGCGCCGGCTGCGCTCAGCGGCGTCCCCGTCAGATCCACCGGCGTT
>JBARMS010000164.1:0-13246 GCA_049802575.1 Acidobacteriaceae bacterium | reverse complement strand
GGCGGTGCCGGGCATGAGCTGCATGAGGCCCTGGGCGCCGGCGCGGCTGACGGCGTGGGCGTGGCCGCCGCTTTCCTGGCGGACGACGCTGGCGAGGAGGTCGGCGTCAATGTCGTAGGTGGCGCCGGCCTGGGCGAGCATGGGCTTGAGCTGGTCGTCAGACAATTTTTCGGGGGCGGGCGCGGGGTTCGGACTGGCGGCTGCGGGTGGCGGTGCGGCGGGCAGGGTGATGCGCTCGTCGGAGGCGATGTCGGAGGCGTTGACTTCGAGGAAATTGGCGCCGGCCGCATCCATATAGAGCCGGACGCGGGCTCCGTCGGCGGCCTGGTGGTCGCAGATGAGGTCGAAGCCGTTCTTCAGGGTGATGTGGTCGGCGATTCGAGCAGGCTCGGGGCCACCCGCCCAGGCGCTTGCGCCGAGGCCGGCGACGGCCAGCAGGAGCGGGGCGCAGAGCCGGAATCGCCGGGCGAAGCGGGCGGGGAATCCGGGCTCAAAATGTGGGGCGACGGGCGGCATTGTCAGCTACTCTACCATTCCTGAGACGCGGCACTGGGCGAGAACGCTCTCGATGACGGCGGCGACGCCATCGGCATCGTTGACGGGGGCGATGTGCCAGCCGAGCCGCTGTGCCATGGTTACCAGGTCGGGGGCTCCATTGGCCATGACAACGGGGCGGCCGGCGGCCTGGAGCATCTCGAGGTCGTTCCAGTTATCTCCAATGGCGAGAATGGCTTCGCGGGGGATCCCGCGGCGCTGGGCGTGGCGCTCGAGGGCGGTTCCCTTGGAGCAGCCGGGGGGCAGGATGTCGAGAATGGTGAGGTCGCGCGCGGGGTATTCGGTGCGGTGGGTGGCGATGTGGGGGGCGAGTTCGCTGGCGCCGAGCCAGGAGCCGGCGCGGCGCATCGCCTCGACGGCGCCGCAGACCATGGCCTGCACGGGGGCAACGCCCGAGTCGAAGGTGCGCTCGAGGGGCTGGACCTCACGAATCCAGGGGCGGTTGGCCTCGACCCAAAGGGCGATGCGGGCGTGCAGCGGAGCGAGGGATTCGAGGACCAGTTCGCCTGGGCCTTCGCAGTCGAAGGTGAAGACGGTGGTACCGAAGGGGCGGAGGGCCGGGCAGAGGGCGCGGGCGGTTTCGAGCGGCAGAAAGAAGCGGTCGATGGGGTCGCCGGCGAAGGTGCGGGTGACGGTTCCGTTGGAGGTAATGAGGACGGTCTCGGGGTCGAGGCCGATGGGGATGAGAAGGGGCTTGGCGTAGGCCTGGCGGCGGCCGGTGGCGATGACGATTTCGATTCCGGCGGCCTGGGCTTCGGTGAGAGCGCGGCAGTTGCGGGGGCTGATGTCGGTTCCGACGGACGGCAACAGGGTGCCATCGATATCGATGACGATCATCTTCACGGGAGGAATCATCTGTACTCAGTCTATGGGAGGGCCTCGTCG
This sequence comes from Acidobacteriaceae bacterium, assembly GCA_049802575.1. Lineage (GTDB taxonomy): Bacteria > Acidobacteriota > Terriglobia > Terriglobales > Acidobacteriaceae > Palsa-343. The sequence goes on along the minus strand of JBARMS010000164.1, from coordinate 11,806 downwards.
GACGGCTCCGGGGTGGGGCCGCGGCGTTCGCGGAAGAAGGCGCGGAGGAGGTCGGCGGATTCGTCGGCGAGGACGCTTGGGGTGACGGGCATCTTGTGGTTGAGGCGGGGATGGTTGAGGACCTCGAGGACGGAACCGGCTGCTCCGGCCTTGGGATCGGGGGCTCCGTAGATGAGGCGGCCGAGGCGGGCGTGGATCATGGCGCCGGCGCACATGGCGCAGGGCTCGAGGGTGACGTAGAGGCCGCAATCGAGGAGGCGGTAATTGCCGATGGCACCGGCTGCGGCGCGGAGGGCGACCATCTCGGCGTGGGCGGTGGGGTCGCAGTCGCGGAGGACGCGATTTTGGCCGCGGGCGAGGACTTCGCCGTTGCGGACGACGATGGCGCCGATGGGGACTTCGCCGGCTTCGGCGGCGGCGCGGGCTTCGGCGAGGGCTTCGCGCATCCTGTTTTGGTCGTGGTTGGTCATGGGGTGGGTCGCGCCTTGCGGAGTTCGGGGGATGGGTGGAGTCCCACATCTCCGAACGCCGCGGAGATGTGGGGCACCCGGGGAGATTCGTGCCTGTTGGACGATGACGGAAGTGTCATTTGGAAATCGCCTTTCAGGGGCTGAAGCCCCTGGTTTACTGCTGCCCTTTTTCCCCGGCCTGAAGGCCGGGGCTTCTACCGTCGTGCCGCTTCGTGGCACCGGATGTGCTTCGTCGGAGCTTTCGGCCGTGGCACCGGGTGCGCTTCGCCGGAGCTCTCGGCTAGTGTAGTGTCACCGATGTTTGGATCGATAGATCGGCAAAAAACGACTGCAGTCTGGATGTCGGGTCGCGAGAGCCTGAGACCGGGAACATAGAAGCAACCGCGGATCCTCGCTGCGCTCGGGATGACACGGGAGGGATCGATTGCGGAGAACTTCGGGGACAGGATGCTCAGGAGCTTAGCTGGCGGGGGCTGTCGACCCATTTGCGGAAGATGCCGATGATCTGCTCGAGGCGGCGGGGGTCGCCTTCGCCTTCAAAGCGCTCGGCGGAGATGGTGCAGTCGATCCACTCGTCGCCGGTGGTATCGAGGCTGAGGCGGTTGGGCGCGGCGTTTTCGGCGGTGGTGCCTTCGAGGCTGATGGTGAGACGCCAGCCGGGGCGGCGCAGGCTTTCAAGGCGGATGCCTTCGCGGTGTTCCCAGTCGCCGTCGCACTGGCGCTGGTACCAGTCTTCGAGCCACTCAAGATTGTTGTTCAGCATCAGCGCTCCAAAGCAGTCCGGGGCTGCTCTACCCCAGCGGGCACACCCGCCGAAGATTTCGGTTGCTGCTGGGTCATGCAGTGCAGAGCGCCCAGCCCCCAGATCAAGTCGCCGCAGTAAATTCCCACCACCTCGCGTGACGGGAAAACGTCAGCGAGAATGTTGAGCGCCTTGCGATCAGCGGTGTCATTTAAGGTTGGCACGAGAACGAGATCGTTGGCAATGTAAAAGTTAGCATAGCTCGCCGGCAGGCGCTGTCCCTCGAACACCACTGGTGCGGGCATTGGTAACGTGACGATGTGAAAAGGCATGCCATCGGGGTTGCGAGCTGCTCTCAGGCGATCGAGATTCTCCTCGAGCGGGAGATGATTTTCGTCCTCGCGATTCGGTTCGACGACGGTGAGGATGGTGTTGGGGCCGACGAAGCGCGTGATGTCGTCGACGTGGCCGTGGGTGTCGTCGCCGGCGATGCCGCGATTCATCCAGAGGACCTGGTCGATGCCGAGGTAGTCGCGGAAGACCTGCTCGAGCTGCTCGCGGCTGACGCCGGGATTGCGCTGCTGCACTTCGCTGAGCAGACATTCCTCGGTGGTGATGAGGGTGCCCGCGCCGTTGACGTCGATGGACCCGCCCTCGAGCACGATGCGCTGCGGGCCGGCGGGCGTGTCGATGGCGGGCGTCCAGTGCGGGAGTCGCAGCATTTCGGCGACGCGTTCGGGGAGCTGGTCGTCGTGATGCCAGTTGGGATACTTGGCCCACGCGTTGAATTTCCAGTTGGTGATGGCGAGCGATCCGGGGGCGTGAGGCGAATTTTCGTCAGCGCTCGCCGCAGCGTGAGCGAGCGAGGACCGCGCGGCGGTTCTCGTGAGGAAGATGGGGCCGGAATCGCGCGTCCACACGCGGTCCGTTTGCCACGGATGGAATTGCACGCGGGCGAGATGCGCGCCGCTGCGGCGGAGGATGCTGCGGGCGCGCTTTTCTGCGGCGGCGTCGTTCACGAGGATGTGGACGTCTTCGACGCGAGTGAGATGGCGGATGATTTCTGCGTAGACCCAGGGGATGGGCTGAAATTTTCCGGGCCAGTCCTCGGCATTGTGCGGCCACGCGAGCCAGGTGGCCTGGTGCGGCTCGAACTCGGCGGGCATGCGATAGCCGAGAGCGCGGGGCAAAGATTGAGTCACAGGCGATTCCCGATCGACTGCGCTCATTCTTTATCGTCCAGGAAGCGGTTCGTGATGGGCGCGTAGGCGTCGATGCGGCGGTCGCGCAGGAAGGGCCAGTTGCGGCGGGTGTCTTCCATCTTCGCGAGATCGATTTCGCCGATGAGGATTTCTTCGCGATCGTGGGCGGCTTTGGCGATGATGCGGCCGAAGGGATCGGCGAGGAAGGAGCCGCCCCAAAACTCGAGGCCGGGACCGGCGACGCGATTGCCGCGGATGTCGCCGTGCTCGACGCCGACGCGATTGACGGCTGCGACGTAGACGCCGTTGGCGATGGCGTGGGCGCGCTGGATGGTCTGCCACGCATCGTATTGCGCGACGCCGAACTCTTCTTTCTCGTGGGGATGCCAGCCGATGGCGGTGGGATAGAAGAGGACGCTCGCGCCCTGGAGGGCGGTGATGCGCGCGCCCTCTGGATACCACTGATCCCAGCAGACGAGGGTGCCGATTTTGCCCGCGGTGGTGTCGAAGGCGCGGAAGCCGAGGTCGCCGGGGGTGAAGTAGAACTTCTCGTAGTAGAGCGGGTCGTCGGGGATGTGCATCTTGCGGTAGAGGCCGGCGATGGTCCCGTCCTGCTCGAGGATGGCGGCGGTGTTGTGGTAGAGGCCGGGTGCGCGGCGCTCGAAGAGCGAAGCGATGACGACGACTTTTTCTTCGCGAGCGACGGCGCCGAGGCGATCGGTGCTGGGGCCGGGGATGGGCTCGGCAAGATCGAAGAGGGCGATGTCTTCGCGCTGGCAGAAGTATTGCGCGCAGAAGAGCTCGGGCAGGCAGACGACGTTCGCGCCCTGGCGGGCGGCTTCGCGCACGCGGTCCGCGGCCTTGTCGAGATTGGCGCCGGGGTCGGGCCCGCAGCTCATCTGGATGAGGCCGACGCGGAATGTTGTTTCGCTTGCCATATTTGCAGTTACACCCTTAGTGATTCGGCACACGAGCAAAAGGCGCAGGCCGTTGGCCCACGCCTCGCCTGAACCTTCCCTTCCCTACTCGAAGATCAAAATGGCGGCGGCGATGGTCGTGGTCCAGAGGCCGCGCTTGTCGCCGATGGCCGATTGCGTGACGTTGGCGGTGCGCACGATCTTGTTCGAGATGCGGTAGATTTCCTTCTTCTCGTCCCAGCTCTTGTCGGGATCGAAATCGACATCGAGCGTGGTGGCGAGCATTTCAGCCGCCAGCTCTTCGGCGTATTCGCCGGCCTGGTCGTCGGTTTCGCCGAAGCTGTGGTGCTCGCTGAGATAGCCGTAGGTATTGCGGTCGCTGGGAATGGCCACGCCGATGCTGGAGGCGACGAGACGGTGCGGCTCGCGGGTGGAGTTCTCGGCCACGACGGCGAAGACGACTTCGCCGGGGCTGAGGTATTTGAGGCCTTCCTTGCGGGGAACGAGCTTGGCCTGCGGCGGAAAGATCGATGAGACGCGTACCAGATTCTGGGCGGCAATGCCGGCGTCGCGCAACGCCAGCTCAAAAGAGGTCAGCCGTTCTTTGTGTTTCCCGACGCCCTTGGTAAAAAACAACCGCCTCGGGACCATGCTTTTTCCCAATTCTCCATCCTCCAGGGGGACTCAATTTGCTCGACGATCGTGCCGTTCCGACCGGCTGCGATCCGGTACTGCGCCGGGTGAATCTGCAAGATACCCCGATGAAAGTAACACAGCACAGACGCGGGCGGGCTGCCGAATTTGCGAATTTACGCCGTTTTCATCATACGGCACCGCGGCGGGACCCTGAGGGCTCGGGGTCGCGCTTTTTGATGGGTTGGGTGGCGATTGCGAGGAACTCCTGGGCGGCGCGGGAGAGCTGGCGATCTTTGCGGAAAACGAGGGCGAGATCGCGGGCGAGGCGCACGCCTTCGATGGCGAGCGGATGGAGTTTTCCGCTGCGTTCCTCTTCGGCGACGTTGGTGCGCGGGAGAAAGCCGAGGCCGAGGCCGGCGGCGATGTAGCGCTTGAGCATCTCGCTCGATTCCAGCTCCATGGCGACGCGGGGCGTGAGGTCGTTGACGCGGAAGAGCTCGTCGAGCTGCTCGCGGCGGCGGCCGTGGACGGGGAGCAGCAAGGGATATTTCGCTGCCTCCTGGAGGCGCACCGAGGCGCGCGCGGCGAGGGGATGATGCTGCGGGGCGACCAGCGCCAGCTCATCGCGGTGGATGGGCTCGACGGTGAGACGCGCATCGCGCACGGGGAGGGAGACGACGCCGAAGTCGGCTTCGCGGCTCATCACGCTTTCGAGGGTCTTGAGGCGTTCGGCGCGGATGGCGCTGAGCATGACGCGCGGATACTGGCGGCGGAAGGCGGCGAAGACGAGCGGCAGGATGTAGAGGTGGGTTGCCTCGTTGGCGCTGATGGCGAGCTCGCCGCGCGGGGCGCGCTCCTGCTCGGCGATGGCGAGGAGGATGTGCTTCTGGCGCTCGACGCAGTATTCGGCGAAGGGCTCGAAGAGGCGGCCGGCGGCGGTGAAGGTGACTTTGCCGCCGTCGCGATCGAAGAGGCGCGCGCCGACTTCCTGCTCGAGAGAACGGATCTGCGCGGAGATGGCGGGCTGGGTGCGCAGCAATTTTTGCGCGGCGCGGGAAAAGCTCTTCAGCCGGCTGACCTCCAGGAAGGTGCGCAGATTTTCAAAATCCATGGTTGAGAGACAGGATATGCCGGGAAGCCGGTCAAGCCAACAGCGGGTCAGCTGGTCAGCGGGTCAGCGAGTCGGCGGGTCAGCGAGGCCCACCCTGTCTCCTCGAAAAACGCGAGGGACTGGCCGTCCAGGCGACTGCGCTTCGCGCGCCGACAACGAAGCGGAGTTTGAAAATGGGGCTCGGATGGGGGCACTCGGGGGAGTCTGAGGATAGAAGCAACCGCAGATCCCTCGCTGCGCTTCAGATTGACGCGGGACAGGAGCCTAATGCTCGGCGGCGGGTTCGCGGGGGGCCTGGGAGCGGGGTGGGCGGCGCATGATGAACGGGAGCGGGATGAGGCAGGCGATGATGAGGCTCAGTCCCCAGAAGGCGTTTTGGTAGCTGAGCATCTGGGCCTGGAGGTTGAGGGTTCGCCACGCGTCTCCGATGGCGATGCGCGAGGCGGCGGCTGGGGTTTGGCCGAGGCGGACGAGCGCATCGCGGGTGGTGTCGATGAAGCGCGAATACTGATAGCCGCCGGGAACGACGTGCGCGCCGAGCGTCTGGATGTGGGTCTGCTGGGTGCGCTCGAGAAAAGTGGTGAGCAGCGCGGTGCCGACGGAGCCGCCGATGTTGCGGGCGAAGTTGGAGAAGCTGGAGATTTGGTTGTTCTTGTTGCGGGGCACGCCGAGGTAGTTGAGGGTGGAGATGGGGATGAAGACGAACGACAGCCCGATGACCTGGTAGGCGCGCCAGAGGGTGATCTGCGCGAAAGAGACGCCGAGATTGAGGCGGGTGAGATTGAAGAGGCCGACGGCGGTGGCTGCGTATCCGAGGGCGACGAGCAGGCGGGGGTCGAACTTGTTGGAGCTGACGATTTTGCCGGCAATGGGCATGGTGAGCATGAGGACGAGCGCGCCGGGGGAGAGCACCATGCCGGCGCGTTCGGCGGTGTAGCCGAGCAGGACCTGGAGGAATTGCGGGATGAGGACGGTGGTGCCGAAGAGCACCATGCCGAGGACGAATTGCAGACCGACGGCGGTGCCGAAGTTGCGATTCTTGAGCAGGCGGATATCAACGATGGGATCTTCGTGACGCCACTCCCACCAGGCGAAGGTGACGAGCATGCAGGCGGCGATGATGGCGAAGGTGAGGATGGTGCGGTCGCCGAACCAGTCTTTCTCCTGACCTTTGTCGAGAACGAACTCGAGGCAGCCGACGCCGACGGAGATAAGGCCGAGGCCCATGAAGTCGACGCGCTTGCCCACCGCGGCGGCGCCCTCTTCTTTGAGGTAGGGCGGGTCTTCGACCATGCGGTGGGTGAGGTAGAGGGAGAGGAGGCCGACGGGCAGATTGATGAAGAAGATCCAGTGCCAGTTGAAATTGTCGGTGATCCATCCGCCGAGGGTGGGGCCGATGGCGGGGGCGACGACCACGGCCATGCCGTAGAGGGCGAAGGCCTGGCCGCGCTTGCTGACGGGGAAGGTGTCGGCGAGGATGGCCTGCTCGCTGGGGGCGAGGCCTCCGCCGCCGAGGCCCTGGAGCACGCGGAAGAAGACCAGCATGGGCAGCGAGGGGGCGAGGCCGCAGAGCATGGAGCAGATGGTGAAGAGGGCGACGCAGGTCATGTAAAAGCGCTTGCGACCGATGCGCTGCATGAGCCAGCCGGAGATGGGGAGGATGACGGCGCTGGCGACGAGATAGCTGGTGAGGACCCAGGTGGCTTCCTCTTCGCTGGCGCCGAGGGAGCCGGCCATGTGGGGCAGGGCGACGTTGGCGATGGAGGTGTCGAGAACCTCCATGAAGGTGGCCATGGTGACGACGAGCGCGACCAGCCAGGGGTTGTGGCTGGGGGTCCAGTTCGCTTCGTCGTAATGCAGTTCTGCCACAGAACCTTCTGCGCTGCGCGATGGTCTCCGCCGCTCGGTTGCAGACTTGCGGCGGTGAGCGCTGCTGCTGCAAACACAACATGCGCGAGCGGCCGGGAAGCTGCGAGGTTGGGAGACGAGAGAATGAGTGGGACAGTGTTTAGATTAGCAGCCGGTCGAGTGGGTTCGCTGGTTCGCTGGTCAGCGAGTCAGCGAGTCAGCGGAGGGAATCCGGAAGTTTGTGGAATCCCGCTCAAGCCAACACCGGGCTTGCATGGGGCACCCAGAGGCCGGTTCGAATCGCGGGCTACTTTTTGGCCGAGGCGCTTTGCTGCTGCACGAAGTCGATCTGGCGTTTGATGAGGTCGGCTTCGGGGCCGGAGCTTACGTAGGACAGCGTGTTGCGGAGATGCGCCAGGGCTTCGGTGTAGTCGCCCTTGTCAAGCAGCGTGAGCGCGAGCACGTCTTCGGCGCGGGGCCAGTTGTGGTCAGGGTCCATGGCCATCGCATTCGTCGCGCTGGTGCGTGCTGCCTCATTCTTGCCCATGCGGTATTCGGCCTCTGCGGCGTAGTACCAGATGCGCGCGGTGCCGGCGGGATCGAGCTGGAGAGCCCGGGTGGTCCAGCGGTCGGCTTCGGGCCAGTTTTTCTGGTCGATGGCGATGCCCGCAAGATACGCGCACGGAGATACAAATTTGGGATCGGCTGCCTGGGCTTTGGTGAAGGAAGCGGTGGCCGCAGCGATGTCAGAGGAAAGCTGGAGGCGGCCGAGCAGATACCAGGCTTCGGCAAATTGCGGGTCGGTCTGGACGGCGGCTTCGAGATCCTTCTGCGCGCCGGCCGGGTCGCGATGCAGCCACTCGTCGTGGGCCCTGGCGAAGGCCTTCACCGCGTCAGGCGAAGCGGACTCACCCATGGTGCTAATGGCCGTGCCGGGCGCATGCTCGTCGGGGGTGAGCACGATGTTGTCGAGCACGGGCTGATCGCGCAGAACCTTTTGGGTGAGGGTCACGGAACTGGAATGGTAGCCGGCGAGCGGCGCCTGCACCGCGCAGCCCTCATAGTGCTGGAGCATCTGGGTGCCGAGCGCGTCGTTCTCGGTGGTGTACGCCCTGGGCAGATTGACATGGGTGATGGCGTACTGGCCGGTGACGTCGGTGGTGGTGGTGAGATCGGCTTTGCCGGTTTTGCACGACAGCATGACGGTGAGCGGTTCCCACAGCAGGGGATTGCCCATGACGACGACTTTGCCCTGCAGGACTCCGCCGTGGATGACGTTGGCGGGAGCGTTGGCCATGTAGCCCCAGTAGCCCTCGTCCTGAATGGAGTCAGGACGGACGGTGGAGAGACTGGGCTGCGCGGTCTGGGCGCGCGCCGCAGCGGGAAAGCTGATGGCCAGAGCAACCAGCAGGAAGGAAAATAAGCGAACTCTGGTTTTCATAAAGGCCCCACAAACCCTCTATTATCGCGCATCGGGCGGTTCGGTTCCAGGCTATTCTGGGTGCGATGCGGGGTAGTTTTCTTACTTTGGTTTTGCTGGCGGCGCCCATTGCGCACAGCCAATCTGCGACGCCCGATCAGCTGTTCGGCCGCGCGAGTGAAGAACAGCAAAGGGGCGATCTGACCGCGGCCATCCGCGATTACCGGGCTGTGCTGGCGATGCGGCCGGAGTCGATTCCGGCGCTGGTGAACCTGGGCGCGGCGCTGGCCCACGCCGGCCAGGTGGATGCCGCGATTGCCGAATACGAGGCGGCGCTGCAGCTCAATCCGCAGCTGCCGTCGGTACATCTTGATCTGGGACTGGCGTATTCGCGCAAGAACGATGTGGCGCATGCACGCGATCAGTTTGAGGCGGCGCATCGCGCGGAGCCGGGCGAGGTGCGCATCGCGATTCTGCTGGGCGATGCCGACGCGCGAACCGGAAAAGCCGCGGAGGCAGCCGCGATGCTGACGCCGATGGAGACGGCGAACGCGGGCAACTCGGATTTTGAGTACGTGCTGGGCGAGGCGCTCATCGCATCGGGGCAGCTGCGCGAGGGAGCGGCGCGGGTGGAGAAGTCGGCGGCGATGACCAACAGCGCGGAGTCGTGGATGCTGGCGGGATCGAGCCTGCTGAAGACGAACGAGTTCAACCAGGCACGGCGCGACCTCGACAATGCGCAGCGGCTCAATCCATCGATACCGGGGTTATGCACGCTGGACGGCACCGCGCGCGACAAGGACGGAGATGCCAAAGGGGCGGAGCCGGTGTTTCGGCAGGCGCTGGGGCAAAACCCGAATGACTTTGACGCGAACCTGTATCTGGGAGCGATTCTCTACAACCAGCGCAACATGGACGAGGCGAAGGTTTACCTGGAGAAGGCGCTGCAGCTGAATGCGCAGTCGACGATGGCGCGGTATGAGTATGCGATGTGGGAGAGCACGTCGGGCCAGAACGAAGCGGCGGCGCAGATGCTGGAGAAGCTGACGGCGGATGATCCGAGCTGGCTGGAGCCGCATGTGGAGCTGGCGACGCTCTATTACAAGCTGCACAGGCCGGAGGACGGCAAGCGCGAGCGGGCGATCGTGGACAAGCTGACCGCGGAGCAGCAGCAGCAGGGGCCGGGGAAGTGATGGGGCAGCGGGTCGGCGGGTTAGCTAGTCAGCGAGTTAGCTAGTCAGCTGGTCGACGTGGGAGTTGGGGAGGTTTGTGGAATTCCCACACGAGCCGACACCGGGATTGCCCAGGGCTCACCCTATCGGTCCAAACCCGGGACCGATGAGGATGGGGCACCCGGCGCAGGAAGGTTTGTGGAATCCCCACGATTGCGGGGGCACCCCGGCGGTTGCGGGTTCGCCTGGGGAGTGCTCTGTCGCCGCGCTCGGAAATGGAACGGTGCTCCTCAGGGGCTAAAGCCCAGGCCATTTGCACGCGTAACGGCACGACCGAGGTCGTGCCCTGACACAAAAACAAGTGCTCGATCCTGAGTCCGGACGGTTTGTGGAATCCCACCAAGCCGACACCGGGATTGACACGAGCCCACCCTATCGGTCCAGACCCGGGACCGATGAGGATGGGCACCCGACGCGGAAGAGTTGTGGAATCCCCATGTCTGCGAACGTCGCGCAGACATGGCACCCGGCGCGGAAGCTGCATCAGCGCGGGGGCTCGGTGACTTTGAGGACCTGATCGGCTTTGACGTCGGTGAGGGTCTGCACCGTGCCGGAGGGCCAGTGGATTTCGACGGTCTGCGCTTTGGTGTCGGGGCCGAGGCCGAAGTGGACGGGGCCGTCGCTCGATGAGGCGTAGCAGACGCTGGTGGTCATGTGGTTGTACTGCGCGCCGACGGTGGGACTGACGACCTTGATGCGCGCGCCGATGCCGTCGCGATTGCTGCGGGTGCCGTGGAGAGCGATGTCGAGCCAGTGGCCGGCGTGCTCGCTGCGGTTCATCCAGATTTCGGCGGGCGCTGAGAGCGCGGTGACGACGATGTCGACGCGGCCGTCGCCATCGAGATCGCCCATGGCGCAGCCGCGATGGCGGGCTTTGGGCGCGGCATCGAAACCGGCGTCCTCGGTGAGGGCGGTCCATTTGCCGCTGGGCCCGAGGTTGCGGAAGACGGTGTTGTACTGGGAGATTTCGGTGCCGGGGATGGGCTCCGACTCGACGTGGCCGCGGGGGACGAACATGTCCTTCCAGCCATCGTTGTCGAAGTCGTAGAGGGCGGCGCCGAAGCCGGACATCTTCATGGTGAGATCGCGCAGGCCGCTGGGGGTGGTGACTTCGCGGAAGTCGCCCTTGCCGGTGTTGAGGAAGAGGGGGAAGGTTTGGTTCTGGAGGGCGACGAAAGCGATGTCAGGGTAGCCGTCGTTGTTGACGTCGCGAAAATCGAGGCCCATGCCGGAGATGAACTGGCCTTCTTCGGGAAGGGCGACGCCGGCGTCGAAGGCGACTTCGTCAAACTTATTGCCGCGGTTGTGGAAGAGGAAGTTGTAGTCGGCGTCGTTGGTGACGAACAAATCCTGCTTGCCATCGAGGTCGTAGTCGGCCACGCCGACGCCCATGCCTTTGCCGACGTGGTCGCGGATGCCCCACTCTTTTGAGACATCGCGAAAGGTGCCGTCGCCGTTGTTGAGGAAGAGGCGGTCGGGCTGGCCTTTGTAGTAGCGGGGGTGGCAGTAGTCGGCGACGGGACCGAAGTGGCACAGGGGCTGGGCGGCGTAGCTCCACTGCATGTAGTCGACGATGAAGAGGTCGAGCTTGCCGTCGTTGTTGACGTCGACCCAGGCGGCGGCCTCGGCCCAGAGCGGACCGTATTGCGGATCGCTGGAGTCGGCGAGGCCGGCCTTCTGCGTCACATCAGTGAAGGTGCCGTTGCAGTTGTTGTGGTAGAGGGTGTTGCGGTAGACGCCGGCGACGAAGAGGTCGGGGCAGCCGTCGTTGTCGTAGTCGCCGACGGCTACGCCGATGTCGTAACCGGTGCCGGCGAGACCGGCGGCCTGGGTGACGTCGGTGAAGGTGCCGTCGCCGTTATTGCGAAAGAGCCGGTCGCTGTATTTGGGGTCATCCTTCTTCAGCGTGGCGATGTTGGCGCCGTTGGTGAAGAAGATGTCGGGGCGTCCGTCGCCGTTGTAGTCGAAGACGGCGACACCGCCGGCCATGCTTTCGGGAGCGTTCTTGCCGCTGGTGGGATCGTTCTCGAGGACGAAGGGGATCTTTTTCAGCTCGAAGCGGATGGGGCTGGGGGCGGAGGCTCCGCGGAGGAGGGCCACGGCAGCGGCGGCGAGAGCCAGGACCACCATCGCCGGGCGGAGAGAACGGAACGGGGACATGTTTGAGGAAAGTCTAACGGGTGGGGATGGGGATGCGCCAGGTGAGGGTAGCTTGTAGGGGGTAGGGG
>JBARMS010000163.1:0-6988 GCA_049802575.1 Acidobacteriaceae bacterium | reverse complement strand
CCGCTCGCCTGGGTCGCCTCCCTCGCCCCTGCGCCGGCCGGCAATGGCGCACCCTTCGCCGTCCCCGCCGGGACGGCCGGCGCATCCGCGCTCAGATACTGCACAATCAGCGAAATCCTCCGATTCGATGGGTCCATCGGGTTCTCCGGAACCCGCAGCTTCTGATCCGCATACCCCCGCACCTGCGACACCTGATTCGCCCGCAGCCCCGATCCCTCCATCAGCCGACGCGCCGCGTTCGCCCGATCGCTCGACAGCTCCCAGTTCCCGTATCCATCCCCAGTCGAGTACCGCTGCGCGTCCGTGTGCCCCTCAATGGCGATCCGGTTGGGAATCCCGCCCAGTTGTCCTGCCAGCATCTCCAGCAACTCCTGCCCGTGCTGGCTCAGCCGCGCGCTCCCCGTGTCGAAAAACGTCCCATCCTTCGTCTCCAGCAGTTCGATCCGCAGCCCCTCCGGCGTAATCGTGATCTGGATCTGATTCTGCAGCGTCTTCAGATCGTTCATCTGCCGGATCGCTTCCTCGATCTTCTTTTTTAGCTGCGCGATGTTGTTCTCGGTGATCGCGAGATTCTCATTCGATCCCGACTGATCCGTCCCGGTCAGCGTCGTCTTTCCACGCGGATCGTTGAAGTACCCCGCCACCGCCTGCCGGACCTTCTGGCTCGTGTTCATCAGCCACAACACGATGAACAGCGACATCATCGCCGTCACGAAGTCCGCATACGCCACCTTCCACGCGCCGCCGTGATGCCCGCCGTGGCCGCCCTTTTTCCGGATGACGATAATCGGCTTCGCCTGCTGCAAGGTGTCCTCTGTGCCCCCTCACCAGTAACCTGTCTGGAGCCTGTTATTAACTTTCGCGCGGGTGGCGTTCTGCCCCGCCACGCCAAAAGCAGCGCGCCGGGGACCCCGTTCGCGAGAGAAAATCGCGCCGACCCTGGCGCGTGGGGTGGAGACGAGGCGGAGGACGAAGGCTGTGGCGGCCCCACTGTCGAGTCCGACAACGAAGTAGGGCGCCATTTTCGCCGCAACCCGAAGGGCTGGGGCCGGTTTCCCTCATTTCCGCGTCGCTCGTCGCTCGAAGATTCCCGATATTCGTCGCTCCTCGCTCCTGGAACTGAGAAAAACCGGCTCCCAGCGCCGCCCGTGGGAAAGTGAATAACAGGCTTTAGGCCGCGGCGGCCGGCGCAGCGTTCCCCTGATGCCGGCATGCATCTTCCACTTCTGTAAACGATGGCCGCACATGCCCAGGAATCGCTCGTCGCCCCATCTCCACCGCCACCACCGGCGGCTGTCCACGAATGAACGCCAGCATCAGCACCCGCAGCACGTAGAGATACGCGTGTTCCTCCGCCGTCGTCTTCGCCATGTTCTGGCTCACCGGCCCCACCAGCCCGTAGCACAGTAAGATTCCGAGAAACGTCCCCACCAGCGCCGCCGCGACTTTGTGCCCAATCTCCTCCGCCGGTCCGCCCAGCGCCTGCATCGTGATCACGACTCCCAGCACCGCCGCCACAATCCCCAGCCCGGGCAGCGAATCCGCCATCGTCGCCAGCGCCGTCACCGGCTCCTCTTCGCCATGGTGCTGCACCTCCATGTCCAGGTCCATCATCTGGTCCATGTCGAACGCCTCTACGCCCCCGGTAATCACCATGCGCAGCGTGTCGCACACAAAATCCCGCGCATGATGATCCTTGATGAATTCCGGATACGCGTTCAGGATCGGGCTCTCCTCCGGCTTCTCGACGTCGGCCTCGATGGTCAGCATGCCCCCTCGGCGCGCCTTCTGCAGCAGCTCGTACATCATCTTCAGCGTCGCCAGATAGCGCGCTTTCCCAAACTGCGTCCCACCGAAAATTCCTGCCGCCCCGGCTGCGATCCTCTTCAGAATCCGCAGCGGATTGGCAATCAGCAGCGTCCCCGCACCGGCTCCGCCGATGATCAGCAGCTCGGCCGGCTGCAGCAGCACGGCCATGTGCCCGTGCTCCATCAGGTAGCCGCCCATCACCGCACCGAAAACCACCAGAATCCCGATGATCGCAAACATGCCTGGTGCGGCTCCCTCTCCGCATGCGCCCTGCCCGCCGCGTGCCAAAACCTGCGCGCAGACGCACACTCCGGCACTCTTCTCATCGGCAAAATCGCTGCCTGCTTAAGCGAAGCGCTGCCGGCTCGCGACACGCGCCCGCCCCTCCGGGAAATCGCTGGCCATCCCCCGTCCTCACCGACTATCCTGACTACAACCCCGTTGCGTCAGGTCTTTTGAGGGCTCCCCCGTGTTGCACGATCTGAAGCTCGCGTTTCGTCTGCTGATCAAATCTCCGGTCTTCTCCGCTGCGGCGATCCTCATGCTGGCGCTGGGCATCGGCGCCACCACCACCATCTTCTCGGTGGTGGAAGGCGTCCTGCTCCGCCCGCTTCCCTTTCCCCATCCCGAACAGCTCGTCGCCTTGTCCGATATCCTGCAGGGCGCGGACTACAACGGCAACAGCGAAGTGGGCGTCACCGCCACCGACGTCATCAACTACACGCGCGACACGCACAGCTTTTCCGCCCTCGGAGCATTCCGCCAGGCAGGCATGGAATTCTCCGCCTTTGGCGAGCCGGCCCATATCGTGGCCGCGCGCTTCACCCCCGGCATCTTCACCGCCCTCGGCGTCTCTCCGCTGCTCGGCCGCGTTTTCAGTGAGCAGGATGACGTCACGGATCAGCAGGTCGTCGTTCTCAGCTACGCCACCTGGCAGAACCGTTTCCACGGCGATCCTTCCGTCCTGGGCCGCAAAATCCTCCTCGATCGCAAGCCGTGGATCGTCATCGGCGTCATGCCTCCCGGATTCGATTTTCCCCTCGTCAGCGGCCGGCTCGACCGCAGCGAACTTTACATCCCTATGAGTTTCGCGCCGGTGGAGCTCTCCGCCGCGGCGCAGGCCAACTGGATTTACCAGATGATCGGGCGGCTGAAACCCGGCGTCACCCCGGCCCAGGCGCAGGCAGACGCCGCGCGCGTCGCGCAGGGCACGATGCGCAATTACCCGCCGTTCATGGCCGGCATGCATATCACTCCCATCGTGCCCCGGCTCCACGGGTATACCGTAGCCGACGCCCGTCCGCTGCTGCGCACTCTCTTCCTGGCCGTCGTTGTCGTGCTGCTCATCGCCTGCGCGAATCTCGCCGGCCTGCTCCTGGTTCGCGCCATGCGCCGCCGCCGCGAAATCGCCGTCCGCCTGGCTCTCGGCTGCAGCGGGCTCGTCCTGCTGCGCCAGGCCCTCTTCGAAAGCCTGGTGCTGAGCTGCATCGGAGCCGGCCTGGGCCTGGCCCTGGCTGCCACCGCCCTCCATAGCGGGCTGCGCCTCCTCCCGGAGACCCTGCCGCTCATTGCCGGCATTCGCTTCGACTGGCATGTCGCCGGCTTCGCCGTTGGCCTGGCTCTGCTCACCGGCATCACCTGCGGACTGGTGCCCGCCTTTGCAGCGATGAGCACCAGCGTCAACGCCGCGCTCCGCGAAGGCGGCCGCACCGGCACATTCGGTACCGGATTTGCCCGCCTCCGCTCCGGTCTCGTCGTCGCCGAAATCGCCGTCTCCCTCGCTCTGCTCGCCGCCTCCGGCGTTCTGCTGCGCAGCTTCCAGAAAATGCGCGATGCTGACCTCGGCTATCAGCCCGGCCATTCCCTCGTCGCCGGATATCGGCTCCCGCGCGAGCAATATTCGACCCAGGCTGCAGTCGACAGCTTCCGGCATTCGCTTCTCGGCCGTCTCGAGGCGCTGCCCGCTGCCGATGGCGCGGGCATCGCTTCCTTTTTTCCCGCCGGCGGAACCCTGTATAACTTCCACTTCGTCGCCGATGGCGCGGTTCAGCAAAACTCCACAGGCATCGATAACGGCACCGAAGTCGACGTCGAAGGAGACTACTTCCGGGCCATCGGCACACCGCTGCTCCGCGGCCGCCTCTTCACCGAGGCCGACAACGCTGACAGCCCGCTGGTCGTCATCGTCGATCGCTTCCTCGCCGAACAGTGCTGGCCCGGACAAAGCCCCCTCGGCAAGCACCTGCGCCTGGGCGACCCGCACATGCCCACTCCCTGGCTCACCGTCGTCGGCGTGGTCGCCGACGTCCGGGAAGGCTCGCCCGACACCCAACCGCGCCAGCAGTTTTACCTTCCTTCGAGCCAGGTCAAAGCCGCTGCCGGTTCTCTCGCATCGCCCTCCGCCATCTACGGCACTTCGGGCTACATCCTTCTCCGCTCTTCCCAGCCTCCCGAGTTGATGGAGAAACAGCTGCTTGCCTCCGTCCACTCGCTTGACCCGCAATTGCCGCTCACCGGCCTTCAGTCCGTGGAGCATGCGCTTGACTCGAGCGAAGCCCCTCGCCGCTTCAATACCATCCTCATCACCTCATTCGCAGCAACCGCCCTCCTCCTTGCGGTTCTCGGCATGTACAGCGTGATCGCGTTCACCGTCGCCACTCGCATGCAGGAGATGGCCATTCGCATGGCCCTCGGCTCGCAGCGCTCCGGGATTCTCGCCATGGTCCTCGCCTCCGGCGCCCGCCTCGCCGCAGCCGGATGCGCCATCGGCATCGTCGCCGCCGTGCTCGGCTCGCGGCTTCTCCGTTCGCTGGTCTTCGGCGTCAGCGCCCTGGACCCGCTCGTCCTCACCCTCGCCGCGGTTGTGGTCCTGCTCCTGGCGCTGGCTGCATCCGTGTTGCCCGCGCGCCGCGCTGCCTCCGCCAATCCCGTCGAGGCCCTCCGCTCGCAGTAGCCTCGTCCACGCGTCCCAGCCGGATTCCGCAGTACACTTTCTGTGGCCCAACGCGGTCCCCAATCGCCGCATCTGAATCCGTGTCTTCAGAGTCCAAACGCACTCCATTGGAAGGGAAATGTCTATGCCCGACAAGAAACCCCAGCAGGAAAAGGCCATCAAAGACCTCGTCAACGCGCTGAACGAGGACCTCTCCCGCGAATATCAGGCGATCATCGCCTACACCGTCTACAGCAACGTGCTCTCCGGCGCGCAGTATATGAGCATCGCTGCCGAGCTCAAAAAGCACGCCTCCGAGGAGCTCCAGCACGCCATGATCATCGCCGATCAGATCGACTATCTCGGCGGTATGCCCACGGCCACGCCCAAACCCGTGAAGCTCTCCGAAAAAGCAGAAGACATGCTGCGCTTCGATCTCGACAACGAAACGGAAACCATCCGCAATTACCGCCAGCGCGTGAAACAGGCCGAAGCCGTTGGACACTTCGCCCTCGCCGAGCAACTGCGCAAGATCATCTCCCAGGAACAGGAGCATCAGCACGATCTCGCCACGGCCCTCGGCATCGACGTGCCCGATGTCTTCCGCGAAGGCGCATAAGAGTCGGCCTCGCTGCTCGTCCATCAAAAGGCCCGACTTGAGTCGGGCCTTCGTCTGGGGCGCCCCGTTGCAGGCCTTAGCCCCTGCAATCCTGCGCAACGCGCCATCCCTCCGCTACACTCTGCGCATGGCGCTCCAGTTCACCACCTCGTACGTCGAAGACTCCCGCGCACTCTTCGCCTATTACAAAAAGCTCGCCGAACGAGCGATGAATCAGGTCTCCGACGACCATCTGTTCGTCTGCATCGACGGCGAAGCCAATTGCATTGCCGTCATCGTGAAGCACATGGCCGGCAACATGCGCTCCCGCTGGACCGACTTCCTCACCTCCGACGGAGAGAAACCCAACCGCAATCGCGATTCGGAATTCGAAGACCCGCCCACCACCCGCGCCGAACTGCTCGCCCTCTGGGAATCAGGCTGGGCTTGTCTCTTCACTGCCCTCGAACCCCTCGCCGATGCCGATCTCAGCCGCATCGTCACCATCCGCGGCGAAGCTCACTCCGTCATGCAGGCCATCAACCGCCAGCTTGCGCACTACCCCCACCACATCGGCCAAATCGTACTTCTGGCGAAGCACTTTGCCGCCGACCGCTGGAAATCCCTCTCGATACCGCGCCGCGCCTCCGCCGAATTCAATCGCAAAGTAGCCGCGGGAGAAGCAAGCCAGCGCTGATCGCCGGCAGATCACGAGCTCGCTGTCCTGCTGAGTTGCCCTCCCTGCAACCTGTCACCTGTAGCCTGTACCCTGTCTCAATGCGCGATCTCCGCTTCGGCCTCCGCATGCTCCGCCGCAATCCCGGCTTCACCGCCGTGGCTGTGTTGACCCTCGCGCTCGCCATCGGGGCGAACGTCGCCATCTTTTCCGTCACCAGCGCGCTGCTCCTGCGTCCCTTTCCCTACGCGCAGCCGCAGCAACTGCTCAGCATCGCCAATCGCGACGCTCATAGCCAGGACACCGGGAACAACAACACTCTGGTCCGGTATGAATTTCTCCGCGATCATGCGCGCGCATTCACGGTTGCGGCGTGGACCAACGACAGCATGGACCTGACCGGCAGCGGTGAACCGGCGCAACTCCCCGTGGCCCGGGTGACGCCGAATTTCTTTTCCCTGCTGGGCGTGCAGCCCGCGCTGGGACGCGGCTTTGCGGATGCGGACGGGCGCGCAGAATCGCGGCCGGTCGTGATTCTGTCGAATGCCCTCTGGAACACGCGCTTCGCCGCCAATCCCGCAGTCATCGGGACTGCAATCGATCTGGACGGCACACCCTCAACCGTGGTCGGCATCCTCCCGGCAGGCCTCGCGTTTCCCTTTGTGGGCAAGGCCGATCTCTTCACGCCACGCTATTTCGAGTTCTCGCTGTTTTCTACCGCCCGCCTGCGCCAGGGCGTGGGCTACCTCGGATACATCGCCCGCCTGACGCCCGGCGCAACGGTGGCAAACGCCAACTCCGGGCTTTCGGTCCTGAGCGAACAGTACATCCGGCTCAATCCCGATGTGCACGACGCGATTGCCGGCACAGTGATGGCAGCGGCGCCCCTGCGCGACAGCGTAGTCGGCGATTTGCGAACGAAGGTTGCGATCCTCACCGCTGCCGTCACTCTTCTGCTGCTGATCGGCTGTGC
>JBARMS010000162.1:0-33868 GCA_049802575.1 Acidobacteriaceae bacterium | reverse complement strand
CAAATGGTTCGGCGACAAGACCGGCCAGGGCTTCTACAAAAAGCAGAAGGGCGTCGACGGCGAGGAACGTCTGGTCCTCGACGTCGCGACCCTGGAATACCGTCCGTCGCAAAAGCCGCGCCTCCCGGCACTCGACATGGCCAAACCCATCGAGTCGCTGCCCGAACGCATCCGCGCGCTCCTGAGCGGTAATCCGGATAAAGACAAAGCCGCGGCGTTTTACTGGCAAATCTTGCCGGACCTTTGGATGTACGCGGCCAATCGCATCGGCGAGATCAGCGACAGGATCGCGGACATCGACCGCGCCATGCGCACCGGGTTCAACTGGGAGCTTGGCCCCTTCGAAATGTGGGACGCCGCCGGCGTGGCTGAGACCGCGACCAGGATGCGCGCAGCAGGCCGCGACCTTCCCGAGCCTGCCGTGCAGCTGCTCAATTCCGGTGCATCCAGCTGGTACCGCAATCAGGGCGCTGAGGTTTTCGACCCGCGCTCTGCGTCGTATGTCCCGGTTGAGGCGCCTTCCGCCGTTGTCAGCCTGGCGCGCGCCAAACGCTCGGGCGGCCTCGTCGCCGAGAATCCCGGCGCGTCGCTCATCGATATCGGCGATGGCATTGGCTGCATTGAGTTCCACACGAAGATGAACGCCCTGGGCGGGGATATTGTGAACTTCCTCCGCCAGCATCTCGATCGTGACAGCCATGCGGTCCGGGATTTTCGCGGCTTTGTCATCACGAACGACGCCACGAACTTCTCCGCAGGCGCTAACCTCGTCCAGCTTCTGCTCGCCGCGCAGGACGAAGAGTGGGACGAAATCGATATGTACATCCGCGGCTTTCAGGAGATGACCCAGGCCATCAAGTTCTGCCCGCGGCCGATCGTTGTTGCGCCCTTCGGGCTTACGCTCGGCGGCGGCTGCGAGGTCTCGCTTCACGGCGCAAAATGCCAGGCTCATCTGGAGCTGTACATGGGCCTCGTCGAAACGGGCGTCGGCCTCATTCCCGCTGGCGGCGGCTGCAAGGAGATGACCCTGCGCGCGATCGAAATGGCTACGGCCACGGCGCCCGCCGGCTCGCGCAGCGACTCCGTCGAGCTGCACCACACGACGCGAACCGTCTTCGAGAACATCGCGCTGGCGAAGGTTTCCACATCCGCGTTTGAGGCACAGGGCCTGCGCCTTTTGCGCCCCTCTGACGGCATCACGATGGGCCGCGAACGCCTGCTTCACGACGCCAAATTCGAGGCCCTGGACATGGCGGGATCCGGCTACGCCTCGCCTCTGCCGCGCACTGATATTCCCGCGCCGGGCGACGCCGTGCTGGCCGCACTGAAACTCGCCGTCTATATGCTCCAGCAGGGCGGATACGCGTCCGACCACGACGTCACCGTCGCGACGCATCTGGCTACCATTCTTTGCGGCGGCAGCATCACACCCGGCACGCCGGTCAGTGAGCAGTATCTGCTCGATCTTGAGCGAGAGCACTTCCTGTCGCTCTGCGGCGAGCGCAAATCGCAGGAGCGCATCGCCCACACCCTGAAAACAGGCAGACCGCTGAGGAATTGACCAACCGGGAGCAATCCATGAGAGACGCCGTCATTGTCAGCGCCGTTCGCACCGCCGTCGGCAAAGCGCCGCGCGGAGCCCTGCGCTCAACCCGCCCCGACGATCTGGGCGCTCTCGCCGTGCGTGGCGCGCTCGAGCGCCTGCCGCAACTGGACCCACGCGAGATCGACGACATCATCCTCGGCTGCGCCATGCCCGAAGCCGAGCAGGGCATGAACCTGGCGCGGATCGTCGCGCTGCGCGCCGGACTGCCGAACGAATCGGCCGCTATGACGATCAACCGCTTCTGCGCCTCGGGCCTGCAGGCCATTGCGCTGGCCGCCGAGCGCATTCGCGGTGGTGGCGCTGAAGTCATCGTGGCCGGAGGCGCGGAATCCATGTCCATGGTCCCGATGGGCGGCCACAAGATCGCCATTAATCCCTGGCTTGCCGAGAATCATCCCGGAGCCTATCTCACCATGGGCCTGACGGCCGAGCGCGTGGCCAGACACTACGACATATCGCGCGAAGACGCCGACCAGTTCGCACTCGAAAGCCATCGCAAGGCGCTGGCCGCGAATGAGGCGGGCCGGTTCAGAGGTGAAATTGTGCCGGTCCCTGTGACAATTTCGACGCCCAGCGGCGGCACTCGATCCAAAACCGTCACGACGGAATTCAGCATCGACGAGGGACCGCGCGCCGACACAACATACGAAGCGCTGGCGAAGCTTCCCCCGGTGTTTCACGCCAGGGGGGCCGTGACGGCCGGTAATTCCTCGCAAACCTCAGACGGCGCTGCGGCCGCCGTGATCATGTCAGCCGACCGCGCGCAGCAACTCGGAATCCGCCCCCTCGCGCGCTTCGTTGCTTACGCGTATGCGGGCTGCGATCCGGAAGAAATGGGCATGGGCCCAACCTTCGCTGTGCCGAAGGCGCTCAAGCTGGCCGGGCTCAAGCTCGACCAGATCGACGTGATCGAGCTGAACGAAGCCTTTGCGTGCCAGGCGCTGGCCGTCATCCGGCAACTCGGCCTCGACCCGGCGAAAGTGAATGTCAACGGGGGAGCCATCGCCCTCGGCCATCCGCTGGGCTGCACCGGAGCCAAGCTCACCGCAACCCTGCTGGCCGAAATGCCCCGCCGCAAGGTCCGCTATGGAATGGTGACCATGTGCGTCGGCGGCGGCATGGGCGCGGCCGGCATACTCGAGAACCTTACATGAGCAATCACACAGCCCGGGCTCATCCCAGGCGAGAATCGAGCACAGCGAGGCTGGCCGGCTATCTCTTCGTTCCCGTCGTGGTCGTGGTCACAATCGTTCTCGGGCCACGCCTATACAAACACTGGTTCGTGCCGGATGATTCCTAACAATCGTACGCGGCGCAGGTCGTTGCAACGCGCGTGGTCGCCACCACGCTTGATAGTCCGTGGGGCAATCCATTCCTCTATCGACTCGAAATCGACGCTGTCTGGACTGAAAACGGCGCGCGCCGTGAGGCCTGGGTACCGACTACGAAGACCAGCCGCGATCGGACCTGGCTCGCGCTTTGGGCTTCGCAGCAGGGCGTGCGTTGCATCGTTCGACAGAGCCCGCGCAATCCTTCCGCCCGACTCGCCTGGTTTCAGTAGCGCGATTTTCGGAGGATCGACACATGCGGACCACCTGTTTCACCTGCCTTGCGTCCAACCGGCGTACCATTGCCCTGCGGAGGGCCCATGGCCACAGCGACAGCCTCGAAGATCATCCCCGGCGGCAACTTCCTCATCGCCGACGCCGCGCCGGAAGACATCTTCACCCCCGAAGATTTCTCCGAAGAGCAGCAGGAAATCGCTCGCACCACCGCCGAATTCGCCGAGAAGTCCATCCTGCCGCGCAGCGCCGAAATCGAAGCGAAAAACTTCGCCGTCACCCGCGAATTGCTCCTTGATGCCGGCAAACTTGGCCTCCTCGCCGTCGATATTCCTGAGGAATACGGCGGGCTCGCTCTTGACAAAGTGACGTCCGCGCTCGTCGCTGATCACGTTGCCGTCTCCGCCAGCTTTTCCGTCAGCATGAGCGCGCACACCGGCATCGGCACGCTGCCTGTTATTTGGTACGGCACGGCCGAGCAGAAGCAGAAGTACTTGCCGCGTCTTGCCTCTGGCGAGTCGATTGCCGCTTACGCGCTCTCCGAGTCCTCCTCCGGCTCCGACGCCATGAACATCCGCGCCCAGGCGCGCCTCTCCGCCGACGGCAGGCAGTACATCCTCAACGGCGAGAAGATGTGGATTTCGAATGCCGGCTTTGCCGACTTGTTCATCATCTTTGCCAAGATCAACGGCGAACAGTTTTCCGCGTTTCTCGTCGAGCGCGACACGCCCGGCCTCACCATCGGCGCCGAAGAGCACAAGCTTGGCATCCGCGGCTCGTCCACCTGCCCGCTGGTTCTCTCCGACTGCGCCATTCCGGCCGAAAACCTGCTCGGCGAAGCGGGCAAGGGCCACCACATCGCCTTCAACATTCTGAACGTCGGCCGTTACAAATTAGGCGCGGCCACTCTCGGGGGCACCCGCAATGCGCTGCGCAACGCCATCCGGTACGGCAAGCAGCGCATGGCTTTCGGCAAGCCAATCACTTCGTTTGGACTAGTGCACGAAAAGATCGCCGAAATTGCAGCGGGCGTTTTTGCCGGCGAGGCCCTGGTCTACCGCGTAGTGGGCGCGATCGACGCAGCACTGGCAACACTCGCCCCCGACGCACCGGCAGCCGAGGTCCAGAAACGCATTGAAGATTATGCCATCGAGTGTTCCATCGTGAAGGTCTGGTGCTCGGAGATGCTCGATCGGGCCGTGGACCATTGCGTGCAGATCTACGGCGGTTATGGCTACGTCGAAGAGTACCCGGCCGAGCGCGGCTATCGCGACGCGCGTATCAACCGCATCTTCGAAGGCACCAACGAGATCAACCGGCTCATTATCACCGGCTTCATGCTGAAGCGCGCCATGCAGGGCCGCCTTGCGTTGCTGCCGGCCATTGGCAAAGTGATGGACGAGGTCATGTCCGGGTCGTCATCACGCTCGGCTTCTGACAGGGGAGCGCCAACTCCGCTGGCTGCCGAAAAGAACTTGCTTGCCGGCGCGAAGAAGCTGGGACTCTTCTGTTCCGGTGCGGCCAGCCAGAAATACCCCACGAACCTGCAGGACCAGCAGGAGATCATGGGAGCGCTCGCCGACATTCTGATCGAAATTCTCGCGATGGAATCGGCGATTCTGCGCGCGGAAAAATTCAGCGGACGCAGCCAAACAGCAATCGGACTCGCCCAACTCACCGCTGCGCGATCCTTCGGCATCATTCAGAACTCCGCCGAGCGCATCCTGGGGGCCGTCGCCGAAGGCGACATGCTCCGCACGCAGATGGCGATCTTCCGACGCCTGGCGAAACACGATCCTGTGAACACGGTTGCGATTGGCCGGGCGGTCTCTGAGGAGATAATCGCCGCCGAGCGCTACCGAGTGTAAATGCATTCAGCCCAAAGAGCGCAGAAGACTCGGAGCGAAGCAAATGGCATTATCGCGCCAGCAGGCCTTCCACCAGCGCCTGCCACTCCTCTTCGAGCGCGGCCTTGTGCCAGGTGCGCCCCGATCGCTCATACCAGTAATTCGCGTTTGACTCGGCGCCCTCTTTGCGATGCAGATACGCGTGGACGGCCATGGCTTCTTTTGTTTCCAGCTCGTCGACAAGACCATGCGCCTTCGCCCATTCGCCACGAGCGTCCCACCACAGTGCCGCCAGCGGAGCGGAAAGCGCCGCAGGCGGTTCAGCCTGGTTGAGAGAATTCCTGAAGTCCTCGCGCGTCATGGCGGCTCCTCAGGCCTGCAGGCGCCGGAAAAGACCTGCCATATCCATCTGGTTCCATCCATCGACAATGTGATCCTGCCGAAGGGTCAGGAATGACATTCCGGTCAGCGTCGCTTTCTTTCCCGTCGCGGGAAACCCCAGATGATCGCCGCGATGCGTTGCGTCGACGTGCCAGCGAACCGCGACGGTGTCGCCCTCCGCAATCAGGTCGTCGAGGGTGATGTGCAAATCGGGAAAGGCGCCGCAAAAATCGCCGTGCAGCTTCTTGAATGCTGCCGGCCCCTCGACCACCGAGTCCGGCTCGGGAAAGCCGTAGGCCCGGCCGTCGAGCGGGAACATTTCATCGATGGCGGCTTCGTCCTTCCGGTTCCACACCTGCTCAAACCATCGCTCTGCGATTTCCTTATTGTTGCCAGGCATCGCACACTCCTTCACAGCGTCCGATGGTGAATCATGGTACCTGAAAGCGGAGATGCTCGCTGCCTCGCTTCTGCGCCATAGCGGAGGC
Organism: Acidobacteriaceae bacterium; assembly: GCA_049802575.1. Lineage (GTDB taxonomy): Bacteria > Acidobacteriota > Terriglobia > Terriglobales > Acidobacteriaceae > Palsa-343. Next base: position 27,984 of record JBARMS010000162.1, on the reverse strand, counting down.
CTCTGACTGTTACCCCGCCAGGACCAGCTTTCCGATCGTCGCCAGTTGCATGTTCGATGTTCCTTCGTAGATCGCGCCGATTTTCGCGTCCCGATAGAGCTTCTCGACCGGGTAATCCTTGACGAAGCCATACCCGCCGTAAATCTCCACGGCGTTGCTCGCCGTTTCCTCGGCTACGCGCGAAGCACACAGCTTGGCCATCGCTGCCTCCTTCACAAACGGAATATCGGCGCCCTTCATGCGCGCAGCGTTATAGACCAGCATCCGCGCAGCTTCAATCTGCGTCGCCATCTCGGCCAGCGCGAACTGCACCGCCTGAAATTCCGCGATCGGCTTCCCGAACTGCTTGCGCTCCCTGGCGTACTTCAAGGCGTACGCCCAGGCTCCCTCAGCCAGCCCCAGCATCTGCGCGGCGATGCCGATGCGTCCTTCATTCAGCGTCTCGATGGCAATCTTGTATCCCTTGCCCACTTCGCCAACCACGTTACCCGCAGGCACCCGGCAATCGTCGAAGAGCAGCTCGCAGGTCGAGGAAGCACGTATCCCCATCTTGTCTTCTTTGTGTCCCACCGTAAACCCGGGCGTTCCACGCTCCACCATAAAAGCCGTGATGCCCTTGTAGCCCGCACCGGGGTTGACGGTCGCGAACACCAGAAACAGGTCGGCCTCGAGCGCGTTGCTGATCCACAGCTTGCGCCCGCTCAGCACGAAGCTGTCTCCTTCGGCACGCGCCTGCATTGTCAGCGAAAATGCATCCGAACCTGATCCTGCCTCGCTCAGCGCATAGGCGCACACTGTCTGCTGCGCCATCCTCGGCAGCCACATCCGTTGCTGGTCGGGCGTCGCCCAGCGCAGCAGCGCGTTCACGGCAAGCGTGTTCTGCACATCGACAATCACGGCGACCGCCGGGTCGACCTTCGAGATTTCCTCGACCGCAAGCACCGCGCTGAAGAACGACGCGCCCGCGCCGCCCAAATTGAGCGGCGCTTCTATGGCCATCAGGCCCAGCTCGAACAGCTGTCGCAGAATCTCCGCATCGAGCTTCTGCGCTTCGTCCATGGCGCGGACCCGCGGAGCAATCTCCTGCTGCGCAAACTGCCGCACGGTATCGCGCAGCAAGGTTTCTTCTTCGTTCAGAGAAGTGAGCGGAAGAGGAGCGGCCCCTTCGGTTTCGGACATGAAAACTCCCTCAGTCCAGGCCGCCCTGCTCCAAGCCGAAGACGCCGGCGTCGAATTCCCGGGCCGCATCGGGCGCAACTTCGCCGATGACTACAGCCGGACCCGTTCCACTGTAACCTGGCATGACCCTCAGGCGCTTGAGCACCTTGAGCGTCAGTCCGGTTATCGGCCGATCGAGCAGATCACGGGTCGGAACCCAGGCGCGCTCTCCGGCCGCCGCACCCAGGTGCTTTTGCTCATTGGCTCCCAGTCCGTAGACGGTCACGTAGTAGTTTGTGTTGGTAATCGAATGGCGCACCGTCAGCAGCACTGCGTCTTCGTTCTCCGCGCCTTCCTTTAGCTGAGGCAATTCCCACATGCCCGGCATCTGCGACGCATCGGCAGGGCGCTGCTCGAGCAGAACCTCCGCTTTCGGCCACTGTCGCCGCTGCACCAGAGCAAGGGCCGTCGTGCGGCTTAACATCTTTTTCGCCGGCGCCGCCGCGTGCTCTCCGCGCGTGGCGCAGCCTTCGCGTACCGGGCAGGTAAGACACACAGGTCCGCGCGGTAGGCAGACAGTCGCTCCCAGTTCCATCATGGCCTGGTTGAAATCGCCCGGCCGGCGGGGATCGACCAGTTCCGCGGCCTCGCGCCGCAATTGACCGCTGCGCGCCGCACCTGGCACCGGCTCATGTCCAAAGTAGCGCGTCAGCACCCGCTCTACGTTGCCATCCACGGCCGCTACAGGCTCGTCGAAGGCGATGCTGGCCACGGCCGCGGCGGTGTAGATACCGACGCCGGGAAGCCGCGTGAGCCCCACTGCGGTCCGCGGCATCTCCCCGTTGTGTTCCGCCACAATGGCGCGAGCCGACTCGTGCAGCGAACGCGCCCGCCGATAATACCCCAGCCCGCTCCACTGCGCCAGCACATCGGCCTCGCTGGCCAGGGCCAGCGACCGCAGGTCGGGAAACCGCTGCATGAAGCGCGTGTAGTATTCGACAACCACTGCAACACGCGTCTGCTGCAGCATCGTCTCGGCCACCCAGATCGCGTAGGGATCGCGGGTCCGGCGCCAGGGCAAATCCCGCGCGCCTGCATCGAACCATTGCAACAGCTTGCTGCGGAACTCCGATGTGCCCGACTTCGCCGCCATGCCTGGATTCTACTGGCACAAGCACGCTGCGGATTCGGTTCTGCCTGCAGCTTTCGTGGTAGAAACGTGACCCATCGTTGCAGGGTCGGATACCCTGAACGGTTACCGCATGGATTCCACTGCTCACATTCGCCGCCTGCCCAAAGCCGAGTTGCACCTCCATCTCGAAGGCACCGTCACTCCGGAGACGCTGGTTGACCTGAGCGCTCGCCAGGACACGATGCCTCTTACCCTCGAGCAGGCACGCAGGCTGTTCGCGTATGAGGACTTCACGGGATTTCTGTTGGCCTTTAAGGCAATCACCGAGCACCTGCGCACCGCGGAGGACTATGAGCTGGCGACCTGGCGGATGCTCGAGCGGCTCGCCGCCCAGGGCGTGGTCCACGCCGAAGTCTATGTATCCGTCGGGGTGGTCTATTACTGGCGGCGCTGCGAATTCGAACCCCTCTTTCTCGGCATGGAGCGCGCCCGCTCTCGCGCTGAGGCCGAGCTGGGTATCTCCACCTGCTGGATCTTCGACGCCGTGCGGCACTTCGGCCCCGACGAAGCAGCCCGCGTCTTCCGCAAAGCCGCTGAGCTGCGGCCGCAGTTTCCATCGATCGTCGGCATCGGCATCGGCGGCGACGAGCGGCGTACAGGAGCTGAGCCCTTTCGCGATCTGTACGCCGAGGCCCGCGAGGCCGGGCTCCGCCTGACCGCCCACGCCGGAGAGACGGTGGGGCCAGAAGGCATTTGGGGCGCCCTGAATATCGGAGCCGAGCGCCTCGGCCACGCACTCTCCGCGGCACACGATCCGGAATTGATTGCGGTGCTCGCTGAGAGACAAATCCCGCTTGAAATCTGCATCACCTCGAATCTGCGAACGGCGTGCTGCGCACGCATCGAGGACCATCCAGTCCGCCGCTACTTCGACCAGGGTCTGATGGTCACCCTGAATTCCGACGATCCGGCGCTGTTCTCCAGCGATCTTGAGGATGAATACCGGCTGGCTGAGGACGGTTTTGGATTTACCCGCGAGCACCTCCGCGAACTGGCCGCCAACTCCATCGAAGCTAGTTTTCTTCCGGCCGAGCGCAAAGTCGAGATTTTGCGCCGCATCGAATCCCTCGAATGAGCTATGGACTGGCGGGAAATTGCCGATATATAAACACAGACGTTCCTGGGGCTCGGCGCATCCCAGGCTATCATGGACCCATGGCGCCGTGGGGAATGCGCATGTTTTGCCGCTGTAAGAGGAAGAGAGTTCGTGCGATGGAATTAGCCGATTCTGACCTGGTATCCTCATCGTCCCGCGCGCTGCGCGCTGTGGGATGGACCTCGGTCGCGCTCGGAATCACGGCCCTGGGGCTCTTCGTGGGACGCGAACTCCGCCTGCGCTACAAATTCAATCGCCGCACGCCGTCTGATTTCTATTCCCATGCAGGCGAGGAAATGAACGCCGAATTCGGCATGGGCATTTAGAAGTCTTCCACCGCCAGACCGCGCGCTCCGACCTGCGTTCGCCCCCCTGAATCCAGCCTGATCCCGGCGGCCTCTGGCCTTCAGTTCGTACGTTCCACCAGATACCGCGCGACAGCCTTCAATCCCCCAGCCGCTTCCCCGTAAGGCTCCAGAGCCACAAACGCCTCGGCGATGAAGCGATCTGCGTCCCGGCGCGAGGCCTCAATGCCGAACACCGCAGGCCAGGTCGCCTTATCGCTGTTTACATCTTTGCCCGCTGTCTTGCCCAGGTGTGCGGAATCCTGCGTCATATCGAGAATGTCGTCGACGATTTGGAAGGCCAGGCCCGCCTTCGCGCCAAATTGCGTCAGTCGGCGCTCATCGTCCCCGGTTGCGCCCGCGAAGACGCCGCCCGCGACAATGCTCACCCGAATGAGCGCACCCGTTTTTGCGCGATGAATCGCATCCACCATTTCGGCGGTGGGTTTTGCGTGCTCGCCCTCAAGATCGAGCACCTGGCCGCCGATCATGCCCTCCACGGTGCCCGTTGCCTCGGCAATCAGCCCCACAATCCTGACCGCTCGGTCCGGTGAACACTGCAATCCAGCCAGCGTCTGGTAGGCGAGCGTTTGCAGCGCATCGCCCGCGAGAATGGCGATGGCTTCCCCGAACGCCACGTGGCACGTCGGCTTGCCTCGGCGCAAATCGTCGTTATCGAGCGCGGGCAGGTCATCGTGGATGAGCGAATACGTGTGCAGCATCTCGAGCGCTGCGCCCAGGTCTTCAATTCCCGCCGGCAATCCGGTTGCGCCGTGAACCGTGCTGATGGTTCGCGCGGCCTCCATGGCCAGCAGCGGCCGCAGCCGTTTGCCGCCGGCAAAAACGCTGTGCCGCATGGCCCCATGAATCGAGGCCGGCACTTGCGTCATGGGCGGCAGAAGCCGTTCCAGCGCGGCGTCGGTGCGCTCCACGGCCTCGCGCCTGAGCAATTGCACGTCGAAAGGCATTTTTCTCATGATAACGGAGGGCGCATGTGGCCCTCTGGTCATCGCGGCCCCGAGTTCCTCCTGCGTTCCGCGAACACGCAGGCCAGCATGATCGCCAGCGCAGCGAGTGACAGTGCATAGCCCGCCCATTGATCGGGTGTGGTGTGCCAGCGCACGTCGATGCGGCTGACCCCGGCTGCGACAGGAATCGCCATCGTTCCGTCGCTGCGCCGCACCACGCCGCGAACCTCCTCGCCGTTGCGCGTCACTCTCCATGCCGGATAATCCATCAGCCGCAGCACAGCGAATCCCGCCTGCGGGCTGGTCACCATCGCCGTCATATGCTCGGTATGCCAGCGCACGATCTGCACCGTTGCCGGAATCGTTTTTCCGGCGGGCGGCTCGGTATCCGGCTCCCCCTCGTGCGCCGTGCTGACCACCGCAACCGCCGGTGCCGGTCCATTGTCGCCGTTGAGATCTTCCGATGCGCCAACGTCCACGCCCTCCAGCGTGTACTCGTCGGTCCCCTCGAAACCTGCCGATCCCCGCGTCGCCAACTGCGCCTGCACGTTATCGTCTTCGTCGCAGAACTGCCAAAAAAGCTTCGAAGAATACGCCGCCGTGGCGAGAGCCAGCAGCAATAAAGCCAGAGCGCGGACCGCAATCGTGCGCCGCGTAGGCGGTTGCGGGCGAAGGGCCATTCCGGCAAGCGCGGCAAAGAGCAAAGCCAAAACCAGCATCCAGCGCCAGGGGAACTGCAGAAACTCGAGCTTCGGCGTCCAGCGCCAGACAATATCGCTCCACCTGAACTGCAGCGCGCAGATCATGCCCCCCGCAACCACGAGGGGCAGCCAAACGCTGCTCTTCCTTCGACGTGAGAGCCACGCCGCCACAACAAACGCCGCCATCAGCGCCACCGCGATCCAGGAAGCCGTGTGCAGCACCTGGTTGTGGTAGTTCACGTCAAAGCGCTCGTCGCTGGAATTGGGGAAATCTGCGAGCTTCGCGTATCCAAACAGGAAACTGTCCTGCACGCGCATCAGCGGACCAATGGCGCGATCGATCTGCACCCAGCGCTGCTCGTAGATGGCGGGAATGAGCCAGAACCCTGCCAGTCCCAGCCCGAGCGGAACCGCGCAGAGCGACCGCGCTGCCAGCCGCCATGACCGCTCCCGAACCGCTGCGACGGCGACCACGACGGCGAGCATGTAGCAGCCCATCACCGCCGCGGGGGCATTCGTCAGCCACAGTGCGGCGACGGTGAGCGTAAGCGGGACCAGCGCCGGTGCGCGGCGCAACCCGTACAACACCAGCAGCGGCAACCAGATCGCGGCCAGCAATTCCGCCAGCGCGCCGCGCTCATACGCTACAAACATCAGGTATGGATTGAGCACGTACAAACATGCCGCCAACGCGGCGTTGTCTTCCCCTGCCCATTCGGGCGCCATGGCGCGGAAGGCGAAACCGGCGCCCAGCAGCGTGAGCAGCGTGAACGCCAGCGGTGTCCACGCCCACGGCAAAACCAGGCCCAGCCCCGCGCCCAGCAACCGGCTCAGCGGCGGATAGAAGACGAAGCGCGGTTCGCCGGCCAGATAGTTGGGCGATGCGGCCCAGCGCGGATAAACCGTACCCTGGTGCCAGCTCCGCACCACGTCGAGCCAGCTTTGCAGATGGAAATCGAAGTCCTGCCCGCACGAGGGCCCCCGCCACGCCAGCGGCAGCACGGCGATGAGGACCACCGCCAGCAGAAGCGAGCGCCTCCGGATGGCCCGCGTCCCCTCGCTTGCCTGTGTGGCCGGAAATTGGAACGAGAACTTCACGGCTCCAGCCGCAGTGTGTGCGCCGTCGCGGCGGTCACGGCCCCATCAGTAAAGGGCAGAGGAAATGTTTTGCCGCCGTACCAGTAAGGCCACTGGTCGCGGTAGTACGCGCTCAGCGGATCGCCCGACTCGCCCATCAGGATATTCTCCGTCGCCGCGTCCACATTGACCCAGTCAATGGTGAAACGCTGCGATGGACCAAAGGTCCGGCTCACCTGCTTCACCGTCGTCGTGTCGCCCGATTGTGGCTGCGCTCCGGTCCCCGTCCAGTCTTTGAACCACGGCAGCAGACCGAACAGCGGGTGCTCGACATCGACCGGGTGTACATCCCCATAGCGCCAGCGAGCCGGATCCGCGGGAGCATGCTCCTGCGCCAGGCCCTGGTGCACCAGGTCCGCGAGAAAGTCATCCCAGGTCGCATAGTGCGGCGGCAACCACGCCGGTGGTTCTTTCATGATGATCTGTTCCGCCGCGTACATGCTTTCCGCCCACCGGTAGAGCCGATAATCATCGCCGAGTTTCGGCTGCAGAATCGCCGGCAAAAAGCGCACCGAGGCCACAATGGCGGCCGGCGCCGAATCCACCCCCACCACGCCATCCCACGTCCGCAGCAGATCGGCGGCCCGCCGCAGTTGCGCATCGGTATGGCTCGCGTGGTCGATCGCATAGGCCAGCCGCTGCGCGATTTCCTGATCCACTTCCGAGTACACATCGGTCTGCAGGGTCAGCATGTCCGCTTGCGTCAGCTTTTGCTTCGGCTCCAGCCATTTCCAGATGCGCTCGTTGCGATACGGCTCGGCCCATTCGAGCGTCAGCGGAGTCGGATAGCCATCCGGGGTCACGCGCGCATTGGCCGTCGCCAGAATTCCACCCGGCGGATCGAATGCCGACGGAAGTTGCTCAAAGGGAATCCAGCCCTGCCACTCATGCTGGGTGTCGGTGATCGGCACCCCGGCCAGTCCACCGGGGCGCTCTGGAATTAACCCGATGGCCTGATAGCCAATGTGGCCCTGATCGTCGGCATAGACCACATTCTGAGTCGGCGCCCACCACTGACTCAGTGCATTGCGAAAATCCGTCCAGTTCTCGGTCGTGTCCATCGCCAGCAGGGGGAATCCGCTCGATTTGGGATCGTATACCGTCCACTTCAGCGCCAATACCCGCCTCTCGCCCGGGAACAACGGCGACAGCAGGACTCCATGATCCGTGCGCGCCACGTCCACCGTCACATCATGTCCCCAACGCACGGGAATGGTTTCCTGGTCGTGCTCGATTGGATGCCAGGCGCCATCGGTACCCTGATATTCATCCTGCGCGTTGGTTTTCTCAACGTAGAGATCCTGCGTGTCGCCATACATCGCCGTAAATCCCCACGCGATATGTTCGTTGTGGCCGGCAACCACAAAAGGAATGCCAGGGATGCTCACACCGGCCACGTGAATCCCCGGTGCGTTGAGATCGATTTCGTACCAGATATCCGGAATCTGATGCTCGAGATGCATGTCGTTCGAGAGCATCGCGTGCCCGCTCGCCGTGCGCGACCCCGAAACCACCCACTGATTCGACCCTGGGTCGCACCCCATGCACCCCCGACCGCTGCCGCCACGCATAATGTCGCGCAGATGGAGCAGCTCGCCGTCCAGCTTCCCCGTTTGCGACTCATCGAGCGGCACATCGGGCATCACCTGATTCGGCGCCGTGATCGGCACTTCCTTCGTGACCGGCGGATGGTCGCGCCATGAGCCAGTGGGATACAAACTCTCGGCCAGGGTGGGGCCGAGCCGCGCCGTAATCCGCTCCCGGCTGAGTTTATCGGGCCATTCCGTGTCGAGCAGTTCCACCATGCTCATGGCCACGAGCATGGAGTCGGACGGCTGCCATGGCTTCGGCTGATACATCAGCAGGCGAAACTCCGCCGGCAGGCGGTCTTCGTGCGAGGTGATGAATGCATTCACGCCGCGTGCGTAATCGTCAAAGTAGCGGCGATTGCGCCCGTCCAGGGTAGCCGTCAGGCGCTCTGCGGTCGGGCGCATCGCCAACACCCGCTGCAGCCGATCGTGGTCTACAAGCTTCGAGCCGAGAATCTCGGCCGCGTCTCCCGCGGACATTCGTCGCGCCATATCCAGTTCCCACAGCCGGTCCTGCGCGGTCACATATCCCTGCGCAAACAGGAGGTCGTCCATGTTCGCGGCATCAATGTGCGGAATACCGTGGCCGTCGCGGCGCACCGTCACCGCAGCGGTCAGTCCCGGCACCAGCTCCCGCCCATCCAGTTGCGGCAGCGAGGAAGCCATTTTGTGCTTGAGCCAGACGCCGCTCCAGACAATCGCGCCCGCCACTGTCAGAATGAAGAGAGCAAACAGGACCAGCAGCACGCGCAGGACCGGATGCCGCCTTTCCTCCTCAACTTCCACCTTGCGTCCGAGAGCCATTCAGGCAACATTGTCTCAAACAACAACACGTCTCCTGGAACGTGAGATCCCCTATTCGCTAATTGCTGCACGCTTCGGCCTGTTGCGGAGCCTCTCGGGCGAAGCCGCAGTGCCGTCGACGCGACCACCTCTAGATGGTGGTGCTGCCCGCAATGCTCTTCGCCAGACTGGCAGCCACCGGAATCTCGAACCGCTTGCCCTGGAAGGCCGTGACCATCAGCACAATCCACAGGATTAGGGTCACCAGACCGACCACCAGCGAAACCAGCGACCAGACAGTGAAAACGCCGTAACCATGGAACCCGGCCCAGCCATAGCTCAACACCATCCGGATGATGAACAGCGTGCCGAAAACCACAATCGACTGCGCCGCATGAAAGCGCACAAAGGGCCGCTTATCGATGAGCAGGAAGATCAAACCGGTTACCCACCCCAGCACGTAGCACAGCAATCCTGCGACGTTCTCTTTCATTCCGGTCACGGCCGCAGTCACGTCCGGCCCAGTCACCGGAGCGGACACTGGGTTAGCCGATCCCGCAGCAACCACCGGCGCTCCACAACGGGTACAAAACGCAAGTCCGTCCGGGTTGGACGCTCCACACTTGCCGCAATAGGCCATCGATCACCTCGTTCTTCCCCAGGGCCACGGCAAGCATCCAGCAATTCATATTCCTGGGGAAATCTCGACGGCAGCCCCCAGGGCTGCCGTTCGATTAGGGGAAACTATACCCTCAGTGAGCGTGCGCTGACAGTCTTTTTGCGCTTTCCTGTAAATCCTCGTGTTTCCTGGCCCCCAATTTGGAAGGAGCGCTGCCTGTCCCTGCCCCTTACTTCGATCCCGACTGCTGGCTCGCCGGCGGAACGATCCCGTTCATGCGCAAATACTCAACCATTTGCCCGTAGTGATCCATCAGGTGCCCCATGCCGTAAGCGGCCAGCGAGGCGCGCGTCAGCTTGTATTGTGCAGGCCCCGGCACGCTCATGAATGCGTTCTCCGGCGTGATGGTATTGATCGCGCTGTGCATGTAAGTGAACGAATCCTTCAGCGCTTTCACGATATCGTCTTTGCTCTTCAGTGCGTCGATTGTCTTTGGGTCCGGCGCGCCGGCAACGCCAAAACCGCGCATGAGCGAGTAATTAGCCTGCGTCACGTGCTTCACTTGCTCCGCAAACGTGCGCACGCCCGTATAGAGGCCGATATTGGTAGCCGGAGCAAAGTCATATTTGTCCGCGGGCATGGCTTCCGCTGCCCCCACAAACTCAGCCTCGAATGTCCCCAGCGCCGCATTCAGGGAATCCGCCGGCGCTACAGCCGTTGGCGTGAATGCCTTCTGCGCATTCGCGCCTCCCTCCTGGCCCAGTGCAGCCACTCCCCCGCCCAGCATGAAACAAAGTCCCGCACACATCAGTCCACGCAGATGCATACTGAAATCTCCTTTTGAGCGGCTCCTGACCGCGCCCCAAGCGTACCAGATTGCCGCGGCCGGATTGTCAATGTTCAGCGACCGCCAGCGCCCAAATCGCTGCCTCCCGAATAATGGATTCATGTCGTCGCTCGTATCAGGGTCCGACCTCGAATCTCTGCTGGGCGTCATCGCGGCGGAGACGCCCGACCCGCGAGCGGGCATCTTCGGGCCAGGCTCCGTCACCTGGACAATCAATCGCGAATCCGCCGTCTTTCTGGGAGCCGGACGCGCCGCTCTGCTCCAAATCGCCCATCCCTGGGTGGCCGCGGCGCTCGCGCAGCATTCCAGTCTGCTCGGGGATCCCATCGCCCGCTTTCACAACACCTTTCGCGTGGTCTACACCATGGTTTTCGGCACGCTCGGACAAGCCCTGACCGCAGCCCGCCGCCTGCATACGCTGCACACGGGCATCCAGGGCGAGTTGCCAGAATCCGTAGCCTCCTGGCCGCGCGGCGTGCATTACGAAGCCAATGAGATCGACGCCCTGCGCTGGGTTTACGCCACGCTCGTCGAAAGCGCCGTTCTGGCGTACGAATGGGTTTTGCCTCTCGCCGCGAACCAGCGCGAGGAATATTACCAGCACAGCAGAATCATGGCTGCGCTGTTTGGCATTCCCGCCGCAGCGTTGCCCGCGGACTGGTCCGCCTTTGCCGCCTATACCGGCGAAATGATGACCCGCCCCCATGTGCTGGGCGTCACGCCCGCATCGCGCACCCTCGCACAGGCAGTCCTCTCCGGCGCCGGCGCCTGGATCCATCCTCCCCACTGGTATCGTGCCCTCACCGCCGCGTGGATTCCCGAACCGCTGCGCGAAGCCTTCGGCCTGTGCCTCGACAGTCGCGCTGCCAATCGCGCCCGGCGCTGGCTCCTGCCCGTCTATCTCACCCTGCCTCCGATGATGCGCTTCGTGGGTCCGTACCACGAAGCCCTGGCGCGTCTGCGCGGCCGCAATCCGGGTCTTGTTGCACGCGCGACCAATCGCTTCTGGATCGGACAGCCCGCCCTGCCGTTCAGTGAGGAATGACGCAGCGCAGGCGGGCGCTCTCTATTGCAGCGTCAGGATGGTTGTTCCATAGCCGTTCAGCGTCACCTGCATCTGCGCGGCAGGCGTGACGCTTTGCTCCGTCGGTCCCGCGGTCGGGCTGGTGCCGGCGTCCAGGGTCAACTGCTGAGCTGAGGTGAACGTCCCCAGCGCGCTTAGGTCTACCAGCACGGCTCTTGGCGCTCCTGTGCCGTTGTTGTCCGCAGCGCTCGCCACCGCGTGATCGACAACCATGACCAGCGTCGGGCCGCCAGCGCGCTGCACGGCGAGGATTTCGACATTCGCGTTGTCGTTGCTCGTCGCCTGCAGCAGGTTCCACTGCCCTTGCCCAAAGGTTTTGCCCATCCAGTAATCAACCCAGTAACTGAGCTGCAATTGTCCGCTGGTGTCGTTGAACTCGCCGTACTGCTGGTCGCCGTTGTACGACCAGTGATAGAGCGCCTGCGCCCCCGCCTTGCCGACCTGGGAGAACACGTACGGCCGCCATGCCGCAAAAAACGCGCTTGATCCGCGTCCATCGACGACAAACTTCTGCGACGGATTGCAGGTGCTGTATCCGTTCGCGCCCTCATAATCGGCGTTGACGTTGTTCTCCAGAATCCACACCGGCACCGACGTGAGCTTCGGATTCGTCTGCAACTGCGAGTAGATGTATTGCACGCCGCTGGCGAATCCCGGCACCGTGCCCATCACCGTCGCATCGGTGTCGCTCTGGTTACACGTCGAATAGAAGTGTGTCGCCAGCACGTCCACCTGCGCGGTCACGCCCTGCACAAAGGGCGGGACGTACATTTGCTCCTGATTACCGTAGTCGCTCAGTTCCAGGGCAACGATCTTGATCGCCGGATCGACGGCCAGCATCGCCGGCGCCAGGGTGTTGTACATCTGCACGTATTCGCTCGCCGAGATGCCATTCCCGTTCGGCTCGTTGTAGATACCCCAGTAAGTGATGGGATCGCTGTTCGGCGATTCGTACGGGGTTCCCCCTGCCGTGAATCCTCCCGTGTTGTAGTAGCGCACCAGGTTGGCCGCGTATCCGGCAAACTGCTGAAATGTCGGATCGGTGAAGGTGTCGGTCCCGTTCACATACATGAACCCCGGCGCGTACGCGACCTGGAATTCCGGACTGTGGTCCGACGATTCCTGGATCGGCTCCGCCGTTTGCTCCAGCATCGTGAAGTCCCATGTATTCGCCGCCGTCTGCGGAATGGCCTGCGACATCACCTGCATGCGCGTGTGCTGCGGGTTCAGCGTGTTCAGTTCAGGCTGCGCGCTGGGAAAATTCTGGAAAAAGCCCTGGTTCCACTCCGCCACCTGAAACGACGTCGACATCGCCTCCTGAAAAGTTCCCGCCCTGTTCGCACTCACCGTCGCCAGCACTCCCGCCGTCAGCGTCAGGTTCTGCGTTGCCGTATAGGTGCCATCCGTCAGGGAGACAGCGATCGTGTAGTTTCCCGGCGCGGCGGTTGCGTTCGTCAGGGTGATGGAGCCGCTGTTGCCGCTGCCTGGGGACTGCACCTGGGCCGTCACTCCATCTGGAAGCGAGCCTGCGCTCGCGGTTAACGAGCCCCGCGACCCCGAACGCGTGACCGAAATCGCAATGGCCGATGCGGTCTGGCCAGGAAAAACGGTAGCCGCCGTATTGCCCAGGGTGAAGGAGAATCCCGGTCCGCCGCTTCCCGATCCCGACGAGCCGCCGCAGCCTGCCGCAATCGGCAAAGCCAGCAGCATCGCACAATACTTGCCTGCTCTTACCATGGCAACCAGGAAGCCTACCACCAAAGCCTGGCCGCTGCGATGGGTTTTCTCTTGCTCCGGGTAACAATCGATTGCCGGCTGCGGTCCCCCAACGCCGCGCTGCACAGAACGAACCGTGCAACGCTCCCGGCAATCTCTCCATCCAAGGTGCTGTCCCGCACAGGGATGATCGTGACTCGCCGGCTCGCGCCGCCACGATCCCCCCCACCGCACGACGCGAGCCATGCGTTTGTCCTGCCGTGCGGCCGGATGCTGTTCGTTGCTTCTCCCGCCCGACTGATCTGAGCACCTGTCTGTCTCCGCCATACCGAGGAGGAGCCATGAAGTCCTTTGCCTTGCCGTCGCTCGTCGTGTCGATTCTCGCCTTCGCCCTTGCATCCCCCTGTTCCGCCCAGCGCGCCGAACTAGCCGACGCTCCCATGCCCGCCGTCGCCGACCTCGCCCCCAATGGTTCAACCGAGGCATCGGCAGCCATCATGCAAGTCCCGCCGGCCGCGCAACCGCCCCGCCTGCACCTGATGGACTGGACCCTCCTCGGCATGGGCGCGACGCTGCGCGCCCTCGACTACACCAGCACGGAAAAGGGTCTCGAGCACCCGCAGTATCTGCACGAGGGGATGCTGCCCTTCGCCCTCGTGCACAATAAGCCGGCGTTCGCGGCATTCGAAGCAGGCACGGTGGCGCTCAACTTCGGCGCATACCGGCTGCTTGTCCGCCACAACATGCGTTCGCTCGCCCGCATTTCCCAATACATGTATGTGGGCGTCATGACCGGCCAGGTCGCCAGGAATTATCAGCTGATCGGCGAGGTGCCGGCGCACTGAGCGAACGCGTAAGCTCCGTCCGCTCAGCCGCAACGTCGAATCGCCGTCCCTCGCAAGAAATCCCCGGTTGTGGATTCTCGCGCCATGATGCATCCTGAGCAGTCGGGACAACCGTCACCCGCTCTGCAATGCAGACTGCCCATCCCATTCGCGCACCGCGCGGCAATACCCGCACCGCTCCCGGCTGGATTCAGGAAGCCGCCAAGCGGATGCTGATGAACAATCTCGATCCCGATGTGGCCGAGAAACCCGCGGAGCTGATCGTCTACGGCGGGCGCGGCAAAGCGGCGCGCAATTGGGATTGTTTCCATCGCATCGTCTCCACGCTCGACCGCCTCGAAAACAACCAGACCCTGCTCATCCAGTCCGGCAAGCCCGTTGCGGTGCTGGAAACGCAGCCCCTCGCGCCGCGCGTCCTCATCGCCAACTCGAATCTCGTTCCCCACTGGGCGACGTGGGATGAGTTCGATCGCCTTGATCGGCTCGGCCTGATGATGTACGGCCAGATGACCGCCGGCTCTTGGATTTACATCGGCACGCAGGGCATTCTGCAGGGGACCTACGAGACGTTCCAGGGCGCGGCCGAGCGCCACTTCAACAACACCCTCGCCGGGACCATCACCGTGACGGCCGGACTTGGCGGCATGGGTGGCGCTCAGCCTCTGGCTGTCAAGCTCGCGGGCGGCGTCAGCATTTGTGTCGAAGTCGACCCGCATCGCATCCATCGCCGTCTGCAGACCCGCTATCTGGATAAGGCCACGTCCTCGCTCGACGAAGCGCTCTCGCTCGCGCGCGAGGCGAAGACTGCGCGCGAGGCCGTCTCGATCGGCCTGATAGGTAACGCGGCGGAGGTTCTGCCGCGCATGGTCGAGATCGGTTTCACCCCCGACCTCGTCACCGACCAAACCAGCGCTCACGACCCGCTCTGGGGCTACCTGCCCATCGCCCACGCCGACGAGGACCTGAACACCCTCCGCGCGCAGGACCCCGCGGCGTATAGCGCACGCGTGCAAGCCGCCATCGCCGCGCACGTCCAGGCCATCCTCACCATGCAGCAGCGCGGCGCCGTGGCCTTCGACTACGGAAACAACCTGCGCACCCAGGCAAAGCTGGCCGGCGTCGCCAACGCCTTCGGTTATCCCGGCTTTGTTCCCGCTTTCATTCGCGATTCCTTCTGCGAAGGACGCGGGCCGTTCCGCTGGGTCGCGCTCTCCGGCGATCCCGCCGACATTGCCGCGACCGACCAGGCCCTCCTCAAACTTTTTCCTGAAGACCAGCGCCTGCATTCCTGGCTTACTTACGCTGCCGAGCAGATCGCTTTTCAGGGGTTGCCGGCGCGCATCTGCTGGCTCGGATACGGCCAGCGCGATCGCGCCGGACTGCTCTTCAATCAGATGGTGCGCGACGGCCGCCTCAAGGCTCCCATCGTCATTGGCCGCGACCATCTCGACGCCGGCTCCGTCGCCAGCCCATTTCGCGAAACCGAAGCCATGCGCGACGGCTCCGACGCCGTCTCCGACTGGCCGCTGCTCAACTTCGCCACCGGAATTGCCAGCGGCGCATCGTGGATGAGCTTCCACCACGGGGGCGGCGTGGGCATGGGTTACAGCCAGCACGCCGGCCTCGTCGTTGTCGCCGACGGCAGCGATGAGGCGGAGCAGCGCCTGCGCCTTTGCCTGCGCAACGACCCCGCTCTCGGCGTGGTCCGCCACGCCGACGCCGGCTACGAAAAGGCCATCGCCGTGGCACACGAATGCGGCCTCGATTTGCCGAGCCTGCCATGAATACCAGCTTGCAGGCCGACCTGCTCATCACCGGCATCTCCCAGCTCGTTACCGTCCAGAAGCCGGGCCCAAAGCGCGGCGCGGACATGCGCTCGCTGCAGATGATCGAAAATGCCGCTCTCGCCCTTGCCGAAGACCGCATTCTCTGGACCGGACCGCAATCCTTGTGGACCGGCGGAGCCGCATCCACCATCGATGCCGGACGCCGTGCCGTCGTTCCCGGCCTGATCGACCCACACACCCACGCCATTTGGGCCGGCAACCGGCTCGCCGACTTCGACGCGCGCACCTCGGGAGTCGCTTACGAAAAGATTCTCGCTGGCGGCGGCGGCATCTGGAGCACCATCCGCGCCACTGCAGCGTGTTCGCAGGACGAACTGGTCGCTCTCGCCAGGCCGCGCATCCATGCGCTCCTCCGCTCCGGAGCCACCACCATTGAAGTGAAGTCCGGTTACGGATTCGTTCCTGCCGCCGAGATCACGATGCTTCATGCCATCCGCGCTCTCGCCGCCTCCACGCCGGCGCGCATCATCCCCACGCTGCTCATCCACGTCCCGCCAAAGGAGCCGTCCGACCGCGCCGCGTATGTGACTGACGTCTGCGAGCGTCTGATTCCGACTGTCGCCGCCGAAAAGCTTGCCGCCGCGGTCGATATCTTTGTCGAGCAGGAAGCCTGGCATGTTTCCGAAGCCGAGGCGATCCTCTGCGCGGCTCGCCGCAACGGCCTCGCCCTCAGGCTCCACACCGAGCAGTTTCACTCCATCGGCGGCCTGGAGCTCGGCCTCCGCCTTGGTGCCCTCAGCGTCGATCATTTGGAAGCCTGCAAACCAGACCAACTGCCCTCCCTTGCGGCCAGTTCGACCATCGCGACCATCCTGCCCGGCGTCTCACTGCACCTCGGCCTGCCATCGGCGCCCGGCCGCGCACTCATCGATGCCGGCGCAGCCGTCGCCGTCGGCACCGACCTGAACCCCGGCTCCAGCCCGCTTTTCTCAACCTGCGCTGCTCTGGCTCTCGCTGTCCGCCTCAACGGACTCACGGCAGCCGAGGCTCTCATCGCCGGAACTGCCAATGCCGCCGCCGCCCTCGGACTCGCCGAAGCAGGCACTCTCGCGCCAGGTTTTCCCGCCGACTTTCTCGTTCTGGAAAGCTCTGACTGGCGCGGCCTCGTCTACACTCTGGGAACGAACCCGGTGCGTGAGGTCTGGGTTGCCGGGAAGCAGGTCACTCCATGACGACTCTCTACCGTCCCGAACTTCTCTACACCGGCGACCGATTCTTGCCCAACGCCGGCCTCCTGGTCGACGACGATGGCCGTATTGCCGGCATCGTGTCCTCCGGCACTCCGCAACCGATCCCGGAGACGTGCACCGTGATCGATCTGCCCGGCAAGGCTCTCCTCCCCGGCTTCGTCAATACGCACTCGCACTCGTTTCAGCGGCTCATCCGCGGCAAATCCGAATCGCGCGCCACCAGCGGCAAAGATTTCTGGTCGTGGCGGGGCACCATGTATCACGCCGCCGCGCAGCTTACGCCGGAGCAGATCTACGACGTCGCGCGCATGGCTTTTCTGGAAATGGCTCTCGCCGGCATTGCCACCGTCGGCGAATTCCACTATCTCCATACCGACCCCGGCGGCCGGCCCTACGATGACCCCAACCTCCTCGGCAAACAGGTCATCGCCGCCGCGCAATCCGTGGGCATCCGCATCGTCCTGCTGCGCGCCGCCTATTTCCGCTCCGGGTTTCAGCTCCCGCGCGATCCCGGGCAAACGCGCTTCTTCGAATCGCTCCCCGATTATCTGCGCAATACCGCGCTGCTCCGTGCTGCATTTCCGAACTCCGCCGATGTCCGCATCGCCGTCGCGCCGCACAGTATTCGCGCCGTGGGCCTGAATGATCTGCGCGAAATCGCCGCCTTCTCTCGCTCCGCTGGCGTGCCGCTCCACATGCACGTTTCCGAGCAGACGGCGGAGAACGAAGCCTGCATCCGCGAGTACGGCACCACGCCCGTTACGCTCCTCGCCAACGCCCATCTGCTCGCTTCGGGATGGTCCGCCATCCACGCGATCCACATCACCGGCGATGAAATGTGCCTGCTTGCCGAGGCCGATGTCGGTGTCTGCGCCTGCCCCGGCACCGAACGCAACCTCGGCGACGGCATCTTCTGCGCCGATCGCGTCATGCAGCACGGCATCCCCGTCGCTCTCGGCTCCGACAGCCAGGCGCAAATCGATCCGCTTGAAGATGCGCGCCAGCTCGACTACCATCTCCGGCTCAAATGCCAGCAGCGCGCCATCCTCGATCAGATTGATGGCCAGCCGCTCGTGCAGCGGCTCTTCGCGTGCGCCACGCGCAACGGCGCTCGCGCACTTGGGGTGCCCGCCGGCGACCTGCAGCCTGGCAATTCTGCCGACTTCTTCACGGTCGATCGCCGCGACCTCTCCATTGCCGGCCATTCTGCCGGCGATCTGCTGCCGCTGATCGTCTTCGGATTGAACCGCTCCGCGATCCGCGACGTGTGTGTCAATGGCAAGCTGCTTGTACGCGATGGACAGCACCCGCTGCGAGAGGAGATCATCGGCCGCTATGCCGACACCCATGCCGCGATCTGGCGCGATACGCTGGGAAGCGCGACTTGAAAACCGTTGCCGCGCATCTCGCCGATCTGGTGCGCATCCCGTCGCCTTCCGCGGTTTCCAATCGCCCGCTGATCGAATTCGCGTCCGCAGCGCTGCGCCAGGCCGCCTGGACGGTGCGCGAGCTGTCCTGCACAGACCCTGCGGGCACCGAGAAGGTCAACCTCATCGCCGCGCCTCCCGGTCAGGACGTCGCAGCGCGCGACGTGGACCTCGTGCTGATGTGCCACACCGACACGGTGCCGTACGCCGCTGACTGGGCCGACGCTCTCAATCCCATCGTCGTCGACGGCCAGCTTCATGGCTGCGGCTCGTGTGACGTGAAAGCCTTCCTCGCCCTTATTCTCGCTGCCGTCGCGCAAACGAATCCTGCGCGGTTTGCTCCCGGCCTGCGCGTCGTTCTCACCGCCGACGAGGAAATCGGCTGCATCGGCGCGTCCCATCTGGTCACGCAGGATGCGATCCGTCCGCGCCGCATGATCATCGGTGAGCCGACGTCGCTTCATCCCGCGCGTGCAGGCAAAGGCTATTGCCTCGCTGAAGTCACCGTCTACGGGAAAGAAGCCCACAGTGCGCATCCCGCACAAGGTCGTTCAGCGATCTGCGATGCGGCGCGTCTCATTACGGCAATCGAAGCACTCGCCGAAAGCATTGCGGTTGAGCAGAACAGCTTCTTCCAACCACCCTTCACAACACTCAACATCGGCGCCATTCACGGAGGCACCGCAAAGAACATCGTGCCCGGCCTGTGCCGTTTCCCGCTCGAATGGCGGCCCATTCCGGGCCAGGATGCCGCCGCCGTTTTCCATTCTGTAACCGAAATCGTTACAGAAATGACGGCTGCCCATTCTGGTTTTCTCGCAGAAATCCAGCCTCTTCGCCAGCAGCACGGCTTTGAAACGCCGCCCGATTCGCCCCTTGTGCGCCGGATCGAATCGCTCGCTGGCCGTCCCGCCGTCTCGATTCCCTTCGGATCCGAAGCCAGCCTCTTTGCACCGCTCGTCGACGAGGTGATCGTCTTCGGTCCCGGCGACATGCGCACCGCGCACAGCAGCCGCGAATGCGTGCCGCTCGCAGAACTCGACGAGGCTGTGGCGCTGCTCCATGGGCTCATGGAGTCCGGGTAACCGCCCCGCCAGGCGAATTTCTCAGAGATATTGGAGCACCGGGCCGGAATTGAACCGGCGAATACTGGTTTTGCAGACCAGCGCGTTAGCCACTTCGCCACCGGTGCTCGTTCTCTGCCGCTCAGAGAGGGCAGCAGAGATGCTTTGATCGGCCGCAGGCGCGGCCGAGATCTTCCTACTTAGGCTGTGCCGCCGTCCGCAGGTACGGCTTCACCGTCTTAAATCCAGGAAAGTTCTTCTCCGCCTCTTCGTTCGAGATCGCGCCTGTCAGGATCACGTCATCACCGTGTTTCCAGTTCGCCGGCGTCGCCACCTTGTGCTTTGCCGTCAGCTGCATGGAATCAAGCACGCGCAAAATCTCATCGAAATTGCGCCCAGTCGTCATGGGGTACGCCAGGTGCAGCTTGATCCGCTTGTCCGGCCCGATCACAAAGACGGTTCGCACGCAGGCGTTCTGCGCCGGCGTCCGCCCCTCGCTCGAGTTCCCTTCCTCGGCCGGCAGCATGTCGTACAGCTTGGCGATCTTCAACTCCGGGTCGCCGATCATGGGATAGCCCACCTTGTGCCCGGTCACCTCGTGGATATCCGGCTCCCACTTGTGGTGGCTCGCCACCGGATCGACGCTCAGCCCGATCACCTTCGCCCCCCGCCTGGCGAACTCCTTCTCCAGCCCGGCCACGGCGCCCAATTCGGTCGTGCAAACGGGCGTGAAGTCCTTGGGGTGCGAAAACAGCACCGCCCAGTTGTCGCCGATCCACTCATGAAAATGGATCGTGCCCTGCGTCGTCTCCGCCGTAAAATCCGGCGCAATGTCGTTGATGCGGAGGCTCATCGTTCCTCTTTTCCGTGGGACCGCGCCCACGCTCATGTTCTTTGCGGGTATTCCCAAATCAAAACCCACCCGGCTTTTGCTGCGGGTGGGTTCAGGGTAACTCTCGAATTCCGTGTTTTCCCCTCAGACCATCACCCGCGCAGAGCGAGCACAACAGCAGCGGCACATCGCCATGGGGAAGACTGGGGTCATCTCTTTCAGCGTAGGGCCAGCTTCCGTAACGTGTCAACCGGGCCCTGCTCTGCTGCTACTCTCAAGCTATGGGCAGTTCTCCCGCACCATCCCCCATAACTCTGCGTGCTCGCGGCATTTTGTTCGATATGGACGGCGTCCTCATCAGTTCCATCGGCTCTGTCGAACGGAGCTGGGAAAAATGGTCGGCGGCTCGCGGTATCGATCCCGCGCATGCGGTCGGCCTTGCCCACGGCCGCCGCGCCATCGAGACCGTCCGCCTCCTCCGCCCCGACCTCGATGCTCAGGAAGAACTGGAGTGGCTCGAGCGGATGGAAATGAACGATAACATTGGCGTGCAGATGCTGCACGGCGTGCGCGCGATCCTCGAAACCCTGCCGGAAAAATTCTGGACCGTGGTCACCTCAGCCACCGATCGTCTCGCGCGCAGCCGCATGGCACACGCCGGCATCCCCGTTCCCGCACGCATTGTCTCGGCCGACATGGTCACCCACGGCAAGCCCCATCCCGAGCCCTATCGCAAAGGCGCGGAGATCCTCGGCCTCAACCCCGCCGACTGTCTCGTCATCGAAGACTCCGCCTCCGGCGCACAAGCCGGCCGCGCCGCGGGATGCAAGGTCCTCGCCACGCTCTTCTCCCACTCGCTTTCGAGCCTCGCCGACACGGATTGGGTCGTCCCCTCGCTCGAAGAGGTCCGCGTTACCCTGGAAGGCGACACCCTCGCGATCGCCTTGACCCCGGTTTCGCGGGAAGCCATCGCCACCCATCGATAGCCCCCACCACCATGCCGCTCCCGCTTCGCGTCGAGTACGCCCACCAGCGCAGGATGCGCACCCGCAACACGCGACGATACCGCGCCGCCCACTGGCCCATTTGGATTTGGGTTTTCTTCCTCGCGCCTGGGCCGCTCACCTTCGGCCTCTTCGCGCACGGCGGCAGCCGCGGCAACTGGATCTGGCTCGCCTGCGTCCTCCTCGGCACGGGCATCGCCCTGCGCTTTGGCCAGCTTCCGGGGTCTGAGCCTGCGCCCTACATCCTCCGCTTCGATGAGGACCGGCCCAATCCCCTCTACCGGCGCATTTGCTACACCTTTGCCTGGAACGCGCTGCTCAACTTCGCCCTGCTCAATCTTGCCGGGCTTGCCTGGGCCGTCGTCAGCGGCCAGTGGCGGCTGAAGCAGATCTACTGGCACGGATGCACGCCGCTACTCGCGCTCATTCTCGCGCTCGGCCTGTTCGGTGTGCTGCCGCGCGTCCGCCGCTCCACGCAGGGCGAAGGTTGGGAGCGCCGCTATTTCTACGGAGCCGTTTGGTCCGTCACCGCCGCGCAAACCATTCTGCTCGTCCTCTGGAAGACGCTGCCCAAGAACCACGCGACGGACGTGCTCAAGCTCGCGGTCTACTGCGCAGTCTTTGTAGTCATGGGCTCTCTCGCCGCGTTCGGCGTCCTCCCGCGCACCCGCCCCATCCTGCCCGGCGAGCTGATGGTCGCGGACTGAACACCCCTTAACAGATTCCTTATTTCTCCCTTGCGCCGCCCTTGCAGCGGCTCCTCTTCAATAACAGCAGGGGGAGTTTGGAATGGTCGTTTCCACCAGCGCCCTGGCGCTCGATGCTTTGGCTCTCGTTGTGACCTTTGGAATCGGATTTCTCGTCTGGACCTTCGCCCATCTCGTCCGCGAATCACGTTCCCATGACGACAAAGGGCAGCTGTTCATCGCCAGCCGCCCCCGCCGTTAACCGAGGTTCCCGGTCACCCGCCCACCCGTCGCCGGCTCTCCGCCGGTAACAAGCATTCGTCCCGCGCCCGCCCTAATCCCTATACCCTACCCTTACAGATTTCCCCGCAGCGCCTGCTCCCGCTCGATCGCCTCGAACAGCGCCTTGAAGTTCCCCTTGCCGAAGCTCCGGCTGCCCTTGCGCTGAATAATCTCATAGAACAGCGTGGGCCGATCCTCCACCGGCTTGGTGAAGATCTGCAGCATGTAGCCTTCATCGTCCCGATCAACCAGCACGCCCAGCTTCTCCAGTTCCTCCAGCGGCTCGTCGATCTTGCCCACACGTCCTTCCAACTCGGTGTAATACGTATGCGGCACGGTCAGGAACTTGACGCCCTGCTCCTGCAACTGTGCCACGGTTTGCAGAATGTCGTTCGTCGCCATCGCGATGTGCTGCACGCCAGGACCGTGGTAGAACTCCAGATATTCTTCAATCTGTGACTTCCTCCGTCCCTCCGCCGGCTCATTGATCGGAAACTTGACGCGCCCGTTCCCGTTCGCCATCACCTTTGACATCAGCGCCGAATACTCCGTCGAAATGTCTTTATCGTCGAAGTGCTGGTAAAGCGAGAAACCCATGATTTGGGCGTAGAAGTCGACCCACCGGTTCATCTCATTCCAGCCCACGTTGCCCACCATGTGGTCGACATACAGAAGCCCGGTCGGCCGCGCCAGCGCGTCTTCCGGCTCCGCGCGATAGCCCGGCAGAAAAGGGCCCTGATAGTTGCTCCGCTCCACAAACGAGTGGATCGTATCCCCGTAGGCGGCAATCGACGCGATGCGCACCGTCCCATGCTCGTCCTTCAGCTCGAAGGGCTCCCGCACGCTGCGCGCGCCTCGCTTCGTCGTCTCCTTCCACGCCTGCCGCGCATCATCCACCCAAAGCGCCACATCGCGCACGCCGTCCCCGTGGACGCGCACATGCTCGGCAACCTCTCCGTCCGGACGCAGCGGCGTCGTCAGCACAAACCGGATCTTGCCCTGCTCCAGCACGTAAGACGCGCGGTCGCGGACGCCGGTTTCCGGTCCCGCATAGGCAACCAGCTTCATGCCGAAGGCCAGCCGATAAAAGTAGGCGGATTGCCGCGCATTGCCCACGTAAAACTCCACGTGGTCGGTCCCATTGAGAGGGAGAAAATCTTTCTGCGTTTCAACGTCAGGGTGTAACAGCGTAGACATGGGGAATCGCTCCTTTTTTTTCGCTGCGCGTGGCTGTAACCTCCCGCGCGTTCCATGGGATCGGCGCTTTTTTGATGGCCAGCAGGGGCACACAGCGACTGACTACAGTAAACCCACGACCGCAGAATGGTCCAGCGTCGTTTTCCTCTTTGAATGACGCTTTTGGGGCAGTTTTTGTCGCTCGTTTTTCACCGCCGTCGTACCATGGCGCAGAGGGGAGACTCGCTTGCACATCCACTGGTGGCGTCTGCTCTCTCCGTTCCTTGGCGTCTTCCACAACCTCTGGCCGCTCCTGTTCGGCGGGGCAGCCGGGGGCGGAGCTCTCTGGCAAAAGCTCCGCCAGCGCCGTGCCGGCGCGTGGCCCAGCGCCGACGGCGAGGTCCAGCACACGAATGTCCAGCACAAACAGGGCTACATCGTCACCGTCGAATACCGCTATTACGCCCGCTCCCAATACCACTACGGGAAGTACGTCCGTCATTTCCGAGCCAAACAGCAGGCCGAGCAGTTCGCCGACGCCCTCCATGGCCGGCACATCCAGGTCCGCTACCAGGAAGACAAGCCCGAAGTCTCCATCGTCCTCGAAGACGACCTGCGCATGACCGGCGCCCTGCAAGTGGGCTAATCGAATCAAGCAGAAATCCGCGCATTTCTGGCACCCCAGCCCGGCCTTGCCGACTCCAACCTCTTGATGGCCAAACGCACCGTAAAGTCGTCGTCCCGCAGCGCCACCACCCGCAAATCGCGCAGTGCCTCGCCCTCCGCCGAGGTCGACCGTCAGCTCGCCCGCTACCGCTCCATGCGCGACTTCGCTATGACCGCCGAGCCCAGCGGCTCCACAGCGGAGAAAAGCAAGCCGGCCGCTGGCAATACCCTCCCCTTTGTCATCCAGAAGCACGCCGCCACCCGCCTCCACTACGACTTCCGGCTCGGCTGGCGCGGCGTCCTCAAAAGCTGGGCCGTCACCAAAGGCCCCAGCTACAGCACCGCCGACAAACGCCTCGCCGTCGAAGTGGAAGACCACCCCATCGAATACGGCGGCTTCGAAGGCACCATCCCAAAAGGCCAGTACGGCGGCGGTACCGTCATGGTCTGGGACCAGGGCACCTGGGAGCCGCTGGTCGACGTGGACGAGGGCCTGCGCAAGGGCAATCTCAAGTTCATTCTCAACGGCAAAAAGCTCCACGGCGCCTGGGTCCTCGTTCGCATGCATGGCGACCGCTTCGGCCGCAGCGACAAGCCCAACTGGCTCCTCATCAAGGAGAAAGACGAATACGCCCGCGGCCCCGAAGACCCCTGCATCACCGACGAAGCGCCCAACAGCGCCGTCACCGGCCGCAGCCTCGAAGAGATCGCCGCAGCCGAAGACCACGTCTGGAATTCCAACCGCCCCGAGAAGCCCGCTGCAAAGGCGGTCCCGAATCGCTCTCGACTGAAACAGCCAAAGAAGCAGGCATCCGCGCCCTCCGAGCCTCCGGATCGAACAGCCGCGCTCCGCGATGCGCCCCGCGAGAAATTTCCCGGCTTCCTGGCGCCGCAGCTCGCGGTCTCCACCACCGAACCGCCCGAAGGCGACGAGTGGCTGCACGAGCTCAAGCTCGACGGCTACCGCATTCAGATCCACATCGACGGAGAAGGCTCAAAGCGCCGCGTGCGTCTGTTGACTCGAAAAGGCCTCGACTGGACCCATCGCATGCGCGCCATCGCCGAAGCCGCGGCGCAGCTCCCGGTTCACGCCGCCATCCTCGATGGCGAAGTCGTCGTCCTGAACGAGGAGGGGACCAGCAGCTTTGCCGATCTCCAGGCCGCCTTCGACGAAGGAGCAAAGCATCCGCTCACTTACTTCGCTTTCGACCTGCTTCATCTCGACGGTCACAATCTCCGGAAGCTGCCACTCGAGCGCCGCAAAACCATCCTCGAAGGCATCTTCCAGGAATATGCATCGCAAGCCGGCGACCAAGGAGCCCTCCGCTACAGCAGCCATCTCCTTTCCCAGGGCGCCGAAATGTTCCGTCACGCCTGCTCGCTCGGCGCGGAAGGCGTTGTCTCGAAGCGCGCCACGGCACCCTACGAGTCGAAGCGCTCCCGCGACTGGGTCAAATCGAAGTGCGTCCTCCAACAGGAATTTGTCGTCGGTGGATATACCCCCCTCTCCAACGGGACCTACGGCATCGGCTCCCTGCTCCTCGGCTATTACCAGGACGATCGTCTCATCTACGCCGGACGCACCGGGACCGGTTTCAATCGCAAAACCCACAAGCTGCTGCGCGATCGCCTCGACAAACTGCGTCAGGCGAAAACACCATTTCATAATCCGCCGCGCGAGGCGAAGAAGGACGCAGTCTGGACGAAGCCCGAGATGGTCATCGAAGCCCGCTTCGCCACCTGGACTGCCGGGGGCAACGTCCGTCAGGCAGCCTTCCTCGGGTTGCGCGAAGATAAGGATCCCAAAGAGGTCGTCCGCGAGCAAGCCGCGGCCGTGGCAAAATCGGCGCGCAAACGAGAGGAGAAATCTGTGCCAACCGCTTCAAAACCGAGCACCGCGAAATCGGCGAAGCATCCGGCCCGGCCCGCCGTCGCCGCAAAATCGCGCGCCGTGTCCTCCCCATCCGGCTCCTCAAAAACCGGCGATGCCGAGGTTGCGGGAGTCCGCCTCACGCATCCCGACAAGATTCTCGATGCGGAATCGCACCTCACCAAACAGCAGCTCGCCGAATACTATGCGGCCGTCGCCGAACACATCCTGCCCCATATCGCGCAGCGTCCACTGAGCATCGTCCGCTGCCCCGAAGGCAGCACGAGGCCGTGCTTTTTTCAAAAGCACACCGGCATGGGAACGTCGTCCGGCATCGACAGCGTGCCCGTCCCGTCGAAAAAAGGCGGACCAACCGAGCAGTACCTCACCGTCTCCACCGTCGAAGGCCTGGTCGGCCTGGCGCAAATGGGCGCGCTCGAAATTCATCCCTGGGGCTCGCGCAACGATGCGCTCGAAACCCCCGACCGCCTCATCATCGACCTCGATCCCGACCCGGCGCTTCCGTGGGAGCGCCTCGTCGCCAGTGCCATCGAGGTGCGCGACCTGATGAAGAATCTCGGGCTTGAAACCTTTGTCAAAACCACCGGTGGCAAAGGCATCCACGTCGTCGCGCCTGTCCGGCCTGAGCGTCAGTGGCCTGAGTTCAAGGAATTCGCTCACAATTTCGTCCTCATGATGGAGCACGCCAACCCGAAGCTCTATCTCACCAAAATGACGAAATCGGCCCGCACCGGAAAAATCTTCCTCGATTACCTGCGCAATGAGCGCGGCGCCACCGCTGTCGCTCCGTTTTCCCCGCGTGCCCGCGCCGGAGCCCGCGTCGCCATGCCGCTCACCTGGACTGAGTTGAAGCACATCGAGCCGAAACAATTCGCCGTCGCCAATTATGACGAATGGAAACCGCGCCTCAAACGCGATCCCTGGCTCGAGATGGATGCGGTGAAGCAGCGTCTCACGGATCGCGCCATCGCCGCCGTCACTGGCATGACGACCCGAAAATCCGCCTGATCGCAACCTGTAACCTGAAACCTGCCGCTCACATCCGCCGCAGCGCCATCCGTGCCGCGTGGTAGCCGCACATGCCGTGCACGCCGCCGCCGGGAGGCGTGGACGCGGAGCACAAATACAGATTCTTTGTCCCAGTGTAGTAGTTCCCCAGCGCGGGCCGCATCATCAACTGGCGCAGCGACAGTTCCCCGCCCATCACATCGCCGCCCACCAGGTTTGCGTCCATCTGCTCCAGCACGTGCGGCGTCGAGACGTGCCGTGCCAGCACGCAGTCTTTGAATCCGGGCGCAAATCGCTCCAGTTGCGCTTCCATGCGCTCCGTCATGTCCACAGGGCAGCCGTTCGGCACGTGGCAGTAGACCCAGGCGGTGTGCTTGCCCGCCGGAGCGCGCGTCGGATCGAACAGCGTCGGCTGGACCACGATCAGAAATGGCCGCTCCGAAAGCCCTCCGCGCCGCATCGCGTCCTCCGATTCGGCAATCTCTTCGGCGCTGCCGCCCACATGCACGGTGATCGACCGGGTGCACTCCCGCGCCTTCCAGGGAATTGGCGCAGAGAGCGCGTAATCGATCTTGAAAGCCCCCGCCCCGTAGCGGAAACGCTCCAGAGCCTGGCGATAGGTTTTCTGCAGCCGCTCGCCGGCGATGCCGAGGAGCTGCCGCGGCGTCACATCGCAGAGGACGGGACCATCCTCAGCCGCCAGTTCGTCGAGCGAGCCGATCCTGCTGCCGGTCTGCACGTTTCCGCCTGCCTCGCGCAGGACGCCGATCAGCGCATCCGTCAGCGCCTGCGCGCCACCCCGCGGCACCGGCCAGCCCACCACGTGCGCGGC
>JBARMS010000161.1:0-64983 GCA_049802575.1 Acidobacteriaceae bacterium | reverse complement strand
GCGCAGGCGGCGCGCTGCCATCGAGCGAGCGGAGCGCCCGCTGCGCGTGATGCAGATGATCGGGCTGGTGATCGCCGCGTGCGCCGCCGGGTGGCTGCTCTTGCGATCCGACGCGTTTCATCTGCTGCCCACGATCGGCAGCACCGGCCTGATTCTGCTGCTGGCCTGCGGTGTTCTGGCCTGCGTGGGCTGCTGGACGATGTGGGTTGCCGAGCGGCGGCCGACGTCGCGATAACGCGAATCAGACTAACGCCGAGGCGGTTAGGCGAAAATCTTCAGGATGGTCTGATTGCGATAGTCGAAGATCTGCTCGACGGAGCGGCGAACGAAGAGCGCGCGGGCGAGCGCGCCCAGGGGTGCGAAGGGCAAATCATAGTCGACGCGGTCCCGCATCTGCGTCCCCTCTGGAACCTCTTCGAAGTCATGACGATGATGCCAGAGCTTGTAAGGCCCCTTGAGCTGCATATCGACGAAGGACAACGGGGGGTCGAAGGCCTCGATGCGGGTTCGCCAGCGCAATCCGATGCCATACAGGCGGAGTTCGTAGTCGATGAGCGCACCGGGATGCATCGGGATGGGCGCCGGCGTGAGGACGTGGAAGCGCAGGCACGCTGGCGTGATGCGCTCGAGGTTGCCGGGGTCAGAGAAAAAGGCGAAGACCTCCGCGCGCGGACGCGGGATGAACAGCGAGCGCTCCAGGTGCCAGGGCATCACGCGTGCGGTTCAGCAAGCAGCCGCTTCCACGTGCGCTGGTTGCGGCGAAAACTTTTCTTCAGGTCTTCGAGAATGCGCTCGAAGTCGGTGTGGCCGCGGAGCCGGTTCCACGCGGGGTTCTTCGTAAACCAGGGGTAATTCTCGTTGCCGAGATAGATGGCGCGGCGCAGCCAGTGCAGCGCCTCGCTTTCGTCGCCGTCGACGGCAAAGTAGGTGGCCAGGCGGTACGCCATTTCTGCGTCGGCTTCGGCAGCGGCGATGGATTCTTCCGCAATCAGCGAGGCGCCGCGTTCGCGATCGCCGGTCTGGACGTAGCACATGGCCAGCGTGGGCACGGCAATGCGCATCGAGCTGTCGTCGCGGATCACCCCCTCCAGAACCTCGATGGCCTGATTCAGGTCGCCCTGGCGCATGCGCTGGTAAGCGAGCGAGGTGCGCAGCAGCGGATATTTCGGCTCCAGCGTGAGGCCTTTCTGCAGCTCTTCCTCGGCCAGCTCCAGCTGGTTCTGATACTGGTAGACGCGGGCGCGATGGTTGTAGATCACGGCGGCGTTGGAGGGGTTGAGGCTGAGAGAGCGGTTGAACTGCTCGAGCGCTTCCTCGTACATGCCGTCGACGCGGAGGGTGATGCCCGCGACGAGGTGGACATTCCAGTCATTCTCCGCGGTGTGCAGCAGGTGCTCGATGCCGTGGCGGGCGCTCTCTTTTTCTCCACGGGAGAGCAGCATGTACACGCGGTAAAGATTGGCCTCAACGGAGCCGGAGTCGAGCTCAAGCGCGCGGTCGAGCGCCTTGCGCGCGGCCATCACGTGCAAATGGCCTCCGAAGCCGTAGCGGATGTACTGCAGTTGCGCGATGCCCAGGCCGCTCCACGCGGGGGCATAGAAGGGATTGCTTTCGACGACCGCCTCGAAGAGATCGCGGGCGCGGTCGAGGTCGGCCCGGTTGCCGGTGCGCTGCATGAAGCCGGAGAGGAATGCGCGCGCCTGCAGGTACTCCTCGGAAAGCTGTTCGCCGAGCGGCGCCGCGCCCGCAGCCGGACGGTCGGCCGTCGGCTGCAACTGACCAATGCCCTGCAGCGACGCGAAGACTTCGTTGCAGATTTCGGTTTGCACCGCGATCAGATCGAACGAGGGCACGCTGATCGCCCCGCCGCCGTGCACGCTTTGCCGCTGGACCTCGAGCAGTTGCCAGTTGAGGTCGAAGCCGTCTTTCGAGCGCAGGAAGTTGCCCGTCAGAACCCAGTTGACGAGGAGTTTCTGTCCGATTTCGAGCGGATCCATCTGCGCGATGGGAACGTGCATGAGCGCGCTCGCCGGACGCACGACCAGCGACGAGACGCGCGCGATGCGGGCCGCTATGGCGTCGGCCAGCGCGAAACCGTAGAGCGGCGCGACCTCGGCTGCTCCCAGGTTCTGAAAAGGCAAAATGAGGATCGTGTTCTCGCGCGCATCGCCGTTGGAGGATTCGCGGAAGCGCTCGGCGAGCATCGAGAGCAGGCCGGTGGTGCGCTTCTCCTGCTCAGCGGGGGTCGATGGCGGCAGAATCGCGGCGGCCTCGCCGGGAATGATGCCGGTCTCGAACCGCAGCGCCTTCATGATGGTTTTGAGCGCCTCGCGCACTTCTGCCGCGCTGCCATAACGGTCGAGAGGATTTTTTTTGAGGCAGCACAGGATGACGGAGTTGAGCTCGTCGGGGATGGCGTCAAGCTGCGGAGGATCGAGGAACTGGATGGCGCGGATGCTCTGGAATTCGTCGCTGTCAGGGCGGGCGAACGGATGCCGGCCGCTGGCCAGCTCGTAGAGGATGATGCCGAGCGCCCACAGGTCGCTTTGCACGCTGCTCTGCCCGGTGACGAACTGCTCCGGGGCCATGTAGGCGATGGTGCCGCCGCGCGCCGTGTAGGTGGCGATCGGCGCTCCGGGCTTGCGGGTCGAGGTTTTGGAGGGGTCGAACTCGGCTTCCTCGGGAGGAAGACGGCGAGCGAGACCGAAGTCGAGAATCTTGGCCAGGCCGCCGTCGGTGAGCATCACGTTGGCGGGCTTGAGGTCGCGATGAAAGATGCCGAGCGAGTGGGCCGCGCTCAGCCCATCGGCGATCTGGATGCCGACGGAGAGCACGAGCTGGAGGCTCGACGGACCCCGGGCAATGAGCTTGTCCAGCGACTGACCCGGCACGTACTGCATGACGATGAAGGCTTCTTCGCCCTCTTCGCCGGCCTCATAGATGGCGCACACGTTGGGGTGCTCGATGGCGGAGGCCATGCGCGCCTCGCGCAGCACGGTCGTGCGCATCTGCTCCAGCGTGAGCGCGCCGCGCTTCAACACCTTGAGCACGACGGGGCGCATCAGCTGCGTGTCGTTGGAGAGATACACGATGCCGCTGCCGCCCGCCCCCAGCTTGCGGACCAGCTCGTAGTGCGAAATGGTTCGCTTCATGCTGATTTCAGTCTACCGGCTGAAAGAGCGCGATCCTTGTGCGCGCGGGTCTGCTTTTCCTCAGAGAGTGCGCGGCGAGCGAAGAACAGCCAACGCATCGCAGCTGGAGAGCGCGGGAGACTGGCGATCGAAGCCTGACGGAGGAGAGGCGCGTCAGTCGCCGACCAGCACCTTGCGCAGGCGAACGCCCTGCTTGTTCAGCTCATCGACGAAGTCTTCCAGGCGCACCATGAAATCCTGGCCGGAACGCACGATGCGCGGGAGCGAATTCCAGGCGTCGCGAACCGCCTGCGGGTTCTCCATCAGGGCGACGGCCGCGCCTGCGGCGGCGACGGCAACGCCGGAGCGGCGGCGCCCGGTGAGAAGAAGCACGGCACTCACCACGAGCGAGCCGGCGGCTACGGTGCGGGTCCACGGAATTTCGCTCATGGTCGATTCGATTTGCCGAGGGATTTTCATGACCGTGTTCTCGTCCATCATAAACATTTGGATGCGCGCGCCTAATCGAGGTCGAACTCGCGCAGCGGTTTTCCCGTGTCGGGCGTTTCCTGCGCTTTCTTCAGGGCCTCTGCAAAGCGCTTGTTGAAGACGTCTTCCTTGTTCTTTTCCGCGTCCACGGCCTGGCGGAAGAGGCTCTCTTTGCGCTCGTCGGCCTCGCGCATGGCTTTGGTTGCGGCGTCGAAATCCTCAAAGGTGCGCTTGCGCGGCGCGGGGGTATGGGCGATCACGGCGCGCGAGGCGACATCGATCTTCAGCATGGCCCCGCAATCGGGGCAGGCGATTTCGATGATCGGGTGAGATTTGCCAGCCATACCGTGATCCTGTGCAGAAACTGCCGTTCAACCCGCTCAGTGTAACGCCGCGCCGGAGACGAAGCAAAAGGCACAGCCAATCGAGCCGCGAAGCTGGCCATGGCCGCTTCGCCACCAACCGGCTATAGATAGATCGCTTTGTGGCCCGGGCAGTCCTGGCTGGATTGCTCGATGAGGGTTGCCAGCAGGTCCGAGCCGTAGCGCGCGAGGTAGGCGATGCCGCCAAACGTGCGCTCCTGCGGATGGCGGTCGGGGAAGAGATTGAAGCTGAGCGTGTCGACATGGCGGCGCAGGCTGGCTTCCCGCTGCAGCTGATAATTTGCGGCGAGGCGGCGCAGGCGGTTCATCTGGTAGCGCATCTTCGACGCCGCGACGCCGGCGGCGCGCGCGAGGCCGGCATCGACCGATTGCGTCCACGCGAGCAGCGCTGCCAGTTCCTCGTCGAGGGCGTTGCCGGTGGCGGCGAGCCTGCGCTTGCCATCGATGGGGATGGCGCGCGCTCCGAGGCGATGAGCCAGCTCATCGGGATGCGATTCGAAGAGGTCTTTGAGCGTGAGCTCGTGCTGGGCGAGGACCGCGGCGATGGCCGGCTCGATGAGCGTGGCGCTGAGGCGCGGAAAGACGGGCGTGGTGCGGCCGAGGATCGCCTGGTAGAGAACCTGGGTTTGCGCGAAATACGCGATCTCCGCGGGCCCTCCGATGTAGGCCTGGGTCGGCAGCAGGAAATCCTGGAAGACGGGGCGCAGCAGCGCGTTGGGGCTGAGGCGCTCGGGCGCGGTATCGAGAATCGAGAGCAGGTCCTCCGTGGAGTAGCTGGCTTTGCCCGTTGCACCGCTCGCCATCCATTGGCCGTTCTTGCGGCGGAGCGGCTGGCGCGCCCCGGTTTCTTCATCGAGAAGGAAGAGCAGGCTGCTGCCCGGCGCTACGAGGACCTGGGAGTGGTAGCCGCGTTCGGTGAGCAGCCGATCGCGCTCATGGAGGGTGGTTTCCAGCTCTTCGGCATGCTCGATCGCAGGTCGCAGCACCGGCGCGCCGAGCGCGTGGAAGGCACGGCTCGAGGCATCGATGACGATGAGGCCGTAGTCCGTGAATATCCCCGTAAGCAGCCGCGCAAAGGCGGAGGCGAAGGTCGCATCGGCCTTGTAGCTGCTGGTCAGCCGGTCGAATTCCGGCGTACCGCCAATCAGCTCGGCGGCGCGATCGAGAAGCGGAACGATGTTCCCGCCGAGAGGGATGGACCCGACTGGCTGGCCGGTGTGCTCCTGTTCGGGGTGCAGGCGAAGCGTGTGCAGAGCGTGGCGGGAGGGCAGCGTGACGTGATCAGCCTCTGCCAAATCGTGGTCTTCAGTGGCGAGCCAGAAGATGGGCACCGCACCCGATGCCTGGGCGCGCTGAATGACGGTCGCCGCTTTGAAGAGGGTGAAGAGCGGTCCGCCGAACAGCGAGACCTGCTGGCCGGTGAGAATGGCTCCGGCGCCATTCCGCAGCCGTTCGATGTTGGCCAGCGTTTTTTCCCCACCGCCCCAGCTTTGGTTCTGCTCCCGCAGCTGGTCGGCGACGGCGGTTGGCAAGGCAGGATCCTGCGCGGGGATCGCATCCTTCCACGATGTGGACCATGGCGTGGAAACGAAGAATGGAGCCAGGGGCTCATGGCTCGACGCGTAGTCGAGAAAGATCCGGCTGAGCCGGGGCAGCACCGAGATGGGATAACAGTCGACGGTCACAGCTCAGCAGCCTGCACTTCAGTTTCTCATGCGCGGCGGGCACGCATGCGGGGGGCGGAAGGGGAGGAACTCTGCGGGAATCGGATGCTGCGCGCCAGGGAGAAGATGCAGATTGTGGCGCTGCGGCGCGGTCCGGCGCGATTGAGGTGGATGGTACCGTAGGGATGGAGCGACTCAGGAATGGCAAAGAAGAAGAAAAAAAACCGGGCAAAGAAAGATCCGAACGCCATCGCCGTAGTGAAGAAGCTGAAGATCGATCCCGGCAAACCGGCAGAGGTCGTCTCATCCAGGGTGTCCTACAGCGGGCCTCTGTTTCGCGTGCTGAGCGAAGAGATCCGCGAGCCCAATGGCAAGCATGTGAACCGCGACATCATCCGGCACAACGGATCGGTGGTGATCCTGGCGCTCGACAAATCGAAAAGCAAAAAGGATCCGCTGGTGCTGATCGAGCGGCAATACCGGCACGCCGCGCAGCAGTTTCTTTATGAGGTGCCGGCCGGCAAGATGGAAAGCGATGAGGACCATCTGGAAGCGGCGAAGCGCGAGCTGCTGGAAGAAACCGGCTATCAGGCGAAGAAGTGGACGAAGCTGGTGAAGTATTTCGCCAGTCCAGGCTTCCTCGGCGAGTGGATGCAGGTTTTCCTTGCCGAAGATCTCAAGCCCGGCAAGGCGCAGCCCGAAGAGGATGAAGCCTTCGAACTGCAGTTCGTAAGGTTGTCTGAGCTGCTCCGGCTGATCGATGCCGGCAAGATACGCGACGGGAAAACCCTGATATCCATCCTGTTCTATGCGCGTATGACCCGTCCTGGCAGGCCATAACACGCCCCGTTACTTTTTCCTCACGGAAAACCAAACCTTTCAGGCTCGCGTCTTTATGGTCTAGCAGGTTGGAATCCCCAACCACAGTCTGCCTGAGAGGAAGGTTCGTGTTTGTGGCTCAGTACAAAGGCAAAGTGAAGTGGTTTAACAACGCGAAAGGGTACGGGTTTATCGGACGCGACGACGGACCCGATGTGTTTGTCCACTACAGCGCCATCCAGGTTGATGGGTACAAGAGCCTGAAGGAAGGCGACGACGTCGAGTTCGATATCATCCAGGGTCAGAAAGGTCCCCAGGCGGATCAGGTTGTGCGCGCCCGCGAGGTTGCCTAACTGGCTCTGCCGATAACCTACTCAGCATTAACAAATTTGGCATAGCCAGAAAACGGGTGATTCGTTCCCTCCGGACAAATCCGCAGTCAGGTCCCTGGGCCCATCGCACTTTTTCCCATCGATTCTCCGCGATTCGCTTTCCCGCGCCAGCGGGAAAGCAACCCGTTTCGAATCGTGGCCTTCCCGTGGTCCTGCAGCCCGCCTGGCCTGGCTTCGGCTCGGCGCCCATGGTCTAATCATGGGCGATGGACAACCGTTCCATGGCGCAGTTGCTGGCGGAGACGGCCGATCTGCTGGAGATCGGAGCGGGCGATCCCTTTCGCATCCGCTCGTACCGGCGCGCCGCCGAAGCGGTGGAGTCGACGACGATCCAGCTGAGCACGATCGCTGACGATCCAAAAAAATTGCAGGAGATCCCCGGCATCGGCAAGGGGATGGCCGCCAATATCCAGGAACTGGAGCGCGCGGGAACCCTGCCCCTGCGCGAAGAATTGCTGCTGAAATACAAGCCGGGGATGCTGGAGCTGCTGCGCCTTCCGGGCATGGGGCCGAAGACGGTCTCGCTGCTGTGGGACGCGCTCCAGGTGGGATCGGTGGCGGAACTGGAAGCGGCGATTACGGAGGGGCGCCTGGCGGGCCTGCCGCGCATCGGCGACAAGCTGATCGAGAAGCTGCGCAAGGGCATCGAGGACTACAAGCAGAACAGCGGGCGCTTCCTGATCGACGAGGCCGAGATCGCCGCGGAGAAGCTGATCGCCTATCTGCGCGAATTTCCTGGGTTCACGACCATCCTGCCGGCGGGCTCGCTGCGGCGCGGCCGCGATACCGTAGGCGACCTCGATATTTTGGCGACGGGTCCCTGCTGCGCGGAAGACAAAGTGAGCGCGGCCGTGGAATACGCCGCGAATTATCCTCCAGCCGCGACGATGCTGGCCAAGGGTCAGAACAAAGTGAGCTTCCGGTTGCGCAGCGGGTTGCAGGTGGATGTGCGGCTGCTGCCGGAGGGCTCCTACGGGGCGGCACTGCAATACTTCACCGGCTCCAAGATGCACAACGTGTCGATTCGCCAGCGCTCGCTCAAGCGCGGTTACACGCTCAGCGAATATGCGCTGGCGCGGGTGGAAGACGGATCGTTTGTGGCCGGCGCCACGGAGGAAGAGATTTACGGCGCGCTGGGGCTGGACTGGATTCCGCCGGAGCTGCGCGAGAACAACGGCGAAATCGAGGCGGCGGAGCAGCATCGGCTGCCGGTGCTGATCGAAGAGCAGGACATTCGCGGCGACGTGCACATGCACACGCACGCGACCGACGGGAAGAACTCGATCCGCGAGATGGCAGAAGCGGGCCTGGCGCGCGGTTATGCCTACATCGCCATCACGGATCACTCGAAGAACCTGGCCATGACCAATGGGCTTGACGATCAGCGGGCGCTCGATCACGTCAGGAGAATTCGCGAGGTCGACGCGCAGATGGAAGGCAGGATTCGGGTCTTTCCTGGGATTGAGGTCGACATTCTGGGCGACGGTGCGCTCGATTTATCCGACGACGTGCTGGCGCAGATGGACGTGGTGATCGCCAGCGTGCATTCGCTGTTTAACCAGCCCGAGCAGCAGATGACGGAGCGGGTGCTGCGGGCGATCGAGAACCCGTACGTGCGCATCCTGGGGCATCCGACGGGACGGCTGCTGTTGCGGCGCGAGCCGTACCAGATGGACCTGACCCGCATCCTGAAACGCGCGGCGGAACTCGGCGTGGCTGTCGAGCACAATGCGTATCCCGACCGGCTCGACCTGTGCGATCGCGACCTGCGGCTGGCGAAAGAACTGGGCTGCCGCATCACCATCAATACCGACTCGCACCATACCAGCCATCTGACGAAAATGCGCTACGGCGTCCGCCAGCTGCGGCGGGCATGGCTGACCAGGCAGGATGTTCTCAATACACTCGACGCGCGCGAATTCCTGGCCGCCCTCCGTCCCCGTCCGGCATGAGCGCGCGAATCTGCATCCAAGCCAAATTCAGGAGAAGGCGAGAGCCAGCAGAATGAACGAAAGAAGCGGCATCCATCCGGCGGTCGCGGCACTGATCGCGGTGATTCTCGTGGTCGCCGTGGTTGGCGGCTATGTGTGGTTCAACACCAAGCCGCCGGTGCATACCGGCCAGTTGGTTTCGATCGACGCGTATCCGATCCATCGCGAGCTGTCGACCGGTTCCGGGATCGGCGGACTGGCCGGGCAGAAGGACGTTTACGACGAAGAAATCGTCATCGTCAACGTGCGCATGAAGAGCCAGACGGAGATGCCGCTGTTCCTGCATGACATGTCGGCCGATGTGACGCTGGCCGACGGCACCGTGGAGCACAGCACCGGCGCGAGCACCAAAGATTACCACGACGTTTTTATCGCGTATCCGGTGCTGGCGCCGAAGCAAACCACCGCGGTCCTGCGCGACACGACCATCACGCCCGGGCAGCAGGTCGACGGGCAGATGATCTTCCATTACCCGATCACCGCACAGCAATGGGATCAGCGCAAGGACTTCAAGGTCTACGTAAACTTCCTGCACCAGAAAGACCTGGTGCTGCCGTCGACCGGCGTGCAGTCGGTCACTGTGCAGTAAAGTCTGTTCTTCACTTTCCCACCGGCGGCTGCAAGTAGAACCGACAGCTGCACCACCCTGGCGGCGTGGTAGTTTCGATTGGTATGTTCGCGAAGGCGCAGCGCGTCCACTTCATCGGCATCGGCGGCATCGGCATGAGCGGGATCGCGGAGATCCTGCTCAACCTGCATTATCCCGTCAGCGGATCGGACCTGCGGCGCTCGCCAGTGACCGATCGGCTGGCGACGCTGGGCGCGACCCTCTTCGAGGGTCATGCTGCGGCGAATGTCGTTGGCGCGGGCGTTGTGGTGGTCAGCTCGGCGGTGAACGAGCGCAATCCGGAAGTGCTGGAGGCGCGGGCGCGCAAGATCCCCGTGATCCAGCGGGCCGAGATGCTGGCCGAACTGATGCGCCTTAAGTACGGCATCGCCGTCGCGGGGATGCACGGCAAAACGACGACCACCTCGATGGTCGCGTCGGTGCTGACGGCCGGCGGCCTCGATCCGACGGTGGTGGTGGGCGGCCGCGTGGACACGATGGGATCGAACGCGCGTCTCGGGCAGTCGCAGTATCTGGTGGCTGAGGCCGATGAGAGCGACCGGTCGTTTTTGCGGCTCTCGCCGATCCTGGCCGTGGTCACCAATCTCGACCGCGAGCACATGGACTGCTACCGCAACATGGCCGACGTGGAGAATGCGTTCATCGAGTTCATGGACAAGGTGCCGTTCTACGGCGCGTGCGTGGCGTGCGCAGACGACCCGCCGCTGGCGGCCATTCTGCCGCGCGTGCGGCGGCGGGTGTTCACCTATGGCGCGTCGCCGAAAGCGGATTTTGTGATGCGGATGCTGCCTGCCTTACCCACGGGGGATGCGGCGGGGCAGCGGCGGTGCCAGTCGCGCTTTGAGGTCGCGGCGGGCAGCGAAGTCTATGGCCCTCTGGAGCTGCATGTGCCCGGCCTCCACAACGTGCTGAATGCGACGGCGGCGGTGGCGATCGGGGCGCAACTGGAGATCGCGCCTGAGGCGATCGCTGGAGGCATCAGCAGTTTTCGCGGAGTGGACCGGCGATTTCAGATCAAGGGATCCGTGGGCGGCGTGACGGTGGTGGACGACTACGGGCATCATCCCACCGAGATTCGAGCCACGCTGCGGGCGGCGCGCGACTGCGGCTATGGCGCGGTCCACGTCATCTTTCAGCCGCATCGCTACACGCGAACGCGCGACCTGATGGACGAGTTCGTGCACGCCTTCGACGATGCGGCGACCGTCGAGGTGCTCGACATCTACGCGGCCAGCGAGGAACCGATCCCGGGCATCACAGCGCCGGCGCTCGTCAAGGCCATCCGGCAGAGCCACGGCGCTGCCGATGGTATCGAATACGCAGCGTCGTCCGATGAGGCGATTGCCCGGGCCATCGCGCACGCCCAGGATGGCGACGTGATTCTGACGCTGGGAGCGGGGAACGTCTCGCATTTAGCTCCGCTGGTGGTCGAGCGGCTGAACAACAAGAGCTTGATCGGCAGCTCCCGGCAGGGAGCGCGGATCATCGGCTCAGCGAGTTGAAAGGAGAACGCCTCATGGCAACGGTGCATTTGGATGAGATCACGCAGATCGCCGTAACGGTGAGCAATCTCGAGGAGGCACGGACGTTTTATCGCGATGTGCTGGGGATGCGGTTTCTGTTCGACGCGGGAACGATGGCTTTCTTCCAGTGCGGCGGCGTGCGGCTCCTCGTGGGGACCGGCGAGACCAGTTCCGGCGGCGGGACGATCCTCTATTTCAAGGTTGCCGATCTGGAGGGGACACACGTGTCGCTCAAAGCGCGGGGCGTCGAGTTCACGCAGGAACCACACCTGGTGGCACGGATGAAGAGCCATGACCTGTGGCTCGCGTTCCTGAAGGATCCGTCGGGGAATGTCCTGGGGCTGATGGAAGAGAAGCCGCAGTCCACTGGAGACTAGGCCGGAGGGCCAGAGCGGTTGCGGGCAAAAAAACGAGGAGATGAGAAATGAGCGGCGCTGGAAACGGGATCGAGAGCGTGCGCAGCGCGCACAGCGTGGATGAGTCGGTGGAGCGGCTGAAGAATCTGCTGGCCGCCAAACACGTGACGCTGTTTGCGCTGGTGGATCACAGCGGCGAAGCGGCGAAGGCCGGCATGGCGATGCGCAACACGAAGCTGCTGCTCTTTGGCAATCCGGCGGCGGGCACCCCGGTGATGCTGGCGGCGCCGTCCATCGCGATCGATTTGCCGCTGAAGATCCTGGTGTGGGAAGACGCCCAGGGCGCAGTGTGGCTCTCGTGGAACAGCCCGGAG
Source organism: Acidobacteriaceae bacterium (assembly GCA_049802575.1). Classification (GTDB taxonomy): domain Bacteria; phylum Acidobacteriota; class Terriglobia; order Terriglobales; family Acidobacteriaceae; genus Palsa-343. The sequence continues at coordinate 53,233 of JBARMS010000161.1, read as the reverse complement.
TATCTCGCGCAGCGGCACGGCGTGCCGGAGGATCTGGTGAAGAACATCGCCGTGGCTGGAGCGCTCGCCGGGGCCGCGGTGGCTTAGCGCGTGCCGCGAGGCGGCTAGTCTTTCCTCTCGCCGCCGGCTTCAGTCGCGGATTGCGCCTTCCTCGTGCGCCAGCAGGATGATGAGCACGATGCCTCCGAGCAGAACGCCTTCTTCGACGTGAGTCGATACGTTGTGCAGGCGATTGAAGTCGGCGTGGTGGGGATCGGTGGCCGGAACGTTATCGATGGCGCCGCCGACGGCGAGCCGATCACGCTCCATGTGGGGCATGATCCAGTACTCGGAAAACGCGGTGAGCCCCATCATGATGACGGTGACGGCGAACGCCATTTTGGCGTAACCATACACGCCTCGCACCCGGCCGATGATCAGAAACAGAAGAATGATGCAGCCGGCGACGAGGCCCTCGTGGTGCAGAACGTGGAGACACTTCGCCACGATGGTGCCGGCCACGTGCGTGTCGGGCACAGTGGAAAACGCGGCCCATGCGGTGACGGCGAAGAAGAAAAGGCCACCCACCCAGATGACGAGAGGCAGCCAGACGATGGTGCGGACGAGCGTTCTCATAACAGGAGCAGGGTATAGGGTTTAGGGAATAGGGAACAGGAAAAAGCAACGGCGCGGACGCTGCATCCGCGCCTTTTTCCTGCGATGACGCGTCAGCGCTGCGGCGCCCCGTAGACGCTGGGGCGGCCGATGAGCCGCTCGATGCGCTTGGCGATGGGCGGATGCGTCGAGAACAGATTGGCGAAATCGCCGCGGGTGAGCAGCGGCTGCACGATGAACAGGTGCGCCGTCGACGGCGACCCCGGCATGGGCAGGCGCTTCGAGTAGGCGTCAAGCTTCTCGAGGGCGCTGGCCAGCGCATACGGGTTGCCGGTGAGGTGCGCGCCGGTGGCGTCGGCTTCGTATTCGCGCGAACGCGAGACAGCCAGCTGGATCAGCATGGCGGCGATGGGCGCGAGGATGAGCATCAGCAGGGCGCTGAATGCGCCGCCGCGGCGATCGCGTCCGCCTCCGCCAAACCCGCCGAAGAGCTCCGCCCACCAGGTCATGCGCGCGAGCAGGATGATGGCTCCGGCCAGCGTGGCGGCGATGGAACTGGTGAGGATATCGCGATTCTTCACATGGCCGAGCTCGTGCGCCAGCACCCCTTCCAGCTCGTCGTCGTTCAGAAGCTGCAGGATGCCATGCGTGACCGCAACCGATGCGTGCTGCGGGTTGCGCCCGGTCGCGAAAGCGTTGGGCGCATCGGTGGGGATGACATAGATCTTCGGCATGGGCAGCCCGAGGCGCTGGGTCATGCGCTCGACCACCTGATAGGCCCGGGGAAGCTGTTCGCGGGTCACAGGCTGGGCGTTATACATGCGCAGCGCCAGCTTGTCGGAGTAGAAGTAGCTGAAGAAGTTCATGGCTGCGGCAAGGATGAAGGCGAGGATCATCCCGTTCTCGCCCCAGCGGCTGCCCAAAAGAACGAGGAGCAGGGTGAGAGCCGTCAGCAGAAAAGTAGTCTTGAGCGTGTTCATGTCTGAGCCGCCTCTGTGGGGCTTCGAGTCCTATTTTTTCACAAAGGTAGCTGGGGCGTTGGGCGCGTCGCTGCCGGATGGGCTGGTGTGGCGGGGAACGGACGGGACCGCCAGGGTTCGGGGCCGAAGCCGTGCCAGTCGACTCGCCGGGACGTTTCGCCAAATCCGCCGCCCAATGCTCGGGAAATGGCCCTCCGAACGCGTTCCAGCCACGCAAACTCTATGTGAAATTCAGGATTATTTGAGCCGGGAATACGGCATAACGGAGATTTGGCACCGGGCCGTGTGTGGAAAACGCGACCGAGTGAGGGTTTGGTCTGCCTCTTGCGAAAAGGAGGCTAAGTTGATTGGTTGCAGTCCATTACGCCTCACACGTCGCCCGGAAACGGTCAAAATCCCCTAAACGCCGACTTCCGGGCAAAGCGGCCACCCGAGTGCTCCGTGCACCCCAAAGCTTCCATCCACCCACGGAGGATCCACGCCCAATGAAACGTCTTTTACGACGTTCAGCCTCGAGAGGCTGCGTTCGACTAGCGACTCTGGTCATGGCGGCAGCCATCGGCCTCGCCAGCAACGCCTTTTCACAGCTCACGACCGGTGACATTGTTGGTACGGTCACAGACCAGACGGGCGCGGCTATCGCCAGCGCGACCATCGACGCGACCAACAACGCCACGGGCGTCAAGGTAACCGTCCATGCCACCTCGAGCGGCGAGTTCCACATCACCAGCCTGCTGGCCGGGACCTACACTCTGACGGCGACGGCGCCTGGATTCGCGGCCTTAACGCTGAACGACTTTGAAGTGCAGCTGAACAACACGGGAACGGCCAAGATGGTGCTGCCGGTGGCCAAGGCGGCGATGAGCGTGGAGGTGAACGCCGACGCGGCGGCCACGATCGATACCACGACCGTGCAGCTGCAATCCACGTTCTCTTCGAAGGAACTGGAGGATCTGCCGATTGCGACGGTAGGCGCGGGGGTGCTGAACCTGGCGCTTCTGACGCCTGGAGTCACGTCCAGCGGCGCAGTGGGAGCCGGCACCGGTCCTGCGGTCGGCGGCCAGCGTCCGCGCGCGGATGACTACACGATCGAAGGCATCGACAATAACGACAAATCCGTGACCGGACCCCTGCTCTATGTGCCGAATGATGCGGTGGGCGAGTTCACGGCCATCACGAATCAATTCTCTCCGGAGTTCGGCCACTCGGCCGGCGGCCAGTTCAATAGCGTGGTGCGCAGTGGAACCAACAGCCTCCACGGCAGGCTCTACGAGTATTTCGACAACCGCGATCTGAACGCCGAAAACGCAATTCAGGGAGGCAAGATTCCGAATCCCCGCTATGACTTTAACCGCTACGGCGGGCAGATCGGCGGGCCGATTAAGAGGGACAAGCTGTTTTACTTCGGGAGCTTCGAGCGGCAAACCACGGGGCAAAGCAGCCAGTATTACCTCTGCACCCCAACCGCCGCAGGCATGACCACGCTGGGTGCGGTTCCAAACGTGAGCGCCACCAATCTGGGCGTCTTCACGAAGTACACCCCACCCGCGCCTTCGCAGGTCGATGCATCGGCCGATAACGCCTGCTTCAACGAGAGCTCGGGACCGCAGTACCTGACGGTGTATGACGGCACCGGCTACAACTCCGGCACGGGAGAGTTCGCTTCGGGCACGCCGTACGATATCCCGCTCGGGAACCTGCTGGTCAATGCGCCGAACTATTCGAACTTTTACGCGCTGACGACCGCCGGCGACTGGACCATCTCACCGCAGGACACGTTCCGCATCCGTTACCTCTACAACCGCTGGACGGGCATTGACACGGCGGCCGCGCTGCCGGCGTTCTATCAGCCGATTCCGGATCGCTACCACCTGATCGCGGCCAGCGAATATCACAACTTCACGCCGAACCTGATCAACGAAGTGCGCATTGGGTTCAACCGCTTTTTCAACGAGACGCCTTCGGGCAATTTCTCCTTCTCGGGACTGGATGCGTTCCCCACGATGTACATGTACGACGTGGGCTTCCTTGAAATCGGCCCCGACGGCAATGCCCCGCAGTCGACGATCCAAAATCTGTACCAGCTGAGCGACAACGTGAACTGGACGAGGGGCAAGCACTCGCTCACCTTCGGCTTTGACGGGCGCAAATACATTTCGCCGCAGAGTTTCACGCAGCGCGTGCGCGGCGACTACGAGTGGGACTACCTGACGGAGTACCTGCACGATCTGGCGCCGACGGCCTTCGGCGAACGGTCGACGGGCAACTTCTTCTACTACGGCGATCAGACAGCGTTCTATGGCTATGCCAACGACGTGTGGCGCGCCACGCAGAAGCTGAGCCTCAATTATGGCCTGAGGTATGAGTTCACCTCCGTACCCGAGGGCGAGAAGGTGCAGCAGATCAACTCCGCGGCCAGCGTACCGGGGCTGATCACCTTTGCCAAGCCGGAGCCGCAGCGGACCAACTTCATGCCGCGTTTCGGCATTGACTATGCGCCCGATCCGAGCACCGCGATCCGCGCCGGATTCGGCATGGCCGTGGACGTTCTTTACGACAACCTGGGCATCCTCTCCTTCCCGCCGCAGTACTCGTCGACCAACGATGTGGGCGGCGGCAACAACCCCAGCCCCGGCGCTCCGAACTTCCTGGCGGATGGCGGTCTGCCGGCCGGCAACGGAAGCCTCGCGACGTTTGCGACGGTTGAGGATCAGCGGGCCGCGACTTCCGCCTTTGTCCCGAACCAGAAACTGCCGTATGCGGAAACGTGGTCGCTGGGGATACAGCACGTCTTCGCGAAGAACTACACGGCCGAGGTGCGCTACCTGGGAACGCGCGGGATCCACCTGCCGACGCAGAACCAGCTGAACATACAGGACAGGGTCGACCCGCAGCACTCTCTGCCGACTTATGTGTCGACGCCGTCTGCGGTGGACCTGGCGCAACTGCCCAACACCCTGGCGAGCATCGAGGCGCGATCGAACATCGTTCCGGCATTCGCCAATGCCGGCTTTACGAGCAAGATCACGACCTTCGAGCCATGGTCTGAATCGAACTACAACGGCCTGGCGTTCAGCATCAACCGGCGTTTCAGCCACGGCCTCCTGCTCGACGGCGCCTACACGCGGAGCCGCACGATGGACGATGCGACGGCGGACGTCTTCTCGACGGTGCTGACGCCGCGCCGCCCGCAGAACAAACGCGACGTGGCGGCGGATTACAGCCGTTCGGCCCTCGACCACCCCAACCGCCTCAGTGCCTACATGGTCTACGACCTGCCGTTCTTCCAGGGCTCCAACTGGATGGCGAAGAACATCGTGGGCAACTGGGAAATCGCTCCGATCTACATCTATGAGTCGCCGGAGTATTACACGGTGCTCTCAGGGGTGAACTCGGTGCTGGACGGCGATTCCACGCAGATCGATCGGACGGTGTGGAACCCCAAAGGCAAGGCGGGAACGGGCTCGGACGTGGCGGCGGTGTACGATCCCAACCGCGCGGCCCTGTGCGGCGCGGGCTCGACGCAGTGCACAGCGAACCTGGTGGCGTACCAGGCTCTGAACCCGGACGCACGCTATATTGTGGCGGGTAAGGGCGCCATGCCGACCTCGGAGCGCAATACGCAGCCGATCAACCCCATCAACGACCTCGATGCGACGGCAGTCAAGCGGTTCAACTTCACCGAGCGATGGAACCTGGAGTTCTCGGCGCAGGCTTTCAATATCCTGAACCACGCCCAGTACCTGCCCGGCACGCTCGACAACATCAACTCGCCTGGATATACGTCGCAGAGCTCGTTCCAGACGGCGTCGAATCCGGACTTTAACCAGCCGGGCAAGTTCTTCGCGGCCAACGCGAGGAGCATGCAGCTGTCGCTCAAGCTGTCGTTCTAACCCGGCTCCGGAAGGGGCCCAAAGAGGGTGTCTCCGGACACCCTCTTCTCTTTGTGGAAAATTCCAAAAGAAGAAGAGAAAGGACCCGGGTCTACGTTTTTCTGGAGATATGACATTTAAGAAAATGTTCGCCTGATGCAAGTGATTGATGAACCGTTGCTTAGACTTCCGCAAGATGGCAGGTGAATTGCTTAGACCTACGCAATACCTGATTTCAATTGCGGTTTCTATTGCGGTTTCTTTTGATTCTTGGTCAAAAAGCAGAAACAGAAGGCGTTTGAGGTCATTGTTTTGGAGGAACCCATGAAAATCGGCCGTAGTTTCGGATTCGTCGTGCTGGCTGTCGCGTTCCTGCTGGTCTGGACGGCGCCCGCGGCGCGAGCGCAGAACACTTACGCCACGATCCACGGAACGGTGACCGACGCCAGCGGCGCTGTGGTGCAGGGTGCGACCGTGACCGTTACGAATGGCGGCACCGGTGCGGTCACTAAGGCGACCACCGATGACAAGGGGTACTTCGTCGTTCCCCAACTGGCCATCGGCGGGCCCTACACGGTGAAGGTGGATAAAGCGGGCTTCAAGACGTCCGAGGCAGTGGGCCTCACGCTCACGCTGAACGAGAACTATGACGAGGATGTCAAACTGGAAACGGGCGCCGTTTCGGCCACGGTGGAAGTGAACGCGACAGCCGTCCAGGTGGACACCTCCGACACGCAGCTGAAAGAGACCTTCAACGCCAGCCAGATTGAAGACATGCCGCTGCTCGGCCGCGACGCCACGATCCTGCAGAAGCTGACGCCGGGCACGGTGGAATCGTCGGACCGCTTCGGCAACTACTCAGCGAACGGATCGCAGACGCAGGACAACAGCTACCTTGTGGACGGCGCCGACATCAACGATCCGCCGCTGCAGACGCAGGGCTTCCTGCTCAACCCCGATGCGCTTGGCGAGGTGACGCTGCTGACCAGCACGCAGAATCCCCAGTACAGCCGCAATTCCGGGGCGATCATCAATGAGTCGATCAAGAGCGGCACGAACAGCTTCCATGGCGATGGGTTTGAGTTCTACCGCGACACGTTCCTGAACAACGGCAGCTACTTCGCGGCTCCTGGGCAGCGGCCGAAGTTCCACCAGAACCTCTACGGCGGGACGCTGGGCGGGCCGGTGCTGAAGAACAAGCTGTTTTTCTTCCTCGGCTATCAGGGCTTCAAAAATGCCAACGGCAGCAGCACCCTGACCACGGTTCCCACCGACGCGCAGCTGGGCCGGAACGGCAGCGGCTTCGCCGATCTGACCGGGGACAGCAACAACGCGACCGGCGGCTCCAACTCTGGCGGTCTGAGCACCAACCCGGTTCCCTTCGCGGTGATGGGACCGAGCGGACCCTGCGGCCCCGGTACGGCCTACACGACCTGGAACACATGCTTCCCTGCAGGGACGGTCGACGTTCCCCTCACCGACATTAATTCCGTTACCGCTACCCTGCTGAAGGACTATGTGCCTTCGCCGAACTCGGGTTCGAACAAATACAACTTCAACTCTCCGAATACGGAGAAAGAAGACCAGGGCGTCATCCGGGCCGACGTCCAGGCGACCCACAACGATCAGGTGTGGGGCGAGAGCATCTTCCAGTCGGAGCCGAGCTTTAGCGGGCTACCTTTTACGGGCGCCAATCTTCCCGGCTTTGGCATGAATTCCGCCAGGCATATCAAGATCTTCGACGCCCAGTGGACTCACACCTTCAATCCGACCACGCTGAATACCCTGCGCGCGGGATACTTCCGCTTTAACTTCGCGGCGGTCGAGCCGGCGCAGCTCATCCAGCCTTCCTCGGTGGGCTTCGATATCATTCCGCAGAATCCGCAGGCAGCGTCGATTCCGAAGATCGGGATCGCCGGGTACTTTACCCTCGGGTTCAGCAACAACGGACCCCAGCCCCGCACCGACAGCAACGAGGATTATGCCGACAACTTCACAAAAATCATCGGAAACCACAATTTGACGATCGGCGTGCACGCGGAGCGCTTCGCTGTTCACAATCCTTTCTTCAATAACCTGAACGGGAACTTTTCGTTCGGCGGTGGCGGAGCCTATACCACGGGCGATCCTCTGATGGACTTCCTCCTCGGGGTTCCGGACGCCTATTCGCAGGGTTCAGGCGCCATCATCCAGGCTTATGCCTGGGAGGATTACGCGTACGCCCAGGATAACTGGAAGGTCTCTCCGTCGTTCACCTTCAACTACGGCATCGGCTACGACGTGCAGGCGCCCTTTACGAACAGCCAGTACGGCGGGGAAGGGATCATCTGCTTTGTACCGGGCGCGCAGTCGAAGGTCTACACGTTGGCCCCGGAGGGTCTGCTGTGGCCGGGCGACTCAGGCTGCAACCGCAGCGGTGGTCCAACGGCCAAGCACGATCATTTCGCGCCGCGCGTCGGTTTCGACTGGTCGCCGGAATCCGGCCTGGGCTGGCTGACCGGCGGGCAGGGCGCCCACCTCTTTGCCATCCGCGGCGGCTTCGGTCTCTATTACAACCGCGACTCGGAAGAGCAGCAACTACAGAACCTCGAAGATCCGCCGTACGGATTGAACTCGAACGGCGCTGGTTCCCTGGGTGGAAGCCCGGGCTTCGCTAATCCTTTCGTGGACGTCACCGGGAACCCGGCTACTTCCTACACGTCGAATCCATTTCCTTACGCCTTCCCGACGCCAAGCCCCAACGTTCCGGTGGTCGGGCCGTGGCTGCTGAGCACAATTTCACCGGACTACGACGTTCCTTACGCCTATAACTTCAACCTGAACGTCCAGCGGCAGCTCCCCGGCAACCAGGTGATGCAAGTGGCTTATGTGGGATCGCTGGGCCGGAAGCTGGACCGCGCGTATGAAGCGAACAAGGAGACGGCCGCGGGACATGCCAATGCGGTCGCGGCCTGCACCGCTGAAGGTGGTTCCTGCAGCGACGTCCGCACCTTGCTGCCCTTCATCCAGCCGCAGGACTTCATCGATCAGAGCGGTAACTATATCTCTGTGGGCCGCGTGTACACCGATGGCGCGTCGAACTACAACTCTCTGCAGGTGAGCCTGCAGAACCAGATGACCCACGGCCTCTACTACAACCTCGGGTACACCTGGAGCCATTCGCTCGATAACGGTTCCGGGTTCGAGAGCTCGGGCTTCGGCAACGGCTACGACCTGACGGGCACGAACTGGGTGCCTGGCTTCCAGCACCTGAGCTACGGCAGTTCGGAGTACGATGCCCGGCAGCGGTTCTTTGCCGGATACCAGTACATCGTTCCGCTGACTTCGGGAATGCGCTCCAATTACCTCGTCAACGAGGCGCTGGGCAACTGGCATTTAGCGGGTTATACCATCCTGCAGACCGGCAACCCGGTATCGGTGGGCGAGCCGGATGATAACCGGTCGCTGTGGTGCAACTCCAATGCATACTTCTTCTACGAGTGCCCGGATACCCCGATGACCTCGAACTTCCACCCGGCGCTCAAGAACCCGCGCGCCCCTGGGAACTACTGGTTCGACACCACGCCGTTCTCGCTCGAGCCGCTGGGTACCTTCGGCAACGTGGGACGCGGTCTGTTCCATGGACCGGGCTTCAACTACACCGATATGGATCTCTTCAAGGATTTCCCGATCGGACGCAGCGACAGCCCGCGCATGGTCGAGGTGCGCATGGAAGCGTTCAACGTCTTCAACCACCCGAACTTCGGCCAGCCGGATGGCAGCATTCTGGACGGCAGCGCGTTCGGAGAAATCTTCGGCGTGGTTTCACCGACAGCGGACGGCGGCAACGGCGATCCGCAGCCAGGCCGCGCCGTGCAATTGGCGGGGAAGATTTACTTCTAGCCTCCAACTTCAACTCACGAGACAAAGGGCGCCTGCGGGTGCCCTTTGTTTTTGGCGGCCCATCCTCTCCTCCTCATTCGCCTTGCGGGTTTCCGCAGCGTTGCAGGTCGGGACTTCCGGAAGTACCGCGCTAATCCCAAAAGTGGAATGGATGGCCCTCTTTCCTACCATTTTGCGGATTATCGCTGGGTAAGAGCTGCCCGTCCCGATGCAAACGGCTGAATTAGCGTTGCTTACCGGTCCATGACTTGGCAGGGTAATTGCTTATTCCGAGGGAATACCCCCTCGGCTCCCGTTCTTCGGTCTTATTCGGTTCCGCGAATTAAGAACAAAAATAGTTAAAAGCGTTTTGGAGGTAGTCCATGTTGAGAGTCTCCCTGAAATGGGGCCGGCGATTCTGTACCCTGCTGTCGATCGCCGGAGTGGGTCTGCTCCTTGCAGGTCCGCAATTTGCCGGGGCGCAATCGCTCATCTCGGGCGATATCGCGGGCACCATCACCGATCCCAGCGGCGCGGCCCTGCCAGGCGCCACCGTGACGGCAACCAATACCGGCACCGGACTGGTGAAGGTGGTCACCACCGGCGCTGCCGGCGACTACAAGATTGGCCTGCTCCCTGTGGGCACCTATTCCGTCACCGTCTCTGCCCCGAATTTCCAGAGCGCACAGCAGACGGTCAATGTGGTGGTCGGGCAGACCGCGACCCTCAGCGCGTCGCTGAACGTTGCCAAAGGAACGACCACGGTGCAGGTGCTCGGGCAGGTGGTTCCGCTCCTGCAGACCGAGAACTCCGACATTTCCAGCACCCTGACCGAGGAACAGATCCAGAACATTCCCGACCCGGGCGGCGACATCACCTACTTCATCCAGCTGACGCAGGGCGTGGTGATGAATACGCAGATGCACTACGGCAACTCGTCCGCGTTCGGACTGCCGGCGACCTCGAACAACTTTACGGTGAACGGCGCCGAGGATAACGATCCGTTCCTGAACCTGAATAACTCCGGCCCCAGCAACCTGCTGCTTGGTTCCAACGACGTCGGCGAAGTGAACATCGTGGCGAACGCCTACAGCGCCCAGTACGGCGCGCTGGGCGGCGTGCAGGAGAACATCACGACCCGCTCCGGCACCAACGCGTTCCACGGCGACGCGCAGTATTACTGGGCGAACAGCGACCTGGAAGCGAACGACTGGTTCCTCGACAACCAGGGGCAACCGAAGCCCTATGCCAACGCCAACCAGTGGGGTATCGGCGGCGGCGGACCCATCAAGCGGGATAAGACCTTCTTCTTCGTCAACTACGAAGGCCTGCGCTTTGTGACCTCGCCGGTGGATCCGACTTTCCTGCCGAGCGCACAGTACGAGAGCAATCCGAACGGCGGGATCTCCTACACCGGCGGCGGTGGCGGAATAGCGCCCAGGATGCCGAGCATGCAGCGTTCCATGCGCATGGGGCGCATTCGGCCGGCAGCCCCCGGGTCTGAGGAAATTGTGACGAACCCCAGCGTGCTGGGTAAGGATGGCAACTGCGACGACGATACGAGCTTCCTCTACGCCAACGGGAACGGGTCGGAGTGCGCCTTCTACCAGAAGGCATTTGCTCTTTACAACGCCGCTCCCCGGGCCGCAACCGCACAGGGATCGGGCACGGTGAGCGGAACCACCTGCGATGCGACGGATGCGTCGGGCAACTGCACGTTTGCCGTTTCCTTCCCGACCACGACGTACTATTCGAACTATCTGCAGGAAACCCCAAAGAACCACCTGGCGGAAGTGCTGACCACGGCGCGGCTCGACCAGAAGCTCGGTCCCAACGACAGCGCGTTCATCCACTTCAAATACGACCACGGCGTACAGCCAACCTACGTCGATCCCGTCAACACGGTCTTCAACGCGCAGAGCGATCAGCCGGACTATGAAGGCCAGCTGGAAGAGACGCACACCTTTACGCCGAACCTGGTGAACCAGTTCATCCTGTCGGGCACCTGGTACAGCGCCTACTTCCTCAGCGACAACACGGCAGCGGCACAGGCAGCTTTCCCGTACATGCTGGACTTCATCGACGGGTCGTTCGCCAACCTCGGCAATGCTGAAGTGGATTGGCCGGAGGGCCGCGATGTCACGCAGTACCAGATCAACAACGACGTGAGCTACACGCACGGCAAGCACACCCTGAGCGTGGGCATGCTGTTCAAGCGCGACGACGTGACGGATGCGGATCTCGGCATCCTGACGAACTTTCCCCTCGGCGCCGAATATGGAGCCGCGGAAGGTCCGTTCAGCGGCGGCGACTTTTTCAGCGCCGGGCTGATGCTCGAAGGCGTGCAGAACTTCCCGCTGCACCTGAAGGTGCCGATCCGCACCTATAACCTTGGCTTTTACGGGCAGGATCAGTGGAAGATCATGCCGAACTTCCAGATCACCGCGGGCGTTCGCGTGGAACATAACTCGAACCCGGTGTGCGTCATCAACTGCTTCGCCTATCTCAACAGCAGCTACAACGACGTCCAGGACACGCTGGACACGGCGTACAACTCCATCCTGATCGATGGTAAGCGGAACGCGTTTACCGATTTGCAGAAGATCACCATCGACCCCCGCGTGGGCTTCACGTTCTCGCCGGAGGGCCATGATCGCACCGTCTTCCGGGGCGGATTCGGGTTGTTCACCGACGTCTTCCCGGCGACTATCGCGGATTCGCTGCTGAACAACGCACCGCTGAATCCAGAGTTCGTCAACCTGTTCTATCAGGACGACCCATCGCAGGCCGGCTATTTCGGCACGGCGCTGGCAGCGACCAACGCGGCCTTCGTCACCGGTTATGCCAACGGCGGCAGCGCTAACTCGATCGCGGCATCCAACTCCAACTTCACGGTTCCGAACCTGTTCAACCCCGATTCCTCTATCCACTATCCGACTTATGAGGAGTGGAGCGTGCAATTGGAGCAACAACTCGGCAACCACACCAGCTTCACGATCGGGTATGTCGGCAACCACGGTTATCACGAACCGATCCAGGACAACGGCGTGAACATGTTCGGGATTCCGGGCGCCCCATCGGCTCCGAAGCTTCCGGAATTCGCGGAAGTGACGGAAGTGCAGAGCGAGGCGACCTCGAACTACGCCGGCCTGCTGACCGGCGTGAAGGAAGAATCAAAATACATTACAGCGAATGTCAACTACTCGTGGAGCCATGCGCTGGACGAAATCTCGAACGGCGGCATCCTGCCGTTCGGGTTCAACTCCGTCAACCCGGTCGATCCTTTCAACGTGTCACTCTACAACTACGGCAACGCAGACTACGACGTCCGGCACAACATGAACGGAAATTACCTGATTCATGCTCCGTACTGGGGCGGTCCGAAGCTGCTGACCGACAACTGGCAGATGGCGGGAACCATCTTCTGGCACTCCGGCTTCCCATTCAGCGTAACCAACGACGCACAGGCGGGTGGGCTCGAAGGGGTGAATGACTTCGGCCCAGTGTTTGCCGATATCCGCAAGGGCACCACGCCCCAGATGAAGTGCGGTAAGGCGGCTGCCACCACTGCCTGTATGGGCGGCACGCTGGATTCCGCCACGGGGGTCAGTCCTAACTTCACCCCGATTAACGGGTTCGGAGACAATGGCGCCATCACCATTACCGGAAACGATGGCGTTCCCCGCAGCTACAACGTCCAATACCAGCGGCGGAACCAGTTCCATGGCCCGGGCTACTTCAACACAGACCTGAGCGTGATGAAGGGCTTTAAAATCCCGGGGCTGGAGTCGGGTCTGGTCCAGATCGGGGTACAGGCCTACAACGTCCTGAACCACACCAACTTCGCGCAGCCGGTGTTTGACGTCAGCAACCCTTCGTTCGGGCTGATCCAGAGCGACGTGAGCACGCCGACCAGCGTGTTCGGAGCGTTCCTGGGCGCCGACGCCGATCCGCGCATCCTCCAGATGAAGGGAAAGATCACCTTCTAACCACGGATTCACTTCAACCACGAGGGCGGAAACTTCGGTCTCCGCCCTTACCTTTTGCGGGTCCGCCGCATATCGATCGGCGGCGAATCCAATGCCCCGGACGGGTGATTTGCAATCGTTAGGAAGAGCAGGTAAAAAGATTAACTGCGGGGATTTCCAAGCCTCAATCCACACGTTGTGAAATGGCTGGGAAGCGTCGGCGCACAGGATCCAAAGCCCTGGTGGAAACGATTACGCCGGGCAACCTTTACAGAAGTTGAGGCATCAGCCACTTCAATGACAGTCGACATTCTGCTGGTGGACGACAATGTCATCCAGGCCGCCACCCGCAAAGCGATTCTGGCTCGTTCTGGCCGGAGCGTCGCCGTTGCGTCCGACGGGGAACGCGCCCTGGAGTATCTGGATCAGCCCGCAATCAGGCCCGTGGGTTTGGTGATCACCGATCATCTGATGCCCGGCATGAATGGCCCGGAATTCGTAACGTCGCTGCGCGAGCGCTATGCCCAGCTGCCGGTGCTGGTCCTGAGCGGCATGGACGATGCTGAAGACGAATACGAAGGGCTCGACGTAATCTTCCGCGTGAAACCGTTGCCGCCCGAGGAACTGCTGGCGCTGGTGCGGTCGCTGCTGGACCAGCCGATTGGCCGAACTGCCTAAGCCGCGGATTTCTGTCCGATGCGGTGAGCCGCCTTCCTTCTTTCCTTCCCAACCTTCAGGCCGGATGAGTGCCCCGGCGAACCTCTGCGCCGGACTGGCCCGTGATTGCGGTGCCTTGGGGGCGTACGACCGGGTCGGCTGCCGGGGGGTAGCAAAATAGCAACGGTGCGCGAAAAAGATTGTCAAGTTTGCATCACTTGTGCCGATATAGGAGTCTAAGCAGGCAGCAGTTCTCCCTTTTGCGAGGCCACGCATGGAGACCCCCAGGGTACTGACACAGCAGAACTTGTCGCGGAACAGCCGCAGGCAGGAATACGTTTATCGCATCGCAGCCGCGGCGGTGGCTTTGCTGCTGCTGCTGACGTGGTTTAGCGCGTAGCCAGGGCCTCGCGTTCCAGAGCCCGGCGCAGCACCACTTCAAACGCCGATTTCAACTCGGCATACTGCATCCCTGTCAGTTTCCCTTCCAGCCGCTCCGTTTCAATCAGGAACAACTCTTCCTTGAGCACGTTGAGCAGCGCGCTGCGCGGACCGGCGCCATTCTCGGCAGTCGGAGCCAGGGCGGGTGCACGCAGGACTTCTGCCAGCGCCGGATCGAGCGCCGGAGGGTGCCCGGCGGAAAGGCCAACCGGACGCGCTGAGGCATTCGTTGCCGCGGCGGCAGGCCTCGAGGCGGTCGCGGGGAGTGTGGGCGTCAAGGCCGATTGCGCGGCCGGGGCCTGCGGCGCTGCTGCGGCGGTCTGCGCGCCCGGTTTGGAGCGCAGCATGAGCGCGGCTCCGATGACCAGCGCCAGGCCCAGACCGCTCAGAATCCAGCCTTTGTATTTATTGAGTGGATCGGGCGTGCCGTTCGGATTTCCCAGCCCGCCTCCGGGCCGGGCAGTCTGATCGGGGGCCTGACCGGCAGCGCCACCCGGTTGATCGGTGGCCGTTCCCATCCCCGGTCCGCCCTGGGCGTTTTCTGTCTGGCCCTGCTGTTCGCGGGGCATGGAGCCGCTGCCCGAAACCGAGAAATCGACCTGCTTGTTGGGCGCGATATTCGTCGCCAGCCAGGTATTGACGCCCGGCTCATTGGCATCGGCCGGCAGCGGCTGGAACGAGGCGCCGCTAAAGCTCATGCTCTTCGGCAGCATCACGGCCACGTTGTCCGCCGGCATGGTCACGCGGGCGTGCAGGGCGAGGCTGCCGCTGTAGGGAATGTGATAGCCGACCTGGAAGCGGG
Organism: Acidobacteriaceae bacterium; assembly: GCA_049802575.1. GTDB lineage: Bacteria > Acidobacteriota > Terriglobia > Terriglobales > Acidobacteriaceae > Palsa-343. Next base: position 38,058 of record JBARMS010000161.1, on the reverse strand, counting down.
TCTCCCCGGGCCGCACAGGAAAGAGAAAGGCGTAATGGTCCTTGTCGCCCAGGGGAACGGGCGCATCCGAGACGGCCATGCCGCCGGGACCGGTGGCCGTTGAGCCCTCCAGCACCGCGCCTTCGGGGAGAAAGAACGTAAAGGCCTGAGGTCCGAACTGCGTCCTGGGGGGCTTCGATTCGTTGCGGATAAACCAGCTTTCGGTGACGGACAGTCCCTGCTGGTTGGTCTCGATCCGCGAAACATCGGCGTAGATGTGAACGCCGTCCACTTTGGGAGACACATCGTACACGTCGATATCGACCGTCGAGGTGTTCGGCGGGACCGAGCCGTAGTACGAAGCCTTCTCGTGCTCAATCTTGACGAGGTGCATGCCGCCGGCGTCAGGGACCGTGAACGAGTAATGGCCGCTCTTGTCGACCGTGGTGCGCGCCGATTCCTGCATGCCCTGAGTCAAGTCGAGGAGGACCGCCGTGTCGCCGGCCGCCGGCTTGTTCGTGGTGCGGTCGGTGACGGTGCCGGAGATGGTGGCGGCGGCGAGCGAAAGCGGCAGCGCGGCTGCTGCAAGGGCGAGAGCAAGTGGGCGGAGGGGGTTCATGCGGTGTCCTGTGCTAGTGGGAAGTAGGCGAGGCCGGCGCCGAACCTGGGCCGGTTGCGGCGAAGGTCTGCGCCTCGAGCAGGTCGATTTCCGCGACCGTTTCGGCGGCCTCATTTTCGAGGGCGGCGCGCTGCGCGCCATAGTCCTCTTCCGGGTACTTGCCGGAGCGGAATTCAAAATTGAGGTCGCGCAGATTGTCGTAGAGGGTCTCGCGGCGCTCGCGCAGGTATTCGAGGCGCGTCTTGTTGCGCTGCGCCTCGGCGTGGGGATCGGGCCAGAAGACGTAGAGGAAGACGCTGACCAGCAGGATGGCGCAGGCCATCAGGCTCAGGAAATGAGGATCGGACAGACCCCCGGATGCGCTGTTCATATCTCGGTCTCCCGTCTGATCCGGTCGCGAATTTCCCGGGAATGCGTGTCTTCCGGAACCTCGGGCATCGGAACGCTGCGGAGCCTCCATTTGCGGACCAGGAGGAACGTTCCCGCAATTCCGAGGAGCAGCAGGCCCGGCGGTACGATCCACGCGACGATGTTGAACTTGGTGAGCCACGGCGCGGCCAGAACGGTTGGTCCGTATTCAGCCTGGAACGCGGAGAGAATCGCGTTGTCCTCGGTGCCGTTGGCAATGGCGGCGCGCAGTTCCTGGGTCTCCTGAGCAAGATTCGGGCAGCCCACATGGTCGCAGGCGAGCAGCACCTGCGAGCATCCGCAGGCGCACATCAGCTTGTGGCCGAGCCGGTCGAAGCGGCCTTCGGTGTCCGCGGAGCCCAGCGTAACCAGCCCCAGGATGACCAGCAGCGGCAGCAGGGTGAAGCGAGCGAGGCGTGCCATCAGTCGCCAGCCTTTCCCGCCGCCACCAGATCCGGCGCAGATGCGGCAGGGACCCGAGTGCGCTGCGCAGCGAGTGCGGCGCTCAGATTCGGAACGAGGGCGATGACGGTGCCGAGGATGGTCACGAGAACGCCGATCCAGATCCACATGACCAGCGGATTGAGGAACGCTTTGACGACCGGCTGGCGCGTAGCCGGGTCCGATCCGGCGAAGATGACGTAGAGATCCCACGCCGGCGTCGAGTAATTGGCCACCATTGTCTGCGGCTGCTGGCTGGCCGTGTAGAAGCGCAGCTCCGGCGAGAGATTGGTGATCTTTTTGCCGCCGTTGCGGTCGTAGACGTTGAGCAGCGCAAAGGTGGTGTCGTAATTGGCGTTCGAATCCTGCGAGAAGTCTTCGCACTCGATGCGATAGGGACCGATGAACATCGACTGCTTGTAGTTCATCGTCATCTCTTTGCTCTGGTTGAACGCCTGGCCGGCGAATCCGATGAAGATGAGCACCACGCCGAAGTGGACCAGGTAGCCGCCATAGCGGCGGGTGTTGCGGCGCGTGAGCTGGATGACCGAGAGGAGCAGATTCTGCCCGGTATGCCGCTGGATCACGCGGGCGCCGCGGAAAAACTCCGCAAAGATGGCGACGATGACGAACGCTGCGAGGGCGAAGGTGATCCACGCGTAGAAGGCGCCCTGCTCGCCGGTGATGAAGATGGTCCAGGGATGCACGCCCAGCGGGATCAGCGCGATCGCCACCACGAGTGCCGCGATTCCCGGGATCACGAAGTTGCGGCGGATGCTGCGCATCGACGTGCTGCGCCAGGCCAGCAGCGGCCCGATGCCGGTGATGAAGAGCAGCAGGACGCCGACGGGAACGCCGATGCGGTTGTACCAGGGCGCGCTGACCGTGACGCGGTAGCCCTGCACGTATTCCGACAGGACCGGGAAGAGCGTACCCCACAGGATGGTGAAGCAGGCCGCGAGGAGAATCAGGTTATTGAAGGCGAAGCTGGACTCGCGGGACACCAGCGATTCGAGGTGATGTTCGGTCCTCAGGTGATCGCGCTGCAGAATGTAGGTGAAGATGCACACACCCAGCACGAGGACGAGGAAGACCCAGAACCACGTGCCGATAGCCGACTGCGCGAAGGCGTGGACGGAACTGACCAGGCCGGAGCGGGTGAGCAGCGTGCCGAGAATCGCGAGCAGGAACGTGGAGAAGATGAGCCAGACGTTCCAGCTCTTCATCATGCCGCGCTTCTCCTGCATCATGACGGAGTGCAGGAAAGCCGTGCCGGTGAGCCATGGCATCAGAGAGGCGTTTTCGACCGGGTCCCAGCCCCAGTAGCCGCCCCACCCGAGCACGTTGTAGGCCCAGTGCATACCGAGAAAAATGCCGACCGTGAGGAAGAGCCAGGTCACCATGGTCCAGCGCCGCGTGATGTGAATCCACTTCTCGCCGGGGTACCGCATCATCAGCGCGCCCAGCGCAAACGCGAAGGGAACGGCGAACCCCACGTAGCCCAGATAGAGCATCGGAGGATGGATGACCATCTCCGGATACTGGAGCAGCGGATTCAGGCCATTGCCGTCGGGTGGAACAGCTCCGGTGACCAGCGAGAACGGCGTGGCCGGAAAATTGACCAGAAGCAGGAAGAAGACCTGGATGCCGGCGAGGATGGTGGACGCGTACGCCGTGAGGCTGACGTCGACCTTGTGGCGCATGCGCAGCACGAAACCATAGCCGGTGAGCAGCCAGGCCCACAGCAGCAGCGAGCCTTCCTGCCCCGACCAGAGCGCGGCGAATTTATAGGGAGCGGGGAGGGCGCGATTCGAGTGCTGCAGGATGTATGCGACCGAAAAATCGTTGGTGAAAGCCGCCCAGACCAGGGCAAACGCTGCGCACGACGTAGCAATGAAGCTGGCGATCCCGGCGCGGCGAGCGGTCTCCGCCAAACGCTCGGGAGCAATGGCTGCCGTGCGTCCGGTGGCCAGCAAACGGAGCGCCACCGCCCCGGCCAGCAGGCAGTAAGCGCTGAGCACGAGCGCCACAAGAAGCGAAAAACTCCCAAATGCAGGCATACGGATATTCCTTCTGATTGTCGCACTTTCTCACCAGCCGGGGACGCGGTGCGGCAACGAAGACAAGATGATCTTCGCGTCCGGAGCGGGGCTGCGGCTGTGACAAATCTCACAGGTCCTGCGGAGAGCAGCCCGCTTCGCGAGGTTGACAGAGCGGTCGTGGCATCCCTGGGCGCCACCATCTCCGGGCAGAAACGCCGAAGGCTCACTGCCTGGACGGCAAGTCCGCCCGGCGGGCGGGTCCCCCTGTATATTGAGAAGGATGGCTTCACGAGCGCAAGCGCCCGCGCAACCGCAGACGCAGGGTTTTGCTTATTCGGCGTTGCTGCTGGGCTGGCTGGTTCCCGGTGCGGGCCATTTGCTCACCCGCCACTGGGTGCGCGCCCTCCTGCTGTTTGTCTCGATCACGATGATGTTCGCCCTCGGCCTGGCGATGCAGGGCCAGGTCTACGTGCCAAACACGGGCGACCCGCTCGAAATGCTGGGCTTTTGCGGGGATGTGGGCGCGGGCATCCTGTATTTCATCGCGCGGGTCTTCAGCCTGGGCGCGTCCACGGTGCAGCTGGTGACCGCCGACTACGGAACCAAGTTTGTGGTGGTGGCCGGGCTGCTGAACTTTATCGCCGCCGTCGACGCCCACAATCTGCGGATCGGGAGGAAGGTCTAGGTGCTGACTCCCTCCCATTTCACATCGGTGCTGCTGTTCGCCACCTTCGCGTCCGTAGTGTTCGGCGTCACGCAGCGGTCCACGCCCAAAGCCATGGTCCGCTATGGGGCCTATTGCTGGGTGCTGTTCGTGGTTTCGGTGATCGCGGCCAGCTGGCTGATGTACTTTGTCAGGAAATAGCTTGTAGCGTGTAGCTTGTGGCGGGTAGGGTGTAGCGACCCCGCTTGCAGAGGCCCTGGCCTCTACATCCACACCCCACACTCCACACCCTAAATTCTCACCAACTCCTGCTGCATGGGCCCGGTGACTTTGGCATAATCAGCCGCTGTCATCATGTTCACTTCGCTGCGTACGCCGAATTTCGGCCGGTAGATTCCGGGCTCGACTGAGAAGCAGGTAAAGGGCAGGATGCGCCGCTCATCGTGCGTCTCCAGATTGTCGAGGTGCGCGCCGCTGCCGTGGAGTTCCGCGCCGATGTTGTGGCCGGTGCGGTGGGTGAAGTACTGCCCGTAGCCGGCGTTGCGGATCACTTCACGGGCCGCGTCGTCAGCCTGGTAGCCGGCAATCGGCATGCGGCTCTCAAAAGCCGTGCGGACGGCGCTGATGGCCGCGTCGCGCGCATCGCGGACAATGGCGAAGATGGTGCGTTCCTCATCGGTGGGTTCGCGATTGACCACCCCGGTCCACGTGATGTCGTACCAGACCGAACTGGGCTGATCCTTCCGCGCCCATATGTCGAGCAGCAGAAAGTCGCCGGAGCGGATGGGCCGGCTGGCTTCGGCAGTCGGCTCGTAGTGCGAATCGGAGCTGTTCTCGTTGACCGAAACGTTTGGCCCATGATCGGTCGTCAGGCCCTGGCGGCGCATCGCCTCCTGGAACCACACCATCATTTCGTATTCCGTCGCCGGCGATTCTGAGCGGGCGCGGCTGCCGATGAGCTGAAAGCCCTCGATGACGATGTCGTCCAGCGCCGATTGCGCCGCATAGTGGCTGGCAATCTGCTCCTCGGTCAGCACTGCCTGGAAACGGCTGACGAGATCCGCGGAACTGACAATCTGCTTGCCGAGGGAGCGGAGGAACTCGACCGTGCCGGCGTCGACCATCGAGACGTACATGATGTCGTTGTTGGGCGAGTATTGCATGGCGATGCGCGTCCAGGGCGCGAGCATGGCATCGAGCGCGCGGTGCAGTTCCTGCCATGACGAGTAGGCGCCTTTGGAGCCGGGCAGGGAATCGAGCTTGCCGGACTCGATGCGATGGACCAGCCTGCGCGGTTCGCCTTCCGCGGGAATCACGTAATACCAGCGGCGAGAAACCAGTCCGTGATCCGGCAGGCCGAGAATGGCGGCGGCCAGCGGGTCGCGGTGGTGGTGGTCATAAAAGAGCCAGGCTTCAACCCCGGCCTCACGCAGCGCGGATTGAATCGCTGAGAGATCCATAGCAAGTAGGGTATAGGGGACAGGGTGCAGGGTATAGCAAAAACCGCGACAGGCGTACGCTGTTTCATCGAGATGAAAAGACTGCTGACATTGCTGGGCCGCGTGGCGCTGGCGGCGATGATCGCCGCGATCGTGCTTTACCTGGCCGACTGGGGTATCTTCGCGGTGCGCGCGGCGCGCGGCGGAGGCTACGACACCGTGCAGGTGGAACAGTACCTGTCAACGGCGCTCAAGGGAAACAAGCAGGAGTACGACTTCCTCGGCACCGCGCAGGTGCCCTGTGCGAAGGCGCTGTTCCCGCATGGCGGCGCGGCTCCGTGCTGGTGGCAGCGGCGGCATACGCAGGTGTGGGAGTGAACGGACCGCTCAGGGGCGCGGTGGGCAGCATCACTTCTTCTCCTCGTGATATTCCTGCTCAGTGTTGATTTGCCACAGCGCCGACTTGTCGATCTTGCCCGCCGCGATCTGATCGACCGCGGTCATCGCGGTCAGCATGGAGTGGTCCTGATTGTTGTACTTGTGCATGCCGTTGCGGCCGACGAGAAACAGGTTCTGGAACTGGTCCATGTAGCTTACGATCTCGTCGAAGCGGTCGTAGGTGCCGAAGTAGGCGGGGTAGGTTTTGGGAACGCGAACCACGTGCGTATCGCGCACGTCAGTGGCGCGCAGGATGCCGATCTTCTCGATTTCGGCGATGGCGAAGCGGGCCATGTCGGCGTCAGACATTTTCCAGAGATCGTCCGTGTCGTAGCAGAAGTATTCGAGGCCGATCCACACCTTCGTCGGGTCGGCCACCATGAACGGGCTCCAGTTGTTGAAGATCTGCAGCCGCCCCACCTGCACATCGGGCTCCTGAATATAAATCCAGGTGTCTTTGAGCGGCGAGCCGTCCGGTTCGGTGACGGCGAGGCGGTCCACAAGCAGGCCGACGGTGATGAAGTCGCGATACACGAGGCCGTCGGCGATGGCGCGAATGTCCGCTGGAACTTCGATGTCGAGCGCGTGAATCAGTTCGCGGACCGGCATCGTGGAGAAAACGTAGTCCGCCGGAAAGGTGTGCGAAGCCCCGTAGGGGTCGGTTGCGTGGACCGAGACGACGCGATCGCCTTCAACGTGGAGGCAGTGCACACGCCAGCCGAGGCGCACTTCGCCGCCCTTTTCCCGCACCAGATCGGCAACATGTTCCCACAGCTGCCCCGGACCATATTTGGGATAAAGGAAGCGCTCGATGAGCGAGGTTTCTGTGCCCTTTTGCGCGATGCCTGAGGACTTCCGGCGCGAGAACGTCTTTTTCAGAAAGTGAGCGATGGCGGTGCGCAGCGACAGTCCCTTGATGCGCTGCGCGCCCCATTCGGCGCTGATTTGATCGCAGGGTACGCCCCAGACTTTCTCCGTGTAGGACTTGAAAAACGTGAGGTAGAGCTCGGTGCCGAAGCGATTGATGAGGAAATCTTCGAGGGTCTTCTCGTCTCGGCGCGGAAACAGCTTCGCGCGCAAATAACCCATGCCGATTCTGGTCATGCGCACGAGCCCGAGCTGGCGGATGGTCTGGCCGTTCAGCGCGAGCGGGTAATCGAAGAAGCTGCGCAGAAAGTAAATGCGGCTCTTGCGCGGGCGCACCAGCATCACCAGCTCGGCGTCGGCCGGCGCGGCCTCGGCGCCCGCAGCGACCAGGCGCTCTTTGCTCTGGTAATGGATCGCGTGCAGCCCGGAGCCGTTTTCCGTCGCCGCAATAGGCATCAGCTCGGTCCACCAGTCCATCACGCGGTCCGACTTGGAGAAGAAGCGGTGCCCGCCAATGTCCATCCGGTTGCCGTTGTGGCGGATGGTGCAGGAGATGCCGCCGATGCGTTCCGTGGCTTCGAGCACGACGGGGCGCACGTCGGTGCGGCGCAGCAGTTCCAGCGCGGCGGTGAGCCCGGCAGGCCCGGCTCCAATGATGAGGGCAGTTTTCAAGACCTAGACACAGGGTATAGGGATTAGGGTATAGAGCACTGGAGCAGCACGGGAGATAGACGGGAAAAAGGCCGAATCCGATGTATCGGGGCAGCCGCTGGAGGAAATTTTGGCGCGCCGAGACGCGACAAGCAGTCCGCCTGGCGATCAGGCCAGGGCCTTGCTCAGGTAGGAAGAGGGGATTCGGCGTGCGCGGGTTCCGCGTGCAGGGGATGCATCAGCCCTCCGCGGGTAAGCCGGTAGCGGTGCCCGCGCCAGACAATCGTGCTGCCGGCGTAGCTGGCCACCCAGCAGAAGAAGCCGAGCAGGTCGCGCAGCGGATACAGGGCTACGCTGCGCAACAGATGGCGTTCGTGCACGGCGAACGAAGCCGTGAAGGCAGCGAGAATCATCCGCTGCAAAATGGAATAGGCGAGCAGGGCGGCTCCGAAGCCCGGACGGCCCAGCGACCAGGCAGCCCAGCAGGCGAGAATTCCCCACGGCACGCTGAACGTGAGAGCCATACCGAGGTGGCCGAGGGGACGCGAAAAGCGCGTGGAACGCATCCAGCGCGTCTGGTGCTGGAGCGAGGCGGCCAGGTCGAGGTTGAGCACGATGTGGTCGATCACATGGTGCGAGAGCACCACGGTGGCGCCCTGCGAGGCGACCCTGGACCCGAGCAGAAAGTCGTCGGAGCAATAGGGGCCAAGGACCTGGAATCCGCCCATGCGCTGGATGGCGAGCCGGCGCACAGCCATGGTGGGGCCGAGTGCGAACTTCATGCCTTCCAGCAGGCTCGCCGTCAGGACTCCGGCGGTCATCTCCACCGACATGCCGGCAGCTTCGAGCTTCGACCACAGGCTGCGGTCGGCTGCGCCCCGGTAGAGGCAGGTGACGGCGCCGACCTTCTCCGAGGCAAACGGGGCGACCACCTCGCGGATGTAGTTCGGCGCTACGCGGACGTCGCTGTCGCTGATGATGAAAATATCGTGCTGCGCGGCCTCCGCCATCAGTTCGAGCGAGGAAACCTTGGCGTTGATCCAGGTATCGTCCCCGGTGGAAAAGAACCGCGTGGGAATGTGCGGATAACGGGCGGAGATGCGGCGAGCGCTGGCCAGGGCCGGGTCATTGGGACAACGGGCGCAGAAGAGGATTTCAAATGCCGGGTAATCCTGCCGGAAGAAGGTTTCGAGATGCTCCTCGAGTCCCGGCTCCTCGCCGTAGAGGGGTTTCAGCAGGCTGACCGGGGGCGAAAACCCGCTCGAAGGCCGGGCTTCCCGCAGGCGCAGGAAGCGCACAAGACCCACCAGGGCCAGCAGCGCGGAGCCGGTCGAGGTAATGAGGCCGAACAGACCAATGTCGAAAAGGGCACTGTGCATACGTTGGGCACAGCCACTGCTGCGCACGCCGTCAAAAGAAGATTACCGTAACCGGGGGTAGACGGCGCAGAACCTGCGAAGTGAGCGGGCACTTCCCGAGGGACCGGGCCGGGTCACGCAAAGGATGTTTTTTCGCTTTTTCGAGAAAAACTCCGCACCAGTTCCGTCTCTGTATCTTGCTATCCCGCGCGGAGACAGGAAAACGGATGAACCGGAGGCAATTTGTGGCGCTCGGAGCCCTTGCCTCGGGTTGGGCAGCCGCTGGTTCCCGGGCCGGCGGCTCGACTGCCGGGCTTGCCGCGCGCGCATCCGCGGGAACCGGGACCCGGCAGGGAGACGCAAAGGACGCCTTCGCCGACGCTGCCCGGTCCTTCAGGACCGATGATGCGGGCCTGATGGGCATCTACGACGCGGCGCTGGCGATCCTCAACGGCAATATCCTGCAAACGGCTGATTTTCCTGGGCCCGTGCTGGTCGAGGGCGCCGCGTATCCGGGAATTTGGCAGGAATGCGGTCCGCAGGAGGGTCTGGTTTACGGCGAGTTGGGCACCCAGGCGGCCCGCGCGGTCGCCCGCAACAACCACCTCATCTTCTTCGCGCTGCAAAAGCCGGATGGCCAGCTTCCGTACGCGGTGAAGACGCGCCCGGCGGGGCAGAGGGCAAGCGGCGGCGCTGGCTGGGGCCAGATTCAGATGGTCGTACCCATAGCCGCGACGGCGTTGGAGCTGGCGCAGCGGACCGGCGACAGCGAGCTGCTGGAGAAGGCCTACGCGGCGGGCAGCCGCTGGGATGCGTGGCTGCGGCGCTCTCGCAACACGCGCGGCACCGGTCTCTGCGAGGGCTTTTGTACCTGGGATACCGGGATGGACAACAGCCCGCGCTGGGCCGACGAGCCCAATTCCTGTCCTGACGGGGATGCGCGCCACTGTCCCGATGGGCCGGGATTGCCGCGGCTCTGTCCCGATCTGTCGGCAACCGTCTACGGCGGCCGCGTGGGGCTGGCCGCGATGGCGCATGCGCTGGGCAAGACAAGCGACGCCGACCGATGGGCGCAGGATGCTGCGGCGATCCGGCAGTTGATCGTCGCCCGCCTGTACTCGGAGCACGATGGCGGCTTCTGCGATCTCGATGCGGAGGACCGCAGGGTCGCGGTGCGCAGCGCAGCCACGCTGCGCGTCCTCGGCGAGCATGTTCCGGATGCGGCGCTGTTTGCGAAGGCGTGGCAGCGGCAAGTCCACAACCCGAAAGTTTTCTGGGCGCCCTGGCCGTTTCCCTCGGTGGCGCTGGACGACCCGCAGTTCGTGCGGCCGATTCCCCGAAATTCCTGGGGCGGCGCGGCCCAGGCTCTCACCGCGCTCCGTGCTCCGCGATGGATGGAGCATTACGGAAAACCCGCCGAGCTGGCGCACCTGATGCAGCGCTGGATGGACGCGATTCGGCAGGCGGGGGCCTTTCGCCAGCAGATGGATCCGCTGAGCGGCGTCTTCACCGAGGATGCCGGTGGATATTCGCCCGCGGCGCTCGTGTTTTTCGACTTTCTGTGGCGACTCTCCGGCGTGCGCGAGCAGCACGATCTGCTGGAGTGGAACGTGCGGCCGCCGGCGAAGGGGCGGGCAACATTCGCGGCCAAGATTCCGGCTGCGGCCGCGGAGCTGCGTTATGGCGTGCAGGATGCTGAGCTTTGGCTCAGCGGCCAGCGCATCGCGACCGTGAGCGGTGTGATTCGCGTGACCACAACCCGCACCGGCGAGTTGCGCGAGGCGGTGGGCATCGCGGAAAACGCGGCTCCGGTGAAGATCCGTTCTGCTTCAGGGGCGGAGATTCAGTTTCACCTTGCGCCCAATGAGCGCATCCCCCTCCGATCCGGTCCGGCCCACTGACCGCCCCATCGCGCAAGCCGATTCTCTTCAGGCGGCTTTGGCCCAGGGATCGTGCTGTTTCTCGATGGATTTGAGCCGGCGGCTGACGCGTCTTGACGTGGACGGAGAGGCCAGCTGCTTCCAGGCGAAGCCGGCGATGCCCACGCCGATGCCCACTGCGGCGGCCAGCCACCGCACGTGGGATTCGGCCCAGAACTCCCAGCTCTCCGTCTTCGCTCGATCCGTGAAGCTGCCGTGCGCTCCGTGATCGCCGGGGACCGGCTGGTAAAGATTGTCTGGCCGGCTGGGATCGCGATAGCCGTCGTACTGTTGTGCGTCATAGCCGGTGCGCGCCAGGTAGTGGTCGGCGAAGGAAGGCGCCAGCTTGTTCCCGAAGATGGCTTTGACGGTCGATCCGCCGACGAAATACTCGCGGCGCGCAGGATGATGCGCAGCGTAATAAATGGCGCGCGCGGCCACTTCCGGCTGGAAAATGGGCGGCACCGGCTGCGCTTTGCGCGGCAGCTTGCTGCGCACCCAGCCAAACTGCGGTGTGTTCAGCGCGGGCATTTGCACCATGGTGGTGTGGACGTGGCTCTGATCGTGGATGAGCTCGGTGCGCAGCGCGGCGAAGAACCCGAGGACGGCGTGCTTCGAGGCGCAGTAAGCCGCCTGCAGCGGGATGCTGCGATAGGCGAGCGCCGATCCCACGTGGACGATGGTCCCGCGGTCGCGGGGCAGCATCCGCTTGAGCGCGGCAAGCGTCCCGTAAACGTAGCCGAGATAGGTGACCTCGGTGACGCGCCGGAATTCCTCGGCGGTCATCTCCCTGATCGGCGCAAAGACCGACGTCATGGCATTGTTCACCCAGATGTCGATCGGGCCCAGTTCGCGCTCGACGCGCTCGGCAGCGGCTTCCACGGCGGCCGGATCGGCCACATCGGTAGGCAGAACGAGCGCCTTGCCGCCCAGCGACTCAACTTCCTGGCGTGCGCCCTCCAGACCCTCTTCGCCGCGCGCGATGAGGCCAATGAACGCGCCCCGGCGGGCGAATTCGCGAACCGTCGCGCGGCCCACTCCGGCTGACGCTCCGGTGATGACAACGACTTCCGGCTGATTCTTCTCGTGCACTCCCATGTTTCCCCCCTCGGGCAACTTCGATTGGATGCGGAAAGGCGGGGACCAGGGATGAGGTGTTGGGGATTGGGGATGGATGAACGCGCCTTTGTGCTGAAAGCTCAGCGTGGACGGCGCGTCTCGCGGGAAAGAAAACCCGGATCGGAGCGTTGGACATCGTACCGGAAGGGCTCCCGCTCCAACACTTATGCGCCGCTGGCTGGTTTCTTCTCCCAAAACGCCTCCTCTTCGCAAGTCTTCGTTCTCTTCCGCGGTTGTCACCGATGTGAAGGTCTCCAGTTACACCATCCCCACCGACGGGCCGGAGTCGGACGGCACCATCTCCTGGGACCACACGACGATCGTGATTGCCACCGTGCGGGCCGGCGACCAGGAAGGCATCGGGTATACCTACGCCGATTCAGGAACGGCGGCGCTGGTTCACGACATCCTGCGCGACGCCGTGGTCGGCGCGGATGCCATGTCGCCGCCGGCTGCCTATATGGCCATGTGGAAGGGCATTCGCAATCTCGGTCGGCCCGGCATCTGCTCCATGGCCATTTCCGCGGTCGACTGCGCCCTGTGGGATCTGAAAGCCCGGCTGCTGGGCGTACCTCTGGTGGCGCTGCTCGGCCAGGTGCGGACGGAAGCCCCGGTCTACGGGAGCGGCGGATTCACCTCGTATACCGACAAACGACTCGCGAAGCAGTTGGGAGGATGGGCCTCCGAAGGCATGTGTGCCGTCAAGATGAAGATCGGCCGCGATCCAAAGCGCGATAAGGAGCGGGTGAATGTGGCCCGCGATGCCATCGGTCCGCGGGTGCGGCTCTACGTGGATGCAAATGGCGCCTACACGCCGCGCCAGGCGCTGGAGCAGGCCGATATGCTGGCGATCCACAACGTGCGCTGGTTTGAAGAGCCGGTCACCTCAGACAATCTCGAGGGGCTGCGCTTCGTGCGCGACCGCGCGCCGGCGCGTATGGAAATTGCAGCGGGCGAGTATGGCTATCGGCTCCTCGACTTCCACAATATGCTGGCGGCCAGTGCGGTTGACGTGTTGCAGGCGGATATGACGCGGTGCGGCGGCGTAACCGGATTCATGCAGATTGCGGCCCTGTGCGATGCGCACAACGTCCCCCTGTCGTCGCATACGGCTCCGGCGCTCCACGTGCATGCGGCGTGCGCGGCGATTCCATTCACCGAGATCGAATACTTCTACGATCACACGCGCATCGAGCAGATGTTTTTTGACGGGCTGCCGCAACTGGTGGATGGCAAGCTGCGGCCGGATCTGTCGCGGCCGGGCAATGGCCTGGTGCTGCGCCGGGCCGACGCGGAAAAGTACGCCGCCTAGCCGCACAATGTCGAGCGCTGCGCTGCAACCCGTGCGGTTCGCCGGGCCGGCTCGCGAGAGATTTCGAGACACCAGTCTCATTACAACGGGGAGGGAACCAATATGTCTGCGACCGCTGCGCCGCTGATTGCACCAGAAACCTTAACGCGTGGTTATGCGGTGCGGCGAGGCAGCGGGGGCGTGGATGCCGAGCAGTTGCGCAAGGCGCTCGAGCAGGAGATTGAAGGCGAAGTGCGCTTCGACGCCGGGACGAAGGCCCTCTACGCGACGGACGCCTCGAATTACCGCCAGGTCCCGATCGGGGTGGTCATTCCGCGCTCGAAGCGCGACGTCATCCGCACGGTCGCGCTGTGCCGGCAATTCGGAGCGCCGCTGACCTCACGCGCCGGCGGCACGAGCCTGGCTGGCCAAACGTGCAACGTGGCTGTCGTCATGGATTGGTCGAAATACATGGGCGGCGTGCTGGAAGTGAACGCCAGAAATCGCTGGGCGCGCGTGCTGCCGGGCACCGTTTGCGACGAGTTGCGCGACAAGGCGCTGCATCTGACTGGCAATTTGCTCACGTGGGGGCCCGATCCCGCGACCCACAATCATTGTTGCTTCGGCGGCATGATCGGCAACAATTCCTGCGGAGCGCACGCCCAAATGGCCGGCAAAGTGGAGGAAAACGTCGAGGAGCTGGACGTTCTTCTCTACGACGGCACGCGCATGACCGTCGGCTGGATGAACCAAAAGGAGATGGACCGGAAGATTGCGCAGGGCGGTCGCCAGGGCGAGATCTACGCGCGCCTGAAGTCGCTGCGCGACCAGTACGCCGAGCAAATCCGCGAGAAGTTTCCGCCGATTCCGCGGCGTGTCTCCGGATACAACCTGAACGAGCTGCTGCCCAAAGAGGATGGCCGCTTCAACATCGCGCGGGCGCTGGTGGGCAGCGAGGGCACGCTGGTGACGGTGCTGGAAGCAAAGGTCCGGCTGGTCGACGCAAAGGCCGAGCGGGCGATTCTGATGCTCGGCTACCCGGACATCTATGAGGCCGCCGACGACGTGCTCGAGATCGATGCGTTTAAGCCGGTGGCGCTGGAGGGCATCGACGACCGGCTGCGTCACAACATCGTCAAGAAAGGCGATCGCCATGAACGGTTCCTCAACCTGCTGCCGGAAGGCCATGGATGGCTGATGGCGGAATTCGGCGCCGACCGCAAGCAGGATGCCATCGAGATGGCCGAGCGAGCCATGGAGTCGCTGAAGAAACGCCATCCCGGCGTCCACATGCGCCTGCTCACCGACAAGGGGGAGATGGCGCACATGTGGGAGATCCGCGAATCCGGGCTGGGCGCGACTGCCTTTGTGCCCGGCGAGCCGGATACCTGGCCGGGGTGGGAAGATTCTGCGGTCGAGCCTGCGAAGCTGGGCAAATATCTGCGCGAGCTGCGAGCGCTCTACAACAAGTACGACTACAACCCGGCGCTCTACGGACACTTTGGGCAGGCCTGCGTTCACTGCCGCGTCGATTTCGACCTGCGCAGCGCGGAAGGCATCAGGAAATACCGCTCGTTTGTCGAAGAGGCGACGAGTCTTTGCCACAAATATGACGGCAGCTGGAGCGGCGAACACGGCGATGGCCAGGCGCGCGGCGAGTTCCTCGAGAAAATGTTCGGCGCGCAGCTCATGGAGGCGTTTCGCGAATACAAAGCCATCTGGGATCCCGACTGGAAGATGAACCCGGGCAAGCTGATCGACGCCAACCGCATGGATGAAGATCTGCGCCTGGGCGCGAACTATCATCCGTGGAAGCCGAAGACCCATTTCCAGTTTCCTGACGATGGCGGCAGCTTTGCTCATGCGGCGATGCGGTGTGTTGGCATCGGAAAATGCCGCCGCAGAGACAGCGAAAAGCCCGAGGACGACACCATGTGCCCGAGCTTCATGGTGACGCACGACGAGAAGCACACGACGCGCGGCCGCGCGCACACGCTGTGGGAAATGATGCATGGCGGAATCGTCGAAGACCGCTGGCGCGACGAGAACGTGAAGGAGGCGCTCGACCTCTGCCTGAGCTGCAAAGGATGCAAGGGCGATTGCCCGGTCAACGTGGACATCGCGACCTATAAGGCCGAGTTCCTGTCGCACTACTGGGAAGGCCGCATGCGCCCGCGCTATGCCTATGCCTTCGGCTGGATCGACAAGTGGTCGCGGCTCGCTTCGATGTGGCCGGGATTCGTGAACCTGGTCACACAGACGCCTGGACTGAACGCACTGGCGAAAGTCGCCGCAGGCATGCCGCAGGGCCGGTCGATTCCCGAGTTCGCCCCGGAAACCTTCAGGGCCTGGTTCAAAAAACGCGGCGCGAAGAAATCCGGTGAGCGCGGCAAGGTTATCCTCTGGCCGGACACCTTCAACAACTACTTCTTCCCGGAAACTGCTCAGTCCGCCACCGAGGTGCTGGAGAGCGCAGGGTTCCAGGTGATCGTGCCGTTCAAACATTTGTGCTGCGGACGTCCGCTCTACGACTACGGCTTTCTCGACATGGCCAAGTCGTATCTGCGCAAGATTCTGAAGACGATGAAGAAGGATATTAAAGCGGGCGTTCCCATGGTCGTGCTGGAGCCGAGCTGCGCGACCGTCTTTCGCGATGAAATGCGCAACCTGTTTCCGAATGACAAGCTGGCCATGAAGCTGCGCGAGCAGACGTTTGTGCTGAGCGAGTTGCTCGAGAAAAAGGCGCCGGATTTCAAAATGCCGCGCATGGCGCGCAGGGCTCTCGTGCAGGGCCACTGCCATCACAAGTCGGTCATTCGCTTCGACGACGAGAAGAAGACCATGGAGAAGATGGGGCTCGACGCGCAGATTCTGGCGTCAGGCTGCTGCGGCATGGCCGGATCATTTGGCTTCGAAGCGGACAAGTACGGAATCTCTCTTGAAATTGGCGAGCGGTCGCTGCTGCCCAAAGTACGCGAAGCCGGCGACGATACGCTGATCGTGGCCGACGGCTTCAGTTGCCGCACGCAAATTGCTCAGGAAACCGATCGCCAGGCGCTGCATTTGGCTGAAGTCATTCGCATGGCGCAGAGCTGCGACGAGGCCGAGCGGGGTGGCGTCGAACGCGACAGGCCGGAGGCTGCGCTGGCGCATCGGCGCATCCATGCGCGCCGGACCGCGCGCCTGACAGCCCTGGTCGCGGTGGCCGCTCTGGGCGCGGCCGGTATCGCAGCAGTGAAGGGAAGCGGCCGGGCATAGCCGCGCGCCGGGACGTCTGCAAAAAGAAAGGGCGCGGAGTAGTCCGCGCCCGGATCTGTAACGACAACGGTGACTATTTCACGGTGACGGTGACGGTCGTTGAAGCGGTCAAAACCTGAGTGGCCGCATCGACGCCGGTGACGGTAAAGACGTAGTTCCCGGGAGTGGTTCCTGCAACTGTGGATCCACCCGGCGAAGTCGGCTGCATGATGCCGCCGCAGCCGATCCCGGATACCAGAACGACGGCGGCCAGCACGCCGAACAGTGTGCGCCAGATGCGGCGGCGAGCTGGAATTCCAAAGAACACCACGAATGCCAGCGCTGCCCCGCCGCCCAGGAAGAACGTCTTCAACGGTGGCGTGGCTGCGCTCTTCGTGCTGCTGCTGGTGTTGATCGTGAGCGTTGCCGTAGCCGGCGCGCTTCCGGTGATGACGACGGAATTCGTCACCGAGCAGGTGGGCAGATTGCTGGCGTTTGCGGGCTGCGAGGTCAGCTTACAGGCCAGGTTCACCGTCCCGGTGTAGCCGTCCGCAGGCGTAATGGTGATGCTGGCTGAATTGCCGTTGGTCGCGCCCGGGTTGATGGAGATGCCGCCGCTGGCCGAGATCGAGATCGGAGGGCTGTTGACTGTCAGCGCAAATGTGGTGCCGGCCGTGATCGACGAACTCGACGAATCCGTGGCCGTGACGTTGACGGTGTACGTGCCCACCGAGGTGGTGTTCGCTGCAGCGATCTGCACGGTAAAGCCAACCGGCGACGCGCCCGTGACAGCGACCGCTGTGCCGGAGCAGGTGGGCAGGTTCACCGGATTGGCAATGGCCGTTGTGACGGTGCACGTGATATTCGCCGTGCCGGTGTAGTCGTTGGCGGGGGTCAGTGTGAGCGTGTTGCTTGAATTGGTGCCTTCCGGGACGGTAAGCGGCCCGCTGTTCGACAGCGAGAAGCCGGGTGTCGGATTCACCGGCGCCGAAACGATGACGTTGAAGCTGGTCGATGCCGTGGTCTTGCCCGTGTCATCGGCCCCGATCACCGTGACGGAATAGGTGCCGGGAGTGGATCCCGAACCGACCCCGACCGCGACGAGGACCGAAACCGCTGCCCCACTGACGTTGACGGGTCCAGGCACGGTGCAGGTTCCGGTGAAGCCCTTCGGAACGGAGCAGGCGAAGTCGACCGGCCCGGAGAAACCGGCGGCAGGTGTCACGGTCACGCTGGTGCTGGCGCTCTCGCCGGGAGCGACCGTGATGGCGCCGCTGTTGGTGAGGTTGAACGAGCCGACGCCGCTGGTGTTCGTCAGCGTGAAGGTTGTGGAGGAGCCCGCGTAGTGGGCATCCCCGCTGTAGGTCGCGGTAATCGTATTGGCGCCCGCGGCAAGCTGGCTGCCCGCAATCTGAGCCACCCCGGTCAGGATGTAGGAGCCCGCAACCGAAGGCTGCGAATTGAGCGAGAACGACGTGATCGTGCCGAGCGTGGTGGAGCCGGAGGTCAGCGTAACCGTGCCGCCGGGCGCAGCCGCCAGATTGAACGGCGTGGCGATCGAGACGGAGACGTAGCTCGCGGTCGTGACGTTGACCGTCGAAGGTGTCGCGGTCACTGCCGTCGTCGTGGGCGCCTTCACCACCGTGAAGCTGACGGCGCCGCTGTTGCTGCTGTTGTAGCTCGCGTCGCCGGAGTACTTCGCCGTGATGGTGTGCTTGCCGATGGCGAACAGCGGGTAATTGTTGTTGAGCGCCGGATACGAAGAAACATTGTTCAGGCCGATGTTCTCCGATCCCAGCGAAGCGCCGCTATCCAAAAAGTCCACCGTGCCCGTAGCCGCGCCTTCGGTCTTTGCGCCTTCCGCGGTCCCCGTGATTTGCGCGTTGAGGAAGACGTAAGAGCCATAGGGAATGGCGTTGACCGGATACGTCACGCCAGGGCCGGAGAAGCCATAGCCCGTGACGGTGAGGGCCGTGGTGCTCGGCTCACCCGTGATATCGACGCTGATGGGGCTCGACGTGCTGGCCGCATTGTTCGCATCGCCGCTATAACGGGCCGTCACCGTGTAAGAGCCTCCGGGCAGGCCGTTATACGAGGCTGTCCCGGCGCCCGACGTGAGCGGAATGGTGAAGGTGCCGTCCTGGCCACCCAGAACCACCGCCGTGCCGGTTGCCGACGCCGGGTTGACGCTCACCCCAAAGCTCAGGCTGGTCCCGTGTACCGCCGTCACCGGATTGGCGCTGCTGTTGATGGTGAGGCCGGTATTCGTGGCCGTCAGCGCATTGTTCTTCCAGAACCGGATCAGATTGGTTGCATCCACGCTGCCGAGCCCCGACGCGAGATCGTAGCCGACTTCGGCGTCGTATCCGGATTCAGTCAGCAATGGGTTCGGCACGCAATCCGGCAGGCCGTTGGTGCAGTCCGCGAGCGACGGCAGGCAGTCCAGCGAGCCCTCCACGCAGTAGACCGAGTTGTTGCCAACGGTGACGTCGTGAAACACGGTGGAGTACTGCGACTGCGCCAGGGCGTACAGGACGCTGTCTGCCTGGCCGAGCCGTCCGCCCTGTGCCTGCTCCACGAGAGCCAGGATGCCGGCAAACGCCGGCGCGGCGGCGGAAGTTCCGCCGACACCCTCGAAGGTGGCGCCGGATGCGAAGGTCCCGTTCGTGTTTTGGCAGTCGGTGAAGAAGCTGGCCCCGTCGCCGGCGTCCACACTGTCAGAGCACACCAGCCACGCGGCGTCGTAGTACCCATTGCCCGCCAGCATGGAGACGTCCGGCAGGTCGCGGGCGCCGTCGGCCGGAGTGAGCGCCGTCTGGAACCACGGCTTGATGTACACGCTGCTGACACCGCCGCTGCCGGCGATGATGTTCGTCGGGTCAGGCTTGGGCGGGAATTCGTTGTCGACCAGCACCGTGTTGGTCAGCGTCGAATCGTTCCACGTCGTCTCCGGGATGTAATTCTTCGCGGTCAGGTAGTACGGGGCGGTTCCTTCGGAGACATCTGTGACGTAAGAAGTGAAGGTGCCGGGCAGATTGCCGAAATCGGTGCCGCCCACGGCAATCGTGAAAGGCGTCGATGCGATGGCGTTGACGGCCAGTCCCAGCGAGGCCTGCTCTTCCGTGTCGAAATTGTCGCAGCCCGCCGAACCGGCATCGCCCGCCGAAACCGTCACGCTGATGCCCTGCGCCGCCGCCTGCTCGAAATATTCGTTCAGCTGCGCGTTGAGCGCTGCGCCCGCGTCGGCTTCGCACTCGCCAAAGCTGATGTTGAGGATGCTGACGATGTTGTCGTCAATCGCTGCGTTGATCGCCTGAAACAACCCCGCGGTCAGGTTCGTGTCGGCTGCTGTGTAGAAATCGATCTTCGCCCCAGGCGCCATTCCACCCGCCACTTCCACGTCGAGCAGGCCCTCGGTCGCTGCGCCGTTGATGCCGGGGTCGTTGCCGGGGCGAATCACGGTCGGCACATCCGCGGCCGCTGCCGTTTCGCCGAGGAAGCCGGTGCGATAGTTCGCGACATCCTGCAACGTAATGTCCGAGTCTCCAGCGACGCCGATGATGACGCCGGTGCCGTCGTAAGTCGTCGTACCCGCAAAGTTGGCGTTGAGCTTCTTGTTCGGGGTGTCGTAAATGGTGGCTGCGTCGGCGGGGTCGACGTACAGCATCGACAAGCCGTCATTCTGGAACGTGAACTGCGGGACGATGGTGTGGTGCGTGGCGTCCCAGGTGCCCCGCGGGCCAGGAATGAGATTCGAGTGGGGACGAAAGTCGTTGAGCGGGCCAACCGCGGCAACTACCGGCGCCAGCGCAGCAGGAATCGCCGGATCGGTGGAGTTGGCGAGGTGCTTCTGTCCCGCCACGTTGTAGACGTGCATGCTGGTGTGGAAGGCGCTGCCGACCTGAGCGAATGTGCCGGAGAACTGGATCGCGTTGCGGGCCTGCGCAACCTTCTCAATCTTGAAGCCGTGCGACTGCAGCCACGATTCGACGGTCTGGAGGTCGGAATCGGAGACGCCGAAGCGCGCGCCATACTGCGCGGGCGTCAGCCATTTGTGGAAGTTCGCAGAAGCGGGGTTCTGCAACTCCTGAAGGTATTGCGTCAGCGCCTGCTGCTGCGCCTGGCTGCGCGCCAGCACCAGCGTGATGCTGCCGGTCGGCGTATCGCCGGGCGCGGCTCCGCGATCGACCGCGGCTCGGATCATGGGATGAACATTCCCCGGCAACGCGACGACCACGTTCTCGTTGATGGGAGCAACAATCCGGTTGGCCGGGAAGGGCAGGTTACCTGCCGTGGACTGAGCGACGAGCGGCAGCGTAAGTCCTGCGCTCACTGCGGCAATGACGAGACGAAGAGTGCTGATCTTCATGACCTTTTCTTTGAGCCTGCAAGACTGCAAAACCCCGTCTGAGCTGCGCCAGCCCGGGGCGGCAGAAATGCGCGCAGAAGAGAATGCTGGCAGCGTAGATGGCTCGAATGGTATCGGCCGGGTGGGGGGAAGACAAGGTACCGTTAGGTCACCGAGATAGCACAAAAGACGTATGCGTACTGCGGCCGGGCACGCGGCAGCTATCAGGGAGATAGCTGCCGCGCCGGAACAGAATCAGAGAAAAGTTCAGCGAATCTCGACCTGGTCGATCTCGAAACTGAATTTACCGGGATTCTGAATCTCAGCGAAACCGACCGCTGTGATGTCGCTGCCGTCGGTCTCAAACGTCGAGAACGGGAAGGTGAACTGCTTCCATTCCGGACCCGCGGTGAAGCTGGTCATCGCCGGCATGCCGTTCTGCCCGCCGCGTTTCTCGGTGAGCACCAGCAATGCGTAACTGTGGCCGTCACCTTTGGCCCAGAAGCGAATTTCTTTCTTCCCGGAGAGGTTGACCGGCTCCATGGGATGCGATCCGGCAAAGAAGAGCGCTCCGGCAAAGGGATGGTCCGAGTCGGAGGCGATTGCACCGGATACCTCCAGCGCGCCCTTCGACCCTTCCGCGCCCGGCGAGACAATTTTCAGGGTTGACGTCGATTTGCCGCCATTCATCGAATCGGAGGCGGGTATCCACGAGCCGTAATTGGCGGTGGGCTGGTCTCCTTCGTCAAACGTGCTCACCACGCCGGATTCGGACCCGGCGGGCGGCGGCGGCAGCGGCGCTTTGGGCACCAGGCCCGGCGTCCCGACCTCGAGATGAATGGTTTTGGTCTCCGCGGAACTGGGGCCGACCATCAGATCGATCGTTCCCGGCTCGACCACCTTGTGCATATCGGCGTTGTAGAACGAAAAATCGTCCGGGCCGACGGTGAACGTCACGGTGCGCTTTTCGCCGGGCTGCAGCGTGATGCGCTGGAATCCGCGCAACTCCATGACCGGACGCGTCAGCGAAGTGACCTCCTCATGGACGTAGAGCTGCGGCACTTCGTCTCCGGCCCGCGACCCTGTGTTGGTCACATCGACGGACACCTTTGCGGTGCCGCCGGTCTCGATGTGGTTCGGCTCAACCTTCAGGTTGTCGAACTGGAACGTCGTGTAACTCAGGCCGTAGCCGAAGGGATAGAGGGGCTCGCGCGTGGAGAAAGCATAGGTGCGATTGTCGGTGGGCTTGTGGTTGTAGAAGTCCGGCAGGTCGCCGACCGAGTGCGGGAAGGTGATGGGCAGCTTGCCGCCAGGATTCGCGTCGCCAAACAGGACGCGCGCCGCGGCCGTGCCGCCTTCCTCGCCCAGATAGAAGCCTTCGAGAATCGCGGGCACATTCTGCGCAATATAGTTGACCGAGAGCGGCCGGCCGTTGATCAGGATCACGACGATCGGCTTGCCCGTTTCGACGACCGCCTTCACCAGGTCGTTCTGCGCGCCGAGCAGGTCGAGCGAGTCGCGGTCGCCGAGGTGGTTTTCACTCCAGGCCTCGCGATTCGTGCTCTCGTTCTCGCCGACCACGAGGATGGCCACATCCGACTTGCGAGCGGCAGCTACTGCCGCGGCAATGGCCGTCGGATCCTCGGCAGCCAGCTTGACGTCGTTCGCGGACCAGCCGCGCCAGCCTTCCGGCGCGGTCGTGATCTTGCAGCCCTCGGCGTAGTTCACCGTCGCTTTGTTGCCCACGTAATCGCGAATCCCCTGCAGAATGCTGACCTCGTGTCCGGGCTGGCGGCTGTATCCGCCAACATGGACGTCAGCGGCGTCGGGGCCGATCACGGCGATAGAATGCAGCTTCGAGAGATCGAGGGGCAGCAGGTTCTTGTCGTTCTTCAGCAGAACGATGACCTCTTCCGCGGCCTTTTCTGCCAGGGCCTGATGCGCGGGGCTGTTCACGATGCGCGCCGTCACATCGGGATCGACATAAGGGTTATCAAAGAGCCCGAGCCGGAATTTCGCGGCGAGCACTTTGGAGACTGCGCGATCGAGCTGGCTCTCCGGCACGACGCCCTGCTTCACCTGCCAGAGCAGCGTGCGGTAAGCCGAGCCGTCGGAAAGGTCGTAGTCGATGCCTGCGGCGATCGCCTCGCGCGCCGCTTCGGCATTATCGGCAGCCACATGGTGCGTTTGCCACAGCATCTGGATGCCGTCGCCGTCGGAGGTGATAAATCCCTGAAAGCCCCACTCCTGGCGCAGCACGCGATCGAGCAGCCAGTGGTTGATGTGCGAGGGAATGCCGTCAATCTCGTTGTACGAGGCCATCACGCTGCCGACATTGGCTTCCTGCACGACTGCCTGGAAGGGCACAAAGAAGTTTTCGCGGATGGTGCGCTCGGAGTAGTTGCCGGGCGCCGTGTTCGTGCCGCCTTCCGGCTGGCTGTGCACCGCGTAGTGCTTGGCGGTGGCCATTACATGGTCGCGGCCGATGAAATAGCTGTCGCCCTGCAGGCCCGTGACGGCGGCGATGCCCATGCGTGAGACAAGGAATGGATCTTCTCCATAGGTTTCTTCGGTACGGCCCCAGCGCGGGTCGCGGGCCAGCCCCAGAACCGGCGCGAAGACCTGACCCCGGCCGCGCGCCCCGGCCTCATTGCCGGCCGCATTGAACACCTGATGCACCAGGGCCGGATCCCACGTCGCCGCCAGTCCCAGCGCCTGCGGGAAGCTCGTGCTCCCGTCCTCCATGTCGCCATGGAGGGCCTCCCCCTGAAACAGAGCCGGGATGCCGAGCCGCGTTTTCTCCATCTGATATCTCTGAATCGCATTGGTCAGCAGCGCCGAATCCCGCGGCGCAATGCTGAAGTCGGGATCGCCCTGCCGCATGAGCGCCGTCCGCGCCTTCTGCAGATCGTAGGTGCCGGTGGGATCGATGACCCCCTGATACTGGTCGCCGCCACAAATCTGATCGACCTTCTCTTCGAGCGTCATGCGGCTCATCAGGTCCGCGACCCGTTCGTCAACCGTGAGTTTGGGATTGCGGTACGGCGCGCTGGCTTCAGCGGCGGCCGGCGCAGCGGGGCTGGTGCTGTTTTGAGCCGGAAGCGAGGCCGCGCAAAGCAGCGCGAGGCCGAAGGAACAAGGCAGAGAGAAAAACGTGTGGGATTTCATCGCGCAGGGTACAGCCGAGCCTCTCTATGGATTGCGGGACCATGCTACTCCCGATAGGTCCGGCGCGGAAGAACGGTTCCCGTCTGCCGAGACGTCCCGCCGGGACGCGCCTGCCCTGTAAGGGCGTGCAACAATAAGCAACATATTCCGAAGGGCCGCAGGCTGCGCGCGCAGCAAACGCCCCTTTTGCGGTCGGCACAGGAACTCTCATTCATGAAACGGATATTTACCCTTTCGTTGTTGGCGCTCCTCGCGGTCGCCGGGTTGTGTCCGGATGGCCTTTGGGCGCAAACGCCAACCGGCTCCCTGCGCGGCACCGTTGAGGACGCAACCGGGGCGCGGGTGCCGGCCGCAACCATAGAAGTCCACCTGCGCGGCTCGTCGCTGGGGCGCCGCGTGATCGCGGATGCCCGTGGCGAATTCCACATCGATGACCTGGCTCCTGGAAATTACGCCGTAACGGTTACGGCGCGTGGGTTCGCACCGGCGACGGCGGACGTGCCGGTCAACGTTGCGGCGATTCGCGCCGTCACAGTCACCCTCTCGCCAGAGACCGCGGCCGAGACGGTAAACGTGAAGGGACGCACTTCGTCGATCACCATGCAGCCGATCGATACGGCCAGCCAGGTGCATCAGGCCATCATTACCAGCCAGGATCTTGATACGCTGCCCCTGGCGGCGCGCAGCTTTGCCAATATCGCCTATCTCGCGCCAGGCACCGAGCCGGTCGAACCCTCCGATCCGACCAAGGCGCGCATTACCGCCGTCTCCACCGGAGGCAGTTCAGGGCTGAACAACGAAATGACCGTCGACGGTGTCGACAATTCCGACGATTACATCGGAGGATTTCTGCAGAACTTCTCGCCGGATTCGGTCGATGAGTTTGCGATCCGCACCGCGCAGGAGGATGCCGATACCGGCGGAACGACGGCTGGCTCGGTGGTGCTGACCACGAAGCGGGGCACGAACGACTGGCATGGCGGCGGCGCGTTTTACGAGCGCGCGGCTGCGCTCAACGCTCGATTCCCCATCGAAAACCCGGCGCCCAATCCAAAGCAGCCGTTTTCGCGGCAAAATTATGTGGGTACGCTGGGCGGCCCGCTGCAGCAGAACAAGGTCTGGTTCTTTGGCTCGGCTGAATATGTGCACGAGAACGCCAGCATTGCCTACAGCCCGGCGAGCACGGCGCAGTTCGATGCGCTGGCGACTCTGGCCGCGGACGGATTGATCCCCGGTGTGTCGTCCATCCAGGTCCCGGCAATCGTGCCCATTCCGTTTCGCGACTATTTTGAGCTGCTCCGATTCGACTGGGCGCAAGCCCCGCGCTCGTCCTGGTTTCTGCGCGCATCGAGCGACGACTATACGACGCATAACGATCTGGTGGAGCAGGGAACGCTGCCCACTACCGGTCTGCTGACTCACAACAACTACATGAATCTGGCGATCAGCAATCAGTTCCTGTTCAGCCAGACGTGGGTGGGACGCCTGGTGCTGGGCGCGAGCGGCCTGCACCTGACGCAGACTCGCAATGCGGATCTCGGTTTCGCGCTGGCATTTCCCTTTAGCTCCACTTCGCTCACCGTTTCCGGATTCGAGACCTACGGAGATAATCAGTTCGCCACGCCCATTACCTTCTTCCCGTCGCTGCGCAATCAGGAGAAATATCAGCTGCGCTACGATCTGGCCAACGATCGCGCGCGGCACGCGGTTCGGTTCGGCATCAACTTCATCCACGAGCCGGTGCTGAGCGGCGGATTTCCGGGCAATACCGAGACGCTCTATCAGTTTCCGCAGAACCCGACCTGGTATTTGGCAAATCCCGCGCAGTTCAGAACCGACATGCAGGCGGGCGCCTCGACCTCCAGCCTCGGCGGAGGCTTTTCGCAGAATGTGCAGCGCATCGCGCTCTACGCCGAAGATTCGTGGCGCGCGGCGCCGCGGCTCACCGTGAACTACGGCCTGCGCTGGTCGACCACCGACGGGCTCTTTCTCGCGTCGGGACGAACCCAGGCGGCCAATCCGGCGGTTCTGACACTGCGCGCGTTACAAATTCCCCTGGCGAATGGCGTGCCGCACGACGATCGCGCGCAAATTGCGCCGCGGCTCGGCCTTGCCTGGCAACCAACCCGCAGCGGGAATACGGTGATCCGCGCGGGATTTGGCCTCTACTTTGATGATCTGGCGCAGAACGGGTGGGTGACCGCCTTCCAGGCGGTGAATGCTGTCCCTGGCTCATGTATCGATCCGGCGCAGAATCCAGGCGGCGCAGAGAATGCCGGGTGCGTCCCCGGAGACGCCTCGGGCGGGGCGGGGAATATCATCGATCCGCACTACCGCACGCCGTACGCCATCCACGCCACGGCTGGCGTGCAGCACGCGTTGAGCGCCAAGTGGCAGGTGAGCGCCGACTACACCCACGAAGAAGGCAATCACGCGTATCGCGCTTACAGCTACTCCGGCGGGACAAACCTGTTTACCCCGCTGCTGGCCGCCAGCGATCCGAGTCAGGCGAATGTGGTCCCCGCTATCAACGACTTTCATTCCGATAATCGCTCGAGCTACAACGCCCTGATGCTGCACCTGCAGGGGAATGTGCAGCGGCGGTTCAGTCTGATCGCCAACTACACCTTCTCAAAGGCGCAGACGTGGGGCTGCGTTCTGGGTGAATTGTTCGATTACGTCAACGGCGTGTGCAATCCGCTGGATGCATTCGGCCCCGGCGATTACGGCCCGTCGGGCGAGGATGTGCGTCATCGCGCCGTTCTGGCCGGAACCTGGCACGCGCCGGCAGGGATGGAAATCAGCACGCTGACGCAGGCGGAGAGCGCGCGGCCCTTCACGATTACAACCGCCGACAATGCAGGGCGGATTTCCATGAATGGCGTGCCGGAGACGCTGGATCAGTTCCGCGGAACCCCTTACATTCAGGCGGACCTGCGCGTGGCGCGGCCCATCTGCGCCGGAGAGCGGTGGTCGATCATGCCCTTTGCGGAGTTTTTCAATCTGTTCGACCGGAACAATCCGGGCGCGAATTATGTAACCAACATTGCTACACTTCCCGTTCCGGCAGCCGATGCGGCCTCGGGAAATGTAACTGCTGTCTGCACAAATGCGGCCTGCACCACGACTGCACCGCTGACCAGCCCCAATCAGCTGCGGGTTCCGGGAGGGGCGCTGGGCGATTTCTTCGGTCCCGGGACGACCGTAGGGATCCCTTTTGCCGCGCAGGTGGGTGTGCGCGCTTCGTTCTGAATCGGCTGGGTTGGCGCGGTAAAGGCACGCTGCGGTTCCCGTTGGGGCGGGCGAATCAGCATGGATGGGATAACACGAAGCGACCGTGATCTGCGCCGGCGCTGGACCCGCATCCTGCCGGCGCTGTTCGTTACTTACAGCCTGGCGTACCTCGATCGCGCCAACTACGGCTTCGGCGCCGCCGCCGGGCTGGCGAAGACGCTCCACATCACCGGCTATCAGTCGTCCCTGCTCGGGGCGCTCTTTTTCTTTGGCTATTTTCTGCCCCAGGTTCCGCTCGTCGCGCTCATGCAGCGCACCAGCGCGCGCAAGATGATCTTCGGCGCACTCGTAGCCTGGGGGGTATTCGCGGCGCTCACCGGCGTCATCCGCACCTTCTGGCTGCTGGTCATCGACCGCCTCCTTCTCGGCGTCGCCGAGAGCTTCGTCTTTCCCGCCATGCTCATTGTGCTCACCCGCTGGTTTACGCGCGCAGAGCGGTCGCGGGCGAACACCCGCATGATTCTCGGTAATCCGATCACGGTGCTCTGGATGTCTGCCCTGACCGGCTACCTGATGCAGGTGATTGGCTGGCAGCGGGGATTCATTCTCGAAGGCCTGGCGTCGGTGGCGTGGGGCCTGGTCTTTCTGGCCGTGGTCCCCGAAGGCCCGCAGCAGGCCCGCTGGATGGGACCGGAAGCGCGCGTGGCTCTTGAGGAGGAACTGGAGCGCGAGCAAACCCTGATTCCCAGAATCGCCGGTCTGGCCCAGGCTTTCCGGCAGAGAAATGTCGTGCGCCTCTGCGCCAACTATTTCTTCTGGAGCCTCGGCGTTTATGGATTCGTGATCTGGCTCCCGGTAGTGATTCGCAATGCCACGGGAGCGGCGCTGGGCCGCACCGGCCTGCTCAGCGCTGCGCCGTATCTGGCGGCCGTGCTACTCATGCTGGCGGTCTCGCATTATTCCGATAAGAGCGGCCGGCGCAGGGAATTCGTCGTGCCCTTCGTGATCGTGGCCGGCCTGGCGCTGGCAGGATCGTACTTCAGCCTCGGCCGCTCCTTCCCGCTCGCGTTCGCCTGCCTGGTGATTGCGGGCAGCTGCATGTATGCCCCGTACGGCCCGTATTTCGCCATGATCCCGGAGCAGTTGCCGCGCAACGTCTCCGGCGAGACGATTGCGCTGATCAACTCCTGCGGCGCGCTGGGCGGCGGCGTCGGCACCTACCTCGTGGGAGGCTTGCAGACCTTCACCGGCAGATCCCAGGCGGGATTCATCCTCATGTCCCTGTCGGTCATCTTTGCGGGTGTGCTGCTGATTGGCATGAAACCAATGTTGGCGGCGGAAATTGCCCCTGAGGTCGCATAAGAAATGATGGTGATTCCTCTTCAGCGCGTGCTCGAGTCGGCCAATCTGGACCCGAGCGCCGTGGCGACCCACGCCCCTGGTCCCGCGGGTGCGCTGCCGCTGACGCCGGAGATGCTCCTGACCCAGCCTTCCGGGAATCTCTTCGGCCTGAGCCAGAACGTCGGGATGGGCTGGGAGCCCGGCCGCCTCGGCGGGCCGGAAGTGCTCATTCTCAGTACGCATGGCGGCCTCCGCGCCGAGGATGGCGCCCCCATTGCCCTTGGTTTCCACACCGGGCACTGGGAAGTGGGCCTGCTGGTCGCGGCAGCGGCGCGCGCCCTCACGGAGATGCACGCGGTCCCCTTCGCCGGCGCGGTCACCGATCCCTGCGACGGCCGCACCCAGGGCACCCCTGGCATGTTCGACTCGCTGCCGTATAGAAATGATGCGGCCATCGTCCTGCGGCGGCTGATGCGCTCGCTGCCGCCCCGTGCCGGCGTCATCGGCGTGGCCACCTGCGACAAAGGACTGCCCGCCATGATGATGGCCCTGGCTTCGTCGGGCGCGCTGCCCTCGGTGCTCGTCCCCGGCGGCGTGACGCTGCTGCCGGAGAACGGCGAAGATGCCGGCCGCGTGCAGACCATCGGCGCGCGCTTCGCCCAGGGGCAAATCTCGCTCGACTATGCAGCCGAGGTCGGCTGCCGCGCCTGCGCCAGTCCGGGAGGCGGATGCCAGTTCTTGGGAACGGCCGCCACCAGTCAGGTGGTCGCAGAAGCGCTGGGCCTGGCCCTGCCGCACACCGCGCTGGCTCCGAGCGGGCAGCCTGTGTGGCTTGACGCGGCCGGACGCTCGGCTGCCGCGCTGCTGCGGCTTAGGCAGATCGGTATCGGCACCGCCGACATCCTGAGCGACGCCGCGTTTGCCAACGCGATGGTCGTCTACGCCGCGTTTGGCGGATCGACGAACCTGCTGCTCCACATACCGGCCATTGCGCACGCGGCTGGCCGCAGGCGCCCGACGGTCGAGGACTGGATGCGCGTGAATCGCGAAGTGCCGCGGCTGGTCGACGCGCTGCCCAACGGGCCGCGCGGATTCGCAACCGTCCAGGTGTTCCTCGCCGGCGGCGTGCCGGAGGTGATGCTGCATCTGCGCCGCGCCGGCCTGCTCGATACCAGCGCGATGACCGCAGCCGGCGTTTCTCTCGGCGAATGCCTCGACTGGTGGGAGCAAAGCGACCGCCGGCGCGGGCTGAAACAGAACTTGCAGGAGCGGGACGGCATCGACGCCAACGATGTCATCGTGAGTCCGGATCAGGCGCGCGCGCGCGGCCTGACCCCGACGGTCTGTTTCCCTGCAGGCAACCTTGCGCCCGAGGGCTCGGTCGTGAAGAGCACCGCGATCGACCCTTCATTGATTGGAGAAGACGGGGTTTTCTATCACCGCGGCCCCGCCCGCGTCTTTACGCTTGAAAGCGACGCGATTGCAGCCATCAAGGCGGACGGGATTGCGGCCGGCGATGTGGTGGTCCTCATCTGCTCGGGTCCGCGCGGCGCCGGCATGCAGGAGATTTATCAAATTACGGCCGCGCTGAAGGCGTTGCCCCATTGCAGGCATGTCGCGCTGCTCACGGATGGGCGCTTCAGCGGCGTCTCGACCGGGCCGTGCATCGGGCATGTTTCTCCGGAAGCCCTGGCCGGCGGCCCGGTGGGGAAAATTTTGGATGGAGATTTGATTGAGATTCGCATCGATCGGTATCAGCTCAGCGCCAGCGTGCATCTGGTAGGAGAGAACGGCGAAATTTTTTCGGCGGATGAGGGCGCTCGGCGGCTGGCCGGGCGTTCTTCGCGAGCCGACCTCCATCCGCATTCCGATCTGCCGGAGGACACACGCCTCTGGGCCGCGCTCGCTGAGGCCAGCGGCGGCGCCTGGGGCGGATGCGTCTACGATGTGGAGAGCATTGTGATGAAGCTGGGAGAGAAACGGTGATCCTCTATCGCACAAAGAATGGATGGGTGGTTGAGCAGGATGGGCGCATGCATCCCGTGGAGCGCTCCCTGGATGAGCTGCTGCAGCGGGAAGATCTGCAGGCGTATCTCCAGTCGCTGCTGGAGGCCGGCGCCGCCCCCGCCACGCAGCATCGACACGCCCTGCTGGCGCCCATCGGCACCCAGGAAGTCTGGGCCGCGGGCGTCACGTACATTCGCAGCCGCGAAGCACGGATGGAAGAGTCAAAGGACGCGGGCGGAGGCAGTTTCTACGATCGCGTCTACTCCGCCGAGCGCCCCGAGCTGTTCTTCAAATCGCAGCCGCACAAAGTCGTCGGTCCCGACCAGCCCGTCGCTTTGCGAACCGATGCCAAGTGGTCGGTCCCGGAGCCCGAACTCGTGCTGGTCATCGATCCGCGCGGCCACATCGTCGGATACACCAT
Organism: Acidobacteriaceae bacterium; assembly: GCA_049802575.1. Taxonomy (GTDB): domain Bacteria; phylum Acidobacteriota; class Terriglobia; order Terriglobales; family Acidobacteriaceae; genus Palsa-343. The sequence goes on along the minus strand of JBARMS010000161.1, from coordinate 7,067 downwards.
CGGCAACGACATGAGCTCGCGTGACATTGAGGGCGAGAACCCGCTCTACCTGCCGCAGGCCAAGATCTACAACCGGAGCTGCGCGCTCGGTCCCGGCATTTTGGTCACGCACGAAGCTCTTTCGCCGCAGACCCGCATTTCCATCGAGATCACGCGTGCCGGGTCCGCCGGCTTTACCGGCCAGACCACCCTCGGCCAGATGAAACGCAAACCCGAAGAGCTGGTCGACTACCTCTACCGCGACCAAAGCTTCCCGCATGGCGCGTTTCTGCTTACCGGAACCGGCATCGTACCCCCCGATTCCTTTACGCTGGAGAGAGGGGATGTCATACGGATCGGGATCGACGGCATTGGGGTGCTCGTGAATCCGGTGGCGTGACGAGGCGATCCAATTCCAAGGAGTCAATGATGCAGACGGCAGTGGCAGTAGCAAAGGTTTCGATCGGCGGAGAGTGGCGGGATTCGGACGCCGAAGGCGTCTTTGAGCCGGAGAATCCGGCCACCGGAGAAAAGCTGGGCCGGGCCTTCCCGGTGAGCAGTTGGAGCGACTGCGATCGCGCCCTCACCGCAGCGGTGGGAGCGGCGCATGAACTGGAGCGTGTCGCGCCGGAGAAGATTGCCGCGTTCCTCGAAGCCTACGCGCAGGAACTGCAGAAGGATGCCGACGCCATCGTGCAGGCGGCCCACGAAGAAACGGCGCTGCCCGTGGCGCCACGCCTGAAGGATGTGGAATTGCCGCGGACGACCGATCAGCTCCGCCAGGCAGCGGCCGCCGCGCGCGCCGGGACCTGGCGACGGCCCATCATCGATAAGGCAAAGAATCTGCGCTCCTGCTTTGCGCCCATCGGCCCCGTGGTCGTCTTTGGACCGAACAATTTCCCCTTCGCCTTCAACGGCGTGAGCGGCGGCGATTTCGCGGCCGCCATTGCCGCCGGCAATCCTGTCATCGCCAAAGCGCACCCGCTGCATGCCTACACCTCGCAGCTCATGGCGGAAGCCGCAGCCCGCGCGCTGAAGACTTCCGGCCTGCCGCCCGCGACGGTGCAGATGATCTACAAGCTGAGCCACGAAAACGGCGAGCGTCTGGTGAGCGATCCGCGCATCGGCGCCTCGGGGTTCACCGGCAGCAAGGGGGCCGGCATGAAGCTGAAGCACGCCGCCGACGCCGCGGGCAAGCCGATCTATCTCGAGATGTCGAGCCTGAACCCGGTGGTGTTCCTGCCTGAGGGTTTGAAAGAGAACACGCAGAAATGGGCGAAGGAGCTGGCCGAAAGCTGCATGATGGGTTGCGGCCAGTTCTGCACGCGGCCGAATCTCGCGCTGCTGATCGAGAGCGATGCAGCGGAAGCCTTTCTGCGCGAAGTGGCTGCGACCTTCGAGAGCCGCGAGACGCATCCGCTGCTCTCGGCCGCCGGACGCACTCAGCTCCATGAGTCGATTGAAGCGCTGCAAAGCGCCGGCGCCAAACTGGTGACCGGCGGCAGGAATGTTCCCGGCAAGGGCTACCGGTATGCGAGCACGCTGCTCCGCGTTTCCGGCCAAGACTTTCTCAAGTCCGCGCCCGAATTGCAGCGCGAGGCATTCGGCAACGAAATCATGGTCATCGTCGCCGCCAATGAAGCGGAGCTGCTCCAGGTGCTCGAGCATCTGGAAGGCCAGCTCACCGGCACGGTCTATTCCGCCGCGTCGGGCGCCGACGATGCGTTCTATGCGCGCATCGAGCCCGTGCTGCGGCGCCGCGTTGGCCGTCTGCTGAACGACAAGATGCCCACTGGCGTCGCCGTCAGCCCCGCTATGAATCACGGCGGCCCGTTTCCGGCAACCGGCCATCCCGGAGTCACCGCTGTCGGCATCCCCACATCCATCGTGCGCTTTACGGCGTTACAGAGCTATGACAATGTCCGCGAGGATCGCCTTCCCGCGTGCCTCCGCTCACCCGCGGCTTGACGTGTAGACTAGGCGGCGCGCGCCCGTTTCGCTCCCGCGCCGCCTTGAATCCGCAGAATCCGGCAGGGACATCGTCTTTTCCGCGCAAAATCCGCCGGAAAACCACTCAAGGCCGCCAGTAAGCGTGCTGCAATTCCGCGTCTAAGAAAGTTGTGATGATGGAATTCCACATTTCCCGCGAGGCTCGCGACCGGTATCAGGTCAGCGATGCGCTGTTCAATTTTGTCGGCAACGTCATCTTCGGCGATTTAGCCCAATGCCGCGACCTGGCCTGGCGCATGAGCGAATCCCGCGACAAGAACGCGCCGGTGCATCCGGGCTCGCTCTTCGCCATGGGCCTCATCGACGAGATCAGCCACGCTGTCGTCGCGCAGTACCGGCGCAGCCGCGATCCGCAAGTCACCGGAGCCGCGCTCCAGTGGTTCGCCGGCCGCGTCGGTGAGGACAATATTGACCGCCTGCTGCGCACTTTCGTTCAGGAATTTCCCAACGTCGCCATCTATCGTGGCGAAGCCAGTGTCGACGAATGGATCAAGGGCTCGACGGATGGCGTGGAGCATCGCGAAGCGGTTCTCGAAGAGCTGATGCTGCTCTGGCTCGCCAATCAGAACCCGGCCTTCCAGCCCTTCCGCGAGCTTTACGACGACAGGAAGCTGGCCCAGAGCACCGCCTACAAACAGGTAACCGCGGAGCTGCGCAGCTACTTCGCCACCCGTCCCGCCACCGGCATGGGCCGCGGCAATCTGCTCGATTTGCTGCGCGCGCCCATGGAAGCATCGCCGGATTCGCTCAGCGGCCAGCTCGCGTGGATCCGGGAAAACTGGGCCGAGTACATCGGCGAAGGCCTCAGGAAAGTTCTGCTGGCGACGGACGTGCTCAGGGAAGAAGAGCTTGCCGTCTGGATGCGTTTCCATCCGCCATCGGAACACCGCCATCACGATGCGATTGAGTTCGGCAAAGCTTATTACCCGGTGCCGGAGTATTCCCGCCATCCCGGCGACGTGGAGTACGAGCGCTTCAGCCCCGATGTGGAGTGGATGCCGAACGTCGTCATGATTGCGAAGAGCACCTACGTCTGGCTCGCCCAGCTCTCGCGTCAGTACGGCCATGCCATCGAGCGGCTCGATCAAATTCCCGACGAGGAGCTGGAAAAGCTGGCGCGCCGCGGCCTCAACGCGCTATGGCTCATCGGCATCTGGGAGCGCAGCCGCGCCTCGGAACGCATTAAGCACATGCGCGGCCAGCAGGACGCGGTCGCCTCGGCCTACTCGCTCTACGACTACCGCATCGCCGATGATCTGGGCGGCGATTACGCCTACAACAATCTGCGCGACCGCGCCGCCCGCTACGGCATCCGCCTCGCCAGCGACATGGTGCCCAACCACATGGGCATCGATTCGCCCTGGGTCGTCGAGCACCCTGAGTGGTTTCTGTCTCGCCTGGACAAGCCCTATCCGGCTTATCAGTTCGAGGGCCCGGATCTTTCGAGCGACGGCCGGGTCGAGATCAAAATCGAGGATCACTACTACGATCAGACCGACGCCGCCGTCGTCTTTCGCCGCCGCGACAACGGCAGCGGCCACACTGAGTACGTCTACCACGGCAACGACGGCACCAGCTTCCCATGGAACGATACGGCGCAGCTCAACTACCTGCGTGCCGATGTGCGCGAGCAGGTAATCCAGACCATTCTGTACGTGGCGCGCCGGTTCCCCATCATCCGCTTCGACGCTGCCATGACCCTGGCGCGCCGCCACGTGCAGCGCCTGTGGTTCCCGCTGCCCGGCAGCGGCGGATCGATCCCCTCCCGCGCCGAGCACGCCATGACACAGGAGCAATTCGACGCCGCCATGCCCCATGAGTTCTGGCGTGAAGTGGTCGATCGCGTCGCCGTCGAGGTCCCCGGCACGCTGCTCCTCGCTGAGGCCTTCTGGCTGCTCGAAGGCTACTTCGTCCGCACCCTCGGCATGCACCGCGTCTACAACAGCGCCTTCATGAACATGATGCGCGACGAGGAGAACGCGAAGTACCGCTCCGTGATCAAGAACACCATCGAGTTCGATCCGGACATTCTCAAGCGCTACGTCAACTTCATGAGCAATCCTGACGAGCGCACGGCCATCGATCAGTTCGGCAGCGGCGACAAGTACTTCGGCGTCTGCACCATGATGGCGACCCTCCCCGGCCTGCCCATGTTCGGCCACGGGCAGATTGAAGCCTTCACCGAGAAATACGGCATGGAGTACAAGCGCCCGCTCTACGAGGAGACGCCGAATCAGCATCTGGTCGAGCGGCACCAGCGCGAAATCGCTCCGCTGCTGAAAAATCGCAAGACCTTTGCCGAAAGTGAAAACTTCTGGCTCTTCGATTTCTGGCGTGACGACGGCACTGTCGACGAGAACGTCTTTGCGTGGTCGAACCGCCTCGGCGATCAGCGTGCGCTGGTCGTCTATCACAACAAATACGCGACCACGTCCGGAACCCTGCACGGTTCGGCGGGGAAGGGCGACAAGATCACCGGCGGCCTGTCGTTCGTCAAAGTTCACGAGGCGCTGGGGCTGCCCGGCCACGGCGATGCGCTGCTCGCCTACCAGGACAACGCCAACGGCCTGCACTTTCTTACACGCGCGCAGGAGATTCGCGAGCGCGGACTGCAGCTGCGGCTGGGCGCCTATCAATATCACGTCTTCTATAACTGGCGCGAGCTGCAGCCGAGCGACGAGTATCCCTGGGAAGCGCTCTATCGCGACCTGAACGGAACCGGCGTTTGGAGCCTCGACGAGGCGCTCGCCAAATTCAAGCTGCGTCCGGTGCACGCTGCGCTGCGGCGCGCGCTCGATGCCGATCTGCTGCGCTGCTATGCCGACCTCGCAGAAGCCGAAGGCGAGAGCGGTGACGGTGAGCTCGTCTCCCGCGCCGGCCGGGCGCCGTGCGGCCGCGAGGAGACCTTCGATGCTCTGGCCAAGCGGGCCGAGCGGTTTTTCCGCGAAGCGATTGCCTCCATCGACGGCAAGAGCGCGCCGCCTCAGGCGGCCGCAGAGGGTGCGGTGACAGGGGATCGAACGGTCGTCGAGAAGACAGCCGCGAAGAACCTGGTCTCCGATCGCTTTGCTGAGGCGCAGCAAAAATACCGCAAGCATCTGGAGGCGGCGGCGCGCGTCCCGGCCCTGGAGAAAGCATGCGCCCGCACATGGCCTCCGCAGGCGCGCGTCGTGCTGCCGAGCTACAGCCCCACAGTGACCGCGGAGTCGGTCTGGTCGCCCGTCGCGGCATGGTGTTTGGTGAGCGCCTTCGCCGGCCTGCTGCCGCCTGAACGCAATCGCGGCGAGGTCTTCGACAAGCTCTACCTGCCATCGGTGCTCGCCGACGTCTTTCATCCGCTCGGGCTGGAAGGCGATGCAGCGTATCGCGCAGCGGCCCGGGTGCGCGTGCTCATCACCCAGCCGCAGCCGCCAAAGCCGGACCGCGCCCAAAGGATTCCGTGGGACGATCCGGACATTGCCTGGCTCACCGGCCTGCACGAGTCCGAAGGCCACCGCTACTTCAACAAGGAAGCGCACGAGCAGATGCTCTGGTGGAGGCTGCTGCCGCAGTTGGTGGACCTGGCGGGGTCCGATGCGGCGATCAAATCAGCAGCGACCCGCAGCACTCTCCACGAAATGACCGAGCAGAATGCCCAGGCCGCGCAGGCAGCGCAGGCCGCGGGGTTCAGGCTCGATGAGTTGCTGCGCAAGCCGGGGGCTCCGCAGCCGGCCGTTGCCCCCGCGCGCATCGCCGAAGCGCCGCAAACGGAATCGAGCATCAGCGCCGACGGAGAAATGACCGGCGGCGAGCACCGCAAACCCGAAGGCGAAGTGCTTCCCGCCGTCGAAGAGAAATAGCAACTCGCGGCAAAGCTACTCGGCGCGCAGCGCTTCCATCGGGTTGACGCGTGAAGCGCGGCGCGCCGGCAGATACGCGGCGAGCATGCCGCTTGCGAAGAGCAGAAGCGCAGACAAGGTCAGCGTCCATCCGTCGTGCGCATGCACGCCGAAAAGGAATCCGCGCAGCAGCCGGCTCGAGGCCCAGGCGAGCGCGGACCCTGCCGCGACGCCCACCAGCAGCATCGCTCCAGCCTGGCGCAGGACCAGCCACAGCAGATTGCCGCGAGGCGCCCCCAGCGCGATGCGCACGCCCATTTCGCGCGTCCGCTGCGTCACGATGTAGGCGAGCAGCCCGTACAGCCCGGCGACGCAGAGCAGCAGCGCCGAGAAGCCAAAGATCTCCAGCAGGTGCGCGGCGAGCCGCTGGCTGCCGAACGAGTCCTCGACGATGTCATCCATGCTGGAAATGGGCGCCTGCGCGAACTCCGGAGTCGCCTGACGGAGCACTTCGCGCAGTTCCGGAATGAACTGCGCGGCCGGGTGCTCGGTGCGCACCGCCAGGTCCATCGCCATCGTCGAGATGCGGTAGGCGCTCACATCCGGCGCGATCTGGCAAAGGCAAATCTCCACCTCCGGCTGCGACGGCTCGGCAACGGTCGTCTGCCGCTCGTTATCGAGCACGCCGACGATGTGCCCCGGCTGATTCTTGCGCAGAGACCATAGCTCCATGCCGATGACGGAAGCCGGATCGTGCTTGTTGGGGGCATAGATACGGGCAAATGCTGGATTGACGAGAACCGCAGCTTGCGAGGACGGCGTGTCGCTGGAGTTGAAGAAGCGCCCGGCCAGCATTTTGAACCCAAAGATCTGCTGCATCGTCGGGCTTGCCACCTTCAGCGCGCTGCCAATCTCGCTGTCCTTGTCCGTGCGCAGGGTGAGCTGGATATTGAACGTACGCCCCAGCGGCACTTCGCTGATGAGCCCAGCGGTCTGCACCCCCGGCAGGTGCCGTGCGCGCTCGACTAAAGGGTTGTACAGCGCCTGCAGCACATTGCCGCTGGCGAAGCGGAACTGCGGGAGGTTCAGGTGCGCGACCACGATGTGGTCGGTGCGGTATCCGAGAGGCACGTGGCGCAGAGAATAAATGGTGCGCAGCAGCAGCCCGCAGGAGACGAGCAGCGTCAGCGACATGGCGATTTCGATGGAAACCAGCGCGCCGCGCATGCGGTGGTGGCGTCGCCCGGTGCCGGCCTGCAT
>JBARMS010000160.1:0-4744 GCA_049802575.1 Acidobacteriaceae bacterium | reverse complement strand
ACGCGGCGCTCGCGGAGTTGCGCCGCCGCTGCTTCGGACCGGAGCTGCGGAGCTGGGTGGCGTGCCCGCAATGCGGCGAACGGCTGGAGTTTCAGCTGGACGCGGCGGAACTGGCGCAGGACAGCGGAGAGGAACTGTGGTCTCGAACCGTGGCCGTGGGCGACCGGAGATTCCGGCTGCCCACCAGCCGCGATCTGGCCGCTGTGGTCGCGGAGTCCGATGCGGAATGCGCGAGCGTGCGGCTGCTGGAACTCTGCTGCGAGACTCCGGCGGAGGGAGGGGCATGGTCGGAGGCGGATGCGGAGGAAGTGGGCGAGCAACTGGCGCTGGCCGATCCGCTGGCTGAGACGCGGCTGGCTCTGCGCTGTTCCGCATGCAGCCATGAGTGGGAGGAGTCGCTCGATCTGGCGAGTTATTTGTGGGCGGAGATTGAGGCACGCGCGCGCAGAACGCTGATCGATGTGCACACGCTGGCGTCGGCTTACGGCTGGAGCGAGGAGCAGATTCTCGCTCTGAGCGAGCCGCGGCGTGCTGTTTACCTCGAGATGGTGCAGGCATGAGCGGCTATCTGCGCAGGCTGGTGACGGCGGCGATGCATCCGCCGCGCGCTGTTCATGCGGCAGTGGGATCGGTGTATGCTCCGCATCGCCCGGGGGCAGCGCCCGCGGAGGCGGGACTCTCCGTGAGCAGCGAGACAGCCAGCGACGCGCCGCAACCAACGAACCGGCCGGGCGCGCGCGATGTGCACCGCTCCAGCGGATCTGCTCCGCATGACGACACGTTCGAGGGCGACAGCACACCATTCCTTGTGGAACGCGAGCACGAACAACGAGGGCTCTCAGCGCGCGGCGCGGATGCGCGCGAATCCGCTGCACGACGGGGGGCCGCGGCGGGACACGACCGGCGCGCAGAACGGTTTCTGGATTTCGAGGAGCAGCATTCCGGAGCTTCGGCACTCTCGCGCGAGCGTGCAGAGGCAGAACCCGGCCTGGCTGAATCCGCGCGACTGGCCGATATGCTGGCAGCCTCGACTCATGCGGGCCGCGAGATACCAGGCGAATTGCCTCCGCTGATCGAAATGGAACGCAGTTTGCCGGAGTCGTCCACGCGCGGGGCCAGCGCGGGCACCATTCGTCTCCAGTCAGCAGGGGTTCCGCGTCCGGAACCCCTGCCGCGCGCGGAGAGAGCGGAGGAGCCGGACGAAATTCAGATTCACATCGGCCGCATTGAAGTGACGGCGGTGCCTCCGCCCGCGGCCGCGCGGCCGGTGACGAGGCCGGAACGCCGATCGGTGAACCTCGATGAGTATTTGAAGCAGCGGCGGGGAGGAAACCGATGAGCAGCCCGCTCGCGCTTGCCGCCGTTACCGGCGTGCTGCAATATCTGCTCTCGCAGGTTTGCAACGCGCCCGGCACAGGACTGGGCGGCGTCAATGTCACAGCGTTCGCTCCCGACCTCATCACCGATGTGCCCACCGGCAATAGTGATGTGCAGCGCCAGCTCAACATATTTCTCCACCAGGTGACGCCGAACGCGGCGTACCGCAACGTGGGGCTGCCGTCGCTGGGGGCGGACGGGGCGACGCGCCTGAAGAATCCGCCGCTGGCGCTCGATCTGCACTATCTGCTGACGGCCTATTCGAACGCAGAAACCGAAGCGGAAGCGATGCTGGGCTACGCGATCATGATGCTGTTCCAGTATCCGATGCTGGCGCGCAGCGACATCAACCTCGCGCTGCAGAACATTCCCACCAGCAATCCGCTCTACCAGGTGCTGAGCGGATCGAATCTGGGCTCGCAGTTCGAGACGATCAAGATCACGCCCGCCACGCTGGGGCGCGAGGAAATGGCGTGGCTGTGGACGGCGCTGAAAGCGGACTACCGGCCGACATTTCCGTTTCAGGTTTCGGTGGTGCTGATCGAATCGCCGAAGCCGGCGCAGGGGACGGTGCCGGTGATCAGCAGGGCGATCGACGTGCAGCCGTCACTGCCCCAGGCCATCATGATCAACGCGCCGAACGGGCTGGCCGCGGCTCCGGGGAATCCTGTCACGATCACGGGGCAGGCGCTGGGCAGCGTCAATCAACTGCTGCTGACGTATCCCCCGCAACAGGCGATTTACAAGTTCGCGCCGGGGAGCGTCGCCGCAACGTCGATCAGCTTCAATGTTCCGGAAGACCCGACCAAACTTCCCGCGGGGCCGTGCACGCTGACGGCGCAGGTGGTCGACGGGAGCGGCAACGTTCTGCAAAGTTCGAACAGCGTGGACATGCCCATCGCGGCGAGCATTGCGGCCGCTCCGGCGGCGACGATTACGAACAGCGCCACGGAGACGACGGTCAAGCTGAGCACCGATCCTCATGTCAACCCGAGTCAGAGCATCGCTCTGGTGCTCGGCAACCGTTCCGCGCCCGCTCAGCCGTTCACGACGGCGGGCGGCCCCATCACCTTCGAGTTCGCGCCGCCGCTGGCTACGGGCTCCTACATTGCGCTGCTGCAGGTGGATGGAGTGCTCGGACCGGTGACGTTCACGACCAAACCTCCGGCGATCACCGGACCGACACTGGTGGTGACATGAAATCCGGCAGCAAAGCGGCGCAGCCGATCCCCTGGGTCGAGGCCAACCAGCGCTACCTGGTGGCTGAGTTCGTGCGCCTGCGCGCGCAGCTAGAGGCGAAGAACACCACGGCTGCGGAGGAAGCGCTCGGCCAGGCGCGCCTGCTGCTCTCGTCTCCGCCGGCGATCGACCGGATGTGCGAGATCTTCGATCTCAGCCCCTTCGAGCGCGAAATCCTCCTGCTGTGCGCGGGAGTGGAAATGGATTCGCCGCTGGCCCGGCTGTGCAGCGAAGCGACCGGCACGCCGGGACGCCCGATCGTGACGTTTGGTTTGGCGATGGCAACTTTCCCGCAGCCACACTGGAGCGCTCTGACGCCGACGCGACCCCTGCGCCACTTTCGGCTCGTCGACATGGACCCAAGTCAGGGCCTCACGAACGCTCCGCTGCGCATTGATGAGCGCATCCTGCACTATCTTGCCGGCGTAAATCTGCTCGATCCGCGCCTCGACACCGTACTGCAGGCCGTTGCCTCCCCGGCGTGGATTGCGGACGAGCACCGGTCGGTTGCCGCAGAGGTCGCGCGCCGGCTTCTCTCGGATAAGGAACCGCGACTGTTGCAATTCTCGGGCGACGATGCTCAGGGCCAGGAAGATGTCGCTGCGATGGCCGCCGAGCAGACGGGACGCCAGCTTTTCACGATGCGGATGGAGGATTTGCCCGCACCGGGTGCGGACCTCGAGCAATTCATCCTGCTGTGGATTCGCGAAGCAGCGCTTCTGCGCGGCGTGCTGCTGCTGCAGTTCGGCGCCGCTGCGCCGACGCTGGCCGCGCGCCATCTGGCCGAGCGGCTGCCGGGCTGGCTCATTCTGGCTTCCCGTGACAACGTGCGGTTCCATCGCGCCTGCCTGCGCTACACCATCGATAAACCGCAGCCTGCCGGGCAAAAGCGGCTGTGGCAGCGCGCCCTGGGAGCGCCGGCTGCCTCGCTCAACGGTATGATCGACAATCTCGCGGAGCAGTTTCGTTTCAGCGCGAAAACCGTTTTCGAGACTGCGACCCTCACCACCGGCTCCGACGCGGGTGCCGGCGGCACGGTGGATTCGCGCGTGCTTTGGACCGCCTGTCGCGATCTCTCGCGGCCGCGGCTCGAAGACCTCGCGCAGCGCATCGTGCCCATCGCGACCTGGGACGATCTGGTGCTGCCGGACATGCAAATGCGCATGCTGCGCCAACTGGCCGCGCAGGTCCGCCATCGCATGACGGTTTACGAAACCTGGGGATTCTCGGCGCAGGGGCGCCGCGGCCTGGGCGTGAGCGCTCTCTTTGCCGGCGAAAGCGGAACCGGCAAGACCCTCGCGGCTGAGGTGCTGGCTCACGAACTGAGGCTCGACCTCTACCGCATCGATCTTTCCGCGGTCGTGAGCAAATACATCGGCGAGACGGAAAAGAACCTCCGCCAGGTTTTCGATGCCGCGGAAGAGGGCGGCGTGCTGCTCCTCTTTGACGAAGCCGACGCTCTGTTCGGCAAGCGCGGCGAAGTGAAAGACAGCAACGACCGCTACGCCAACATCGAAGTCGGCTACCTGCTGCAGCGCATGGAGGCGTATCAGGGGCTCGCGATCCTTACCACCAATCTGAAATCGTCTCTCGACCGCGCCTTCCAGCGGCGGCTGCGCTACACCATCAGCTTTCCCTTTCCGGATGCCGCGCAGCGTCAGTCGATCTGGAGCCGTGTCTTTCCCGCCGGAACGCCGACGCAGGGACTGGACCCGACGCGTCTTTCGCAGCTCAACATCGCCGGCGGCAACATCCGCAATATCGCGCTCAATGCAGCTTTTCTTGCGGCGGAAGCGAACAAGCCGGTCGCCATGGCTCACCTGCTGGAAGCCGCGCGGCTGGAATCGCAGAAGATCGAGCGCCCGCTCTCCGACGCCGAAATTCGAGGATGGGTATGAGGCGCATTCATGTCAGCATCGATCGCCTCGCGCTGGCTGGATTCGATCCAGGCCAGCGGCGCGCGCTGGTGGAGGGACTGAAGGCCGAGTTGTCCGGTGTGCTGGCTTCACCCGCGGCGCGATCGGCGCTGGCCGGGTCACGGCGCACTCCCGTCCTGCGTTTGGGACGTATGCCGCTGGCGCCCGGCGCCTCCGGAAGCCGCGCCTTCGGAGCCGGCGTGGCGCGCGCC
>JBARMS010000159.1:0-26021 GCA_049802575.1 Acidobacteriaceae bacterium | reverse complement strand
ACGTATACGCTGCTGTCGAAACGCAAGCTGCTGCAACTGGTGCAGGAAGGCCGGGTGAACGGATGGGACGATCCGCGGATGCCGACCCTGTCGGGGTTTCGCAGACGCGGGTTTACCCCGGAGGGAATTCGGTCGTTTGTAACCTCACTGGGGGCGACGCGGACCAACGGCGTTATCGATTTCGAGATGCTGGAGCACGTTCAGCGCGATGACCTGAACAAGCGGGCGACGCGTGGCATGGCGGTGCTGCGGCCGCTGAAGCTGGTGATCGACAATTACCCGGAGGGACAGACGGAGTACGTGGAGGTGGCGAATAACCCTGAGGATTCGATGGCAGGGACGCGGCAGGTGGCGTTTTCGCGTGAGCTTTACATCGAGCAGGAGGATTTTCGCGAGGTTCCGCCGCCGAAATATTATCGGCTGTCGCCCGGCAAGGAAGTGCGGCTGCGCAACGCGTATTTTGTCGTCGCGCAGAGCGTGGTGAAGGACGCGGACGGGAAAGTGGCGGCAGTGCACTGCACGTACGACCCGGCCAGCCGCGGCGGGAATTCGCCGGATGGGCGGAAAGTGAAGTCGACGATGCACTGGGTGTCGGCGGCGCATGCCATTACCGCCGAGGTGCGGCTTTACGACAAGCTGTTTTCGAACCCAAATCCGCTGGATGTGCCGGAAGGCGGAAGCTTTCTCGACAATCTGAACCCCAGCTCGCTGGAAGTGGTGGCGGATGCGAAGCTGGAGCTTTCGCTGGCCGAGGCGAAGATGGGCACGCCGTATCAGTTCGAGCGCGTGGGATACTTCGGCCTCGATCCCGATTCGACCGCGGAAAAGCTGGTGTTCAACCGGACGCTGGCGCTGAAGGACACGTGGGCGAAAATCGAGAAGAGGGCGGGGGCATAGGACCAGACCTTTTTCGATCGCATTTCGCACTATCGAGGTTGTCGGCGGATTGCCGCATGTACTCGAGAAATATTCAGCATGGATGGTATCTGCAAGTTGGACTACCTCCATGACTATCCCTCAAATGGGATGGAATTCTCACATCTCAGAGGCTTGCCGACTGGCGGGCTCTGCTCGCGACTGCGAGTGTGCTACATGGTGCAGGAGCGCGACTGCGCTTGAAAGAATATGGCCTATGTCAGGTTGGGTGTCAAGGTGATTTGTTGTCGGATCATACCAGTTCTACTCGGATGATGAGGACGACTTTGGCTTACCCATGCAGACTTTCTGAACATCAACCCGAGTGCCGCCTTGAGTCACAGCTATCCACGGAAAGCCGCAAACAAGCGCCAGCACCTTTTGACCTTTTAGGTCTACCGTGGGAGCCAACTCTAACCGGGAGTTGACAACGTGATTGGTTGCATAGAAGATTAGAGGCTCAGTTCCCCCGTAAGTTAACGTGCTATCATTGAATGTAGAGTCGTAAAACGCTGTACTATCAAGTGGTTGAGTGCAATGGTTTAATGTAACTTTCATTGGAATAAAGAGGTTAGTTTGGATTGGAGGAGCTGCACCGTTTGGGCAATTGTTTACAATATCAGTGACAATTCCTGTTGCCAGAGCAGCCCCCCTTGCTTCTTCCTCGGTAGCGGGCCGCGGCGGCGGCTCTTCGGTGACCATTCCTTCGCTCAGTTCTGCGATTTGGAGATCGCCTCCAACTCCGAAGTTGCCGCGCCGTCGCTCTTCTCTGGCTGTTGTCTCTTCAAGAGTTACTCCTAACGCTCGCAACTGGTCGAGCGTAAGAGGACTTCCTGATCGCAATGAACCGGAATACTGGAGGAGCGCCGGATTATTTGGAAGTGCCGACGGGGACGAGAGTAAACTCTCAGCGACGCCCGGTGTGCCTGCAATGTCGCAGAAAAGCGAGCTTCCGAGCTTCATCACAAGTATGTTCGACAATATGTCTTCCGCATCGCCCTTGAATTGGGCGGTCGTCGCAGAGGTTTGGCAGGCAGCAGTAGAGGGACTATGAGGACGACTTACCGTGTCGTCTACAGAAACACTTTGCAATGACTGATGAGGTTCCAGGGTGATTTCGGCAACGTTGAGGCTCCCGTCGTTATCGTATCCAGCGACCGTCACTTCTAAGAGGAAGCTGGCAGGAGGTATATCTGCGTCCGGTTGACTGGCGTGCCTTATATTGAGATAGTTTGCCATTTCGAATGCAAAGGCATAGCCAACGTAATATGCTCGCCACGCGAATCCCGCTCTTGTTTGAGGCATATGTGCGACCAGTTCCTTCGCGCGAGCCATTGTGGCGGGCGAAAAATAGTCGAGAGCTCCGAAGCCTGCGAGTCCTTCATCCGAGTAGAGACCCGCTATAGCGGCGATTGTTCGATCATCGATCTTGAAGAGTTTTGTTGCGTCGGGCTTGTAGATACGTCCGTTTGGCGAATTGAGAGTGAGCATGCTATCTGTGACTGCGACCAGCCCATTTGAATTCGCGAGGAAAACATTGACGGTGCCGTGAGCATGGATGATCGGGGAATTGCCGGATTGTCGGGATTGGGCTCGCACAGTCCCGGTCCCAAGGCAAGACCCCACTGCAAACCAAGCAGAAAGATTCAGAATTGTGAACTTGAGAGCTCTAGATCTCACCATTTGTTTTGTTCCCTCGGTATCGAAGCATCGGCGAGGACATCGGGAATTCAGCGGGCGGGTTTGGTCTCGTATTGGTACCTTTTTGGGAAATGACCAAATTTCCTTATGCGGCCCCAAGAAGCGCATCGGCCTCAGTTTCGTCGCCGTAGCTCGTTTAGAACGCGCTGCATCTCCCGATGCCTCTCGCTTCCGACTTCAACGGTCCATCGCTCGTAAGGGTCGTGCCAACGCAAATTGGCTGCCCTGAGTGCGGCACGGAACAAATCCGGCACGATCCCGACCTTCGTGCCATTTCTATCGCTGTAATGGTGGGCACGCACTCCCCTCCTGAGTCGATACGATAGCTCAATCCGTTATTGGGGCATGACCAAATTTCCTTATATACCCATGTATTAACAGGGACCGCCCCCGCGCCGGGTCGAGAGCGCTTCAGGGGGTGGGGGGTGTCCGCTGACAGGCTCTCTGTTGCGGTCGCATGGTGCGCGATCTCAGCATCCGAATAGCAGCGCCGACAAGCTCTATGACGTACGCGCCGACTGCTTCTAAGCTAAGTTGTTGATTTTATGGTAGCGCCATCGGGGATCGAACCCGAACTCTCCGCCTTGAGAGGGCGGCGTGTTAACCAGTTACACCATGGCGCCGTAAGCGGTGGGGTGAACCTCTTTCAATATATCAGGCGTCGGACCGGCGATTGGATGTCGAACCTGCGATGAACGCCGCGCATGCGGTGGCTGCGCGCGCTGCCGCTACCCGTCGCCCCGGCCGTTCGTGCTTAGACTGGGTCATGCGCATTTGGATTGCTGCGGTCGGCGCGCGTCCGCGAGAGAGCTTCGATGATCTGGCGCAGATGTATCTCGACCGCATCGCTCCCTTGGTCCCTGGATCCTCCGGCAAATCCACCGTCGATGCTCCGGTGTTCCGCTCCGAACAGGCGCTCTGGGAGGCTATCGAGCGCGAACGCAGTCGCACCGCTCCGCTGGTCGTGCTGCTGGATGAACACGGGAAGCAAATGAGCTCCGAGGCTTTCGCCGCATGGCTGGGGCGCGAACGCGACGAGGGGCGGCAACTTGTCCTCTTTGCCATCGGTCCGGCTGACGGATGGTCCCCCGAATCGCGCGCGCGGGCCGGGCTTCTTCTGTCGCTCGGTCCGATGACGATGGCCCATGAGTTGGCGCGGGTCGTCGTGGCCGAGCAGATCTACCGCGCGCTGACCATCCTGCAGGGCCACCCTTACCACCGATCCGGCAGCCGTTAGCTGATAGGTTGGAAAGGAAGAGCACGCTGGAGGGAACGTGGCGGATCCGGGCGAAACCCGCAGAGGACTGATACTCATCAACACCGGCCCGGGGAAGGGCAAGACGACCGCCGCGATGGGCACGGCGCTGCGCGCGGTTGGGAACGGCATGCGCGTGCTCATGCTCCAGTTTCTCAAGGGCTCGTGGCACTACGGCGAATTGGACGCGGCCCAGGCTTTCGGCGGCAGTTTCGTTTTAAAGCAGATGGGCCGCGGCTTTGTGAAGATCGGCGGCGCCGAAACGGATCCCGAAGACATTCGCCTCGTCGAGGAAGCCTGGGCCGAAGCGCGCGCAGCGATTCTCTCGGGCGAGTGGGACATGGTCATCCTTGACGAGATCAACTACGCCATCGGCTACGGCATGCTCGATCCAGCACAGGTGGTAGCCACGCTGCAAGAGAAGCCGGAGATGGTGCACGTGATCCTCACCGGCCGCAACGCGCACCCGTCGCTGGTGGAGATTGCCGACACCGTAACCGAAATGCGCGAGGTGAAGCACGCGTATCAGAAGGGGATTCTGGCGCAGCGCGGAATCGAGTACTAGCGCAGAGCCGCGCCGGCCTCACCTGCACCAGGAATCGAACTGCGCACCGCGAATCGCGCCCGCCAGCGCTTCCATCTCCGGGGCGAGCACGCGGTCCTCGGCCAGTGCCCGCACATGCCGGCGGACCACCGCGACAGCCTCACCCACGCGCCGCGCCGGTTGCAGCGGCAGCCGATACTCCAGCCCCTGCGCCGCACACAGCAACTCAATGGCGAGCATGCGCTCGGCGTTCTCCACGATCTGGCGAAACTTGAGCGCTGCCGTCATGCCCATCGAGACGTGGTCTTCTTTCCCGCCCGACGTGGGCACGCTGTCGGCGCTCGCCGGATGCGCCAGCACCTTCGCCTCATTCAGCAGCGCCGCCGCGGCGACGTGCGCGATCATCAGGCCTGAGGAAACCCCAGGCGTCTTCGAGAGGAACGGCGGCAATCCCTCGTTGATATCCGGATTCACCAGCCGATCGATGCGGCGCTCGGTGATGCCCATCAGCGTGGTCATCGCAATCGCCGCCGCATCGAGCGCGAGGGCGAGCGGCGCGCCGTGAAAATTGCCGCCGGAGAGAATGTCTCCCTCGGCGGCAAAGATGAGCGGATTATCGGTGGCCGCCCCGGTTTCAATTTCAATCGTGGCCCGCGTGTGCGCCAGCGCATCGCGCACGGCGCCGTGCACCTGCGGCATGCAGCGCAGGCAGTAGGCGTCCTGCACGCGCGGATCGTTATGCCGGTGCGACTCGCGAATTTCGCTGTCGGCGAGCAGTTCGCGCAGATGCGCCGCGGCAGCGATCTGTCCGGAGTGCGGACGCACCGCGTGGATCCGCTCATCAAAGGGCGTGGGCGTGCTTTTGAGCGCTTCCAGCGTCATGGCTCCGGCCAGGTCGGCCAGCTCGGTCACCCGCGCAGCGCGGCCCACCGCGAGCGACCCAACGGCCGTGATTGCCTGGGTGCCGTTCAGCAGCGCGAGACCTTCCTTAGCCTCGAGAGTGAGCGGAGCGATGCCGGCTTTGAGCAGCCCCATCGCCGCGGGAACCACGCGGCCCTCCTGATGGACCATGCCTTCGCCGATGAGCGCCAGCGCCAGGTGCGCGAGCGGTGCGAGATCGCCGCTGGCTCCTACCGATCCGCGCGACGGAATGACGGGATGGATGCGATGGTTGAGCAGATAAATCAGCCCTTCGATCAGCTCCGGCCGCACGCCGCTGAAGCCTTTGGCCAGCACATTCGCGCGCAACAGCAGCATGGCGCGGACCTCGTCTTCCGGCAGGGGCACGCCCAACCCGCACGCATGGCTGCGTACCAGATTGTGCTGCAGATCGCGCACCTGACCGGGCTCAATGCGCATGTCGGAGAGCTTGCCGAATCCCGTATTGATGCCGTAAGCGGTGCCTCCGCCTGCCAGCAGCCGATCGACGACGGCCCGCGAAGCCTGAATCGCCGGCAAGGCGTCGGGGTCGAGTGCGGCGGCGCGGCCGCCGAGCGCGACCTCCGCGATCTGTTCAAGAGGGAGAGGCTGGCCGGCAAGCAGGAGCGGTTCGCGCATAACGAAACAGGGTACAGGGAAGAGGGTCCGGGAAACAGCGAGCAGGTGCCAGAGCGATGGGTGGCTGGCTCGACGTCTGTCGCCGAGCGGCGCGTCGGAAACTCCGAAGCTACGCCAGCACCGGCTGCCTCACCCGCGAGCCCCGCACGCCGTACCAGGCAATGTACAGGAAGCAAAGAATGGGCAGGATGAAGGCGTGATGGACACCGATGTGGTCGGCCAGCAATCCTTGCAGTTCGGGAATGATAGCTCCGCCAACGATTGCCGTGATGAGCAGCCCGGAGGCTTCGCCGGTGAGCGGCCCCATCTCCGCTACGCCGAGCGTGAAGATCGTCGGGAACTGAATGGAGTCGAACAGGCCGACCAGCAGGATGCTCCAGACCGCGAGGCCGCCGTCGGTGAGCATCGACACCACGACGAGCACCATTGCGCACATCGCAAACACGCTCAGCATGCGACCCGGATTCACCTTCTGCTGCAGGCCCGAGCCGACGAATCGGCCGATCATGAGTCCACCCCAGTAGAGCGGGACCCAGGTGCCGATCACTTTTGTCGCGAGGCGCAGGATCGCCTCCGAGGCCATGTGCACGGATCCGCCGGAAGCCGCGGTGGCAAGGCCGCCGATCTCCGGGAGCGCAAAGTAGTTGATCAGGAAGCTGCCAATGGAAACCTCGGCGCCCACATAAACAAAAATCGCAATCGCCCCGAAAACCACATGCGGGTGGCGCCAGATGGTGCCCTTTTCCTTATGCAGCTCGCCGGGCCGATAATCCTTCGTCGATTCGATGCGCGGAAATTTGTACATCGCGATGGCGAGGCCGAGCAGCACCAGAGCCAGCGCAATGCCGATATAGGGAATGTTGACTGTCGACGCCTCATGGATCTGGTAAGCCTTGTGCATCGCCGGCGACATTTTGGAGACGTCCTGCACCTTGCCTGCCGTCCGCAGGATCAGGAATGCCCCAAAGATGGGACCAGCCACCGTGCCCAGGGAATTGAATGCCTGGGTCAGGTTCAGCCGGCTCGACGCGGTCCGCGGCGGCCCCAGCACCGTCACATAGGGATTCGCGGCCACCTGCAGCGCAGTGATGCCGGCGGCGAGAACGACCAGCGCACCGAGGAACAGCGGATACGAAGGCACTTTCCCGGCGGGAATAAAAAGCAGCGATCCCGCACCCATGGTCAGCAGGCCGACGACCATTGTCTTTTTGTAGCCGATCCACTCCACCAGCTTGCCGGAGGGGATGCCGAGCAGCGCATAAGTGGTGAAGAAGGCGAGCTGGACCAGCATCACTTTGGTGTAATTCAGCTCAAAAATCGACTTCAGGTGCGGTATCAGAATGTCGTTGAGCGAAGTGAGGAAGCCCCACATGAAAAAGAGGGTGGTGACCATCGCCAGGGCGCTGCCGTAGTTGGTGTTGTCGCCCGGGGCCACCTTGACTGTTTCAGAAGTACCGGCGCCGGAAATTGCCATGATGATTTGGGATGCCTCGTTCGGTAGATGTCGGAGTCTGCCAATGTCCATATTCGGACAATGAACGCGGTGGAACCGGGTCCAATCCGCCCCTGCCGATCATATACCGCCCTTCGGCGCGCAAACTCCTGCGTTTCTGAAACTTTAGGTTATGAGTAACGTCGAATTGGCAGGGTGGCTGCCCTCCTTAGATAATGGAGAAGATGAGTTCAGCAGGGTCAAAGCTGTTCCGGATCGCAATGTGCGCCGCCGCGTCGCTGTGCCTGGCGGCGGCAGGCCTCGCCGGCGCGCAGCAGACAGCGGCCAATCGCGTTATCGGGACGGTTTCGACAGTCAGCGGCAATGCCGTCACGGTGAAGACCGACGCCGGCGCAACGGTAACGGTTACGGTGCTGGATGCGGCGAAGGTTCTGCGCACCGCGCCAGGGCAGAAGTCGCTGGCCAGCGCAACGAAGATTACCGTCGCCGACATGGGTGCGGGCGACCGCGTCCTGATGGCCGTCGGGGGCGATCCACCCACGGCGACCATCGTCGTCGTCAACAAGGCCAGCGATATTGCCGCGATGCAACAGCAGGAACAGGCTGACTGGCAGCGGCGCGGCGTGGGCGGCCTGGTGAAAGCGGCCGATCCGGCCAGCGGGACGATCACGATCTCCCAGGGCACGCGCACGGTCACGCTCAAAACGACTTCCTCGACGGTCTTCCGCCGTTACGCGCCCGATTCGGTGAAGTTCACCGATGCCCAGCCTTCGACGCTGGCAGCGATCCAGGCCGGCGACCAGGTGCAGGCGCGCGGCGACAAGAATGCCGACGGCAGCGAGGTCACGGCTGAAGAAATCGTATCCGGATCTTTTCGCAACATCGCCGGGATGATTGTCTCCACCGACGCGAGCGCGGGCAGCTTCACGGTGAAGGATCTGGTGACGAAGAAGACCGTGATCATCAGGACGACTCCCGATTCCGACATGCGCAAGCTCGATCCGCAGATGGCGCAGATGATGGCCATGCGGCTGAAAGCTGCCGGCAACGGCGCGCCCGCGAACGGAGCTGCGCCGGGATCCGCCTCAGGAGCGGGCAGTGGCCAGTGGAGGCAAGGAGGTGGCGGATCGGGTTCGGGAAATGGGCAGGGTCGGCAAGGCGGCAGCGCAGGCGGCGGCGGCTTGGTGCGTGTGCTGCAGCGATCGCCGCAAATTCAGGTGAGCGATTTGCATAAGGGCGACGCGGTCATGATCGTGGCCACCGCCGGCAATCCCGACGCGGCTACGGCGATCCGGCTGGTGGCCGGTGTCGAGCCCATGCTGCAGGCTTCGGCCAGCGCCAGCCAGAGCATGTTCTCGTCGGCCTGGAATCTGGGCGGAGGCAGCGGCGGCGAAGGCGACCAGGGCGGCGAGGGCGGCCCATAGCCGCTGAGGTTACTCGAGGAACACAAATAGGAGTTCGGACTAAACAGGGAAGGCCGATTGCTCGTCTTTCCCCAGTAGGCGGCCAATTCAGAAACCGCGGGCAATCCGCCTCCGGGAGTAGCCGGGTTCACCAGCAACAGTCGGCAGCTTTGACGGGGCAAAAGAAACTTTCACCGAGAAACGGGGAACTGTGACTGCAGGATTCATCAGAAGCTGGAAGTGTGGAAGGGCGCGCCTGGCGCCCAGGTACGCAATATTGTTCACAATCGCGGTGGCGTTTACGTTAGCCGGTGCGATCGCCGGCTATGCCCAGCAGGCAACCGGGAGCATTCATGGGCAGGTGGCCGATCCCACCGGCGCAGTCATTCCCGGAGCCAATGTCGTGGCACTCACCACGTCGGGCAAAGTGGCCGGCAAGGCCGTCTCCGATGCCGGGGGCGCCTACGCGATCCATGGGCTTGTGCCGGGCACCTACAGCATCACGGCGACGGCGCAGGGTTTTTCCGCATTCAGCGTGCCCAGCATCGTGGTCGCAGCCGGGCAAATGAAAACCGTGAATGCCTCGATGCAGATTCAGGTGCAGCAGCAGCAGGTCGAGGTGCAGGCGGAGAACACCACCATCGGCACCAATCCCGACGAGAACGCCAGCGCGATCGTCATCAAGGGCGAGGATCTGAACGCGCTCTCCGACGATCCCGACGAGCTGCAGAACGAACTGCAGGCTCTGGCCGGACCGTCGGCCGGTCCGAATGGCGGCGAAATTTATATTGACGGATTCACCGGCGGCCAGCTCCCGCCCAAATCCTCCATTCGCGAAATCCGCGTCAACCAGAATCCCTTTTCCGCCGAATACGATCGGCTCGGCTACGGGCGCATCGAGATCTTCACCAAGCCGGGCACGGACAAGATTCACGGCCAGTTCCAGATTTCCGGGAACGACTCTTCGTTCAACTCGCAGAACCCGCTGCTGGTGGGCAAGACCGAGCCGAGCTACTACTCGTACTTCCTGCACGGCAACGTGGGCGGCCCGATCAACAAGAGCTCGTCTTATTTTGTCAGCGTGTTTGCGAGAAATCAGCAGAACGAAAACATTCTGAAGGCCATCGACCCGGCGAGCGTGAGCGCGGGCGACACCACGAACCCGCCGTCGATTGATGAGGCGTACGGATATCCGACGTCGCGGCTGTCGCTGAGCCCGCGGCTCGACATCCAGCTGGGTCAGGCGAACACTTTGACGGTGCGGTGGGAGTACAACCGCTCGGTGGAAACCAACTCGCTGGGGGAAAGCGCGTACGTGCTGCCGCCGCAGGCGACCAACAGCAACGGGCAGGAGAACGCCCTCCAGGTTTCGGACAGCCTGGTCCTGAGCAAGAACCTGGTGGACGATCTGCGCTTCCAGTACCGGCGCGTGCGGGATTCGTCCTCGTCGGTGTCGGCTTTGCCTTCGTACTCGATGCAGCAGTCGTTTACCGCGGGCGGCAATTCTGATCAGTCCTCGCAGGATCACGAGAACGATTACGAGCTGCAGGACTACCTGTCGGGCGCGTACGGCGCGCATTCTCTTAACTTCGGTGGCCGCCTGCGCGCCTATCAGGACGTGAACAGCACAGACAGCGGCAGCAACGGATCGTACAGCTTCGCCAACCTGTCGAACTTTGTGGGATGCCTCGACAATCCTCCCGCGCCGACCTGCACGCCGATCCGCTACACCTACACGCAGGTGAACAACGCCGTAGCGCACGCGACGCTGTTCGATGCGGCTCTGTTTTACCAGGACGACTGGAAGGTGAACCCGCGGCTCACGTTCAGCTATGGCCTGCGCTGGGAGACGCAGAACTACATCAGCGACAAGGATGACTGGGCGCCGCGCGTGACGATTGCGTACGCGCTTGGCCGATCGTCGGGCAAGCAGCCCGCCAAAACGGTGGTGAGGGCCGGCTACGGCTGGTTTTATAACCGGTTTACGGTGCCCAACGGATTTGGCGCGAGCGAGCCGTACGTGATCAATGCGATTCACCAGAACGGCGTCAACCAGATTTCCTACATCCAGAGCCAGAACATCGTCTTCAATCCCAGTCAAACCACCGTGCTGACATCGAGCACCGCCGGCAGCGCGACGGGGCAGAACGCGCCGACGCGATACACGATTGCGCCGAATTTCCATGCGGCTCTCGATATGGAAGCAGCGGGAGGCGTGGACCGGCAGCTGTCGAAAACCATGACCGGCAACGTGACGTATGTCTACTCCCAGGGAACCCACCAGTTCTTTACCGACAACCTGAATGCGGCGGCGGAGTTCCCGGAGGCGGACGCGGCGAACGATCTGTATCCGACGACGATTGTCAGCGCGCCGCCAGAGAACGATCTGCAATATCAGTCGGGCGGCTTTTACCGGGAGCACCAGCTGATGGTGACGCTGCGCGCGAACTACCGCCGCTTCAGCTTCTTCACGAACTACACCTACAGCAACGCGAAGGGCGACACCAGCGGGATCGGCTCCGTGCCGTCCGTGTCGAGCGATCCGGGGCTCGATTACGGCCGGACGACGTTCGATGTGGCCAACCGCTTCATGCTTTTCGGCAACTTCATGCTGCCCTGGAAGGTTTCGGCGTCACCCATGGTCATGGCGAATTCCGGCACGCCCTATGACATTACCAGCGGCAGCGAACTGACCGGCAACAACCAGTTCAATGCCCGGCCGACCTATGCCAACAACTGCAGCGAGCCGGGCGCCTTCAAAACCGCCTATGGATGCTTCGACGCGCTGCCGTATGGCTTCGGCGCGCAAGCCGGCAGCGGCGCCACGCTCGAACCTTATGCGGTGGGCGAGAAGATCATTCCCTACGGCATCGGGACCGGCCCGTCCAACATCAGCGTGAATATGCGGCTGAGCAAGGTGGTTGGAATCGGACCGAAGCTGCAGGAGGGAGAGCATGGCGCAGGAGGGGGCGGGGGATTCCACGGTGGACCTCCGGGACTGGGCGGCGGCGGATTCAGCGGCAGCCGCGGCGGACCCGGGCGCATGGATCAGGCGGTATCGCGGAGGTACTCGCTCACGTTTTCGGGCTGGGCGACCAACATCCTGAACCATGAGAATCTGGGAACGCCCAGCGGCGTCATGGGGCCATCGCCTAACCCGGTGACGGGCGACCTCGAACTGAACCCATACTTCGGAACGTCGCAGTCTCTGGCCGGGGGATTTTTCCACGGCCCGACTTCCGGCAATCGCACTCTGTTTCTGGAAGCGATGTTTAGCTTTTAGTTTTCGGCGCTCAGCGGGAAAAGCATAAGGCCGGCGGCGAGGGGCGCGGGGCGAACGGCCCTTGCCGCCGCCAGGAGCCTGTCTCCTAGTCCCGCTGCCGCTCCTTCCACAGCTTGTAGAGTCCCCACGAGGCAATCGTGCAGGCGTCCATAATCGTCCCATCGAGAATCATCTGTTCAAAGTCGGCAATGGACGCGCTCCGCACCACCAGATCGTCTTCCTCCGGATCGAGATCGCGCGCGTCGAGCGTAAGGCCGGTCGCCAGATAAACGTACTGCTTCTGTCGCGCGAAGCCATACGCAATCCACAGGGCTCCCAGACAGGTCATTTGCTCGGCAAGAAAGCCCGTTTCCTCGCGGAGTTCGCCGCGGGCCAGCTCTTCAGGATCCACGCCCGGTGTCTCCCAGCTCCCCTGGGGCAGTTCCACGCAGCGCTTCTGGATCGTATAGCGGAATTGCTCGACCAGATAGATGGTTTGGTCCTGAATAGGAATCACGACGGCGCATTCGTCCTTGTCGACGACGCCGTAAATGCCCAATGCGCCGCTGCTGCGTTCGATCTGGTCTTCGCGGACTCGAATCCACGGGTTGCGATAAACCTCACGGGAGCTCAGAGTGCGGATGCTCATGGATTTCAGGGTAGCAGCGACCTGCGGGAAACACGGACTCGACCTGGCGGCCCTCACTTTCCCACTGCTCGGTTTGCCTCAGGAGTCTCTCGTCCGTACGATAGAGAAGAGAGCTTTCATGCGATGTTTCCGCGCCGTGAGCAGGCGCGCGACGAACGCACGAATACCCGGGATCTGGCCGTCCCCTTCCCGAAACCCAGGACCAGCACGTGCCTGGATGGGCGGGACCACGGCCTGGAAGGCATACATTGACCGCAACTGAGACAACCGAAACCACGCCCGCTGCCTCGGCCGAATCCGCAGAGCACACCCACGAAGGCCACGAGCACACTCACGCGTCCGCCCAGCCCACTCTGAATCCTGAATGCGTGCGCGAGGTCGAGGTCGAAGCGCCGGCCGACGAAGTGACCAGGGCTTTTCGCAGCGTGCTGAAGCGCTACCAGAAGGTCGCGCGCATCCCAGGATTCCGCCCCGGCAAGGTTCCCGAGAGCGTCCTGCGCAACCGCTTCGCCGGTTCGATCCGCGAAGAAGTGGTGGAGGCCGTGCTCCCCCTGCATTTCCGCGAGGCCATCTCGAAGCAGAGCCTGCGCCCCGTGTCGCAGCCGCAGGTCTCGAATCTGCAGCTCGAGGAAGGGCAGCCCCTGCGCTTCAAGGCTGTCTTTGAGGTCATGCCGGAGGTTTCCGTCGAGGGCTACCAGGACGTGAAGGTGGAGAAACCGGACACCACGTTGTCCGAAGCCGAATTCGATGCGGAACTGGAGCGCATCCGCGACGCCCGCTCCACCATGGAGCCGGTGAACGAGGACCGCGGCCTCGCCGACGGCGACTGGGCGCAGATCAGCTTCAAAGGCGCGCTTCAGGGCGAAGAGGCCGACGAGGGATCGTCCCCCGGCGCTCCCATCGAAGGCTCCGACGTATCGGTCGAGGTCGGCGGTCATGACACCGTGCCTGCCTTCTCCGACGCGCTGCGCAGCGCCAAACCGGGACAGGAGCTCAAATTTGAGGTCACCTACCCGGCCGATTTCGGCCAGAAGCGGCTCGCCGGCAAAACCGTCGCCTACGACGTGGAAGTCCGCGGCATCCGCAAAAAGGTCCAGCCCGCTCTCGACGATGCCTTTGCGAAGGAAATGGGCGATTACCAAAGTATCGACGACTTCAAGCAGAAGCTGAGGGAACATCTGGCATCCGACAAGCAACACAGAGTGCTGGCGGAAACGCGAAACCGGCTGCTCGATGCTCTGGTGGCCCGATTCCAGTTTCCCGTGCCCGAGTCGATGGTGCAGAGCCAGATCGACACCCGTCTGGAGCGTGGCTTGCGAGCCCTGGCGGCGCAGGGCATGCGCACCGAGGATATGCGCAAAATGGACTTTGAGCGGCTGCGGGAAGGGCAACGCGAGTCGGCTGTCAGTGAGGTGAAGGGGACGATGCTGCTCGATCGCATCGCCGACGCCGAAAACATCCAGGTGAGTGACGAGGAGTTGGAGCGCGAACTCCAGGTGATCTCCCTGCAAACAAGAGAGCCGCTGGAGAGCCTGCGCGATCGTTTGACCCGCGAAGGCAATCTGGCTAGAATCCGTGAACAATTGAGACGAGAAAAGACAGGCAATCTTCTGGTCGAACGACTGGCCTGAAGTTCAGGGTGATACCTGTCACAGACGATGAGGCGCTCTATGCCTCAGAAGTGAGAGAAGGGAACAACATGGCGCTGGTACCCATGGTCATCGAGCAGACGAGCCGCGGCGAGCGGGCGTACGACATCTATTCGCGTCTGCTCCGCGACAACATTATCTTCCTCGGTACGCCGATCGACGACATGATTGCCAATCTTGTTATTGCGCAGTTACTCTTTCTGTCCGGGGAGGATCCGGAAAAGGATATCCAGCTGTACATCAATTCACCGGGCGGCTCGATTACAGCCGGTCTGGCGATATATGACACGATGCAGTTCATCCGCAACGACTGCGTGACCTACTGCATCGGTCAGGCGGCCAGTATGGGCGCATTTCTGCTGATGGCGGGAACGAAGGGCAAACGTTTCGGTCTGCCCAACTCCCGCATCCTGATCCACCAGCCATCGATGGGCGGCCTTGCCGGGCAGGCCACCGATATCGATATTCACGCCCGCGAGATTATCCGCATCCGCGAGATCACCAACAAGCTGATGGCCAAACACACCGGGCAGGCGCTGGAAAAGATCGAACGCGACGTGGAGCGGGACTTCATCATGAACGCCCCGCAGGCTAAGGAATACGGGATCATCGATGAGATCATCGATCGCCCGCGCATCAGCACGACAAGCAGATAATCGGATCGGGAACGAGGGCAGGCCGCTGCCAAACCGTTGAAGGAGTAGCCGGGACATGAAGACGCGCACGGGATCGGATGAAGCACTTCGCTGTTCGTTCTGCCATAAATCGCAGGACGCCGTCGCCAAACTTATCTCCTCGCCCAGCGATTATCCACGCGCCTACATCTGCGACGAATGCGTCGCCGTTTGCAACTCCATTCTGGAAGACGACCGCACGGAAACATCGGCAGGGGCCGCGCCCACGCACCTCCCCAAACCGCAGGAGGTGAAGGCGTTTCTCGACGAATACGTGATCGGGCAGGACCAGACCAAGAAGAAACTCGCTGTCGCCGTCTACAACCACTACAAGCGCGTGCAGATGAACCGGACGCGTGGCAACGACGTTGAGCTCTCCAAATCGAACATCCTGCTCGTCGGGCCTACCGGCAGCGGCAAAACGCTGCTGGCCCACACCCTGGCCAAGATGCTCGACGTGCCGTTCGCCATTGTCGACGCCACCACCCTTACTGAAGCCGGTTACGTCGGCGAAGATGTCGAGAACATCATCCTCAAGCTGCTCCAGGCCGCCGATGGCGATGTGGCCCGTGCCCAGACCGGCATCATCTACATCGATGAAATCGACAAGATCGGCCGCAAGGATGAGAACCCCTCCATCACCCGCGATGTTTCCGGCGAAGGCGTGCAGCAGGCGCTGCTGAAAATCCTGGAGGGAACGGTCGCCAATGTGCCACCGCAGGGCGGCCGCAAGCATCCGCACCAGGAATTCACGCCGGTCGACACGACGAACATCCTGTTCATCTGCGGCGGCGCGTTTGTCGGCCTCGAGCGGGTCATTGGCCGCCGCGTCGGCAAGAAGGCTCTCGGCTTCAAGGCGCTCTCGGAAAAGGAACTCGAGCCGGGCGGGGGACCGATCCGCGCCCAGCGCGACAGCGAGCTGCTGCGGCAAAGCGAGCCGCAGGACCTGATCAAATTCGGGCTGATACCGGAGTTTGTCGGCCGCCTGCCCGTCATCGGCATCCTCGACGAGCTGGATGAAGCCGCGCTGGTCGAGATCCTCACCAAGCCGCGCAACGCCATCCTGAAGCAGTACCAGAAGCTCTTCGACTACGAAGGCGTCAAGCTCACCTTCACCGAAGACGCTACCCGGGCCGTCGCTCAGGAGGCGCTGCTGCGCAAGGTCGGCGCGCGCGGCCTGCGCATGATCCTCGAAGAGCTGATGCTCGACCTGATGTACCACCTGCCCAGCAACAAGAAAGTGAAAGAGATGGAGATTCAGGCGGAAATGGTCCACAACCGCAATCTCTCCATGATGCTGCTCGACAAGGCCGGCTAAATCCGGCGGCTCCGGGCTGGACCGCGTTCCGGTTTTTCCGCAACGCCCTGAGTGGCGTTGCCGGCGACCTGCCCCCGCCGCAGTCCTTCATTTTTCTTGACAGCCCTGCACCCCTGACCTCAGCGTTGCAGGTATCCGTTCCTCCACTGGCACTCTGGGATGCCGAGCGAGCGGCCTGCCCCCGAATGGGTTACTCTTTTCATAAGAGCACGCCTTCTCAACCACCCCGGAAGATCGAAGCCGTGAAAGGAATCTCGTGAGCCAGCCCTCGAAAGAAAGCCGGGAACGCAACGAACTCCGCAAATTGCCCATGATGCCCATCCGGGACATGGTGATTTTTCCCCACATGATGACCCCGTTCGTCGTCGGCCGCGAATCGAGCGTGCGCGGGCTCGAGGAGGCCCTTAACGGCGAGCGCAAGATCTTTCTCGCGACGCAGCACGACGCCCGCGTCGACGAGCCGCGCCCCGACGAAATCTTTCAGGTCGGCACCATCGGCAACATCGTGCAGAGCGTGCGCATGCCCGACGGCAACATCAAGGTTCTGGTTGAAGGCGTCGAGCGCGCCCGTGCCCTCGAAATCAGCGATGCGGACGGCTTTTTTGTCGCCACCGTGAAAGTCGCCAAGCCGCTGACGGAAACCACGCCGCAGATCGAGTCTCTTGTCCAGCGCGTGACCTCACTCTTCGAGCAGTATGTGAAGCTGCAGCAGTCGCTGAACGTTGAAACGGTGGCTTCCTCGATCCGCACCGATGAGCCCTCGAAGCTGGCCGACACGATCGCCGCGAATCTGCAGCTCGAAGTTCCTGACAAGCAGGAACTCCTGGACATCTTCGATCTGCCGGAGCGGTTGCTGAAAATCGCCGACGTCCTCGACATCGAGATCGAGAAGCTGAACATGGACCGCAGCATCCAGTCGCGCGTGAAGCGGCAGATGGAGCGGGCCCAGAAAGAGTACTACCTCAACGAAAAGATCAAAGCGATCCAGAAAGAGCTGGGACGCGGTGAGAAGAGCGAATTCGACGAGCTGAAGAAGAAGATCGAAACCGCGGGCATGCCGAAAGACGTCTTCGAGAAGGCGATTCAGGAGCTGAAGAAGCTCGAAGCCATGCCGCCCATGTCGGCCGAGTCGACCGTCTCGCGCAATTACCTCGACTGGCTGCTGGCCGTGCCCTGGAAGAAGAAGTCGAAGGAAACGCGCAGCATCGACCACGCTGAGAAAGTCCTGAACTCCGACCACTACGGCCTCGAAAAGATCAAAGAGCGCATCCTCGAGTTCCTCGCCGTCCGCCAGCTGGTCAAGAATCCCAAGGGCTCCATCCTGTGCTTCGTTGGCCCTCCCGGCGTCGGCAAGACCTCGCTGGGCATGTCTATCGCCAAGGCCACGGGCCGCAAGTTCGTCCGCATGTCCCTCGGCGGCGTCCGCGACGAGGCGGAGATTCGCGGCCATCGGCGCACCTACATCGGCGCGCTCCCCGGCCAGATCATCCAGTCGATGAAAAAAGCCGGCACGCGCAATCCCGTCTTCATGCTCGATGAAGTGGACAAGATGGCTGCCGACTTCCGCGGCGATCCGGCCTCCGCGCTGCTCGAAGTCCTCGACCCCGAGCAGAATCACAGCTTCCAGGACCATTACCTCGACGTCGACTACGACCTGTCGCAGGTGCTCTTTGTCGCCACGGCCAACGTGCTCCACACCATCCCGGCCGCGCTGCAGGACCGCATGGAGATCCTTCGCCTGCACGGCTACACCGAAGCGGAAAAGCTCGAAATCGCGAAGCAATATCTCGTCAGGAAGCAGCGTGACAACACCGGCCTGACCGAAAAGAACATAACCTTCAGCGAGGCTGCGCTGACCGAGATGATTCGCAGCTACACGCGCGAGGCTGGCGTTCGCAACCTCGAGCGCGAAATCGGCAACGTCTGCCGCAAAGTGGCACGCAAAGTGGTCAAGGCAGGCGCGAAATTCAAAGAGACGCTCACGCCCGAAAACCTCTCCCACTACCTCGGCGTTCCCAAATTCCGCGACGCTCTCGTGCACGAGAAGAATGAAATTGGCCTCGTGAACGGACTCGCCTGGACTGAGGTCGGCGGCAGCATCCTGCAAACCGAAGTGCAGGTGCTCGACGGAAAGGGCAAGCTCACCACGACCGGGCAGCTTGGCGACGTGATGCAGGAATCAGCCCAGGCCGCGCTGTCCTATGTGCGCAGCCGCGCCCACCATCTCGGTCTGCCGCGTGACTTCTACCGCAACGTGGACATCCACATCCACGTCCCGGAAGGCGCCATTCCCAAGGACGGTCCATCCGCAGGAATCACTTTGGCAACAGCCCTGGCCAGCGCGCTGGCGCGCATTTCCGTGCGGCGTGACCTCGCCATGACCGGCGAAGTGACCTTGCGCGGCAAAGTGCTGCCCATCGGAGGCCTGAAGGAGAAGCTGCTCGCGGCGCACCGTGCCGGCATCATGGAAGTCATCCTGCCGGCCGACAATCAGAAGGATCTCCCTGACATTCCTGAGAACCTCAGGAGCGTCATGACGCTTCAGTTTGTCGACTCAATGGATGAGGTCCTGAAGATCGCCCTGGAAGCGCCTCTGCCCCAACTCAGCGAGGAACGTCCCGACGTGCTCGAGCCGGTCTTGCTCAATCCGGTCCCGGAGCCGGGCGTGGAGCAGCGGCCGCATCAGTGAGAAGACGCGGCAGGCATCACCCTGCCGCGCTTCCATCCAGCTCTAGTAGCGGTGTGCCCGATCGGCGGAAATGGCTGCCGCCCGAATCTCCTGGTCTGCCTGTCGCAGCAATCCTTCCGCGCGCGCCGCGTGTCCATCCATATCCCAGTGATTCAGTCTTTGCGCGGCGAGGAGGTGGTCATCGGCCTGGTGGCACATCTGTTCTGCGTCCCGCAGATGCGGATGGCGGGCCCACATTCCGGGATCCTGGCCAATCGCGACACCGGAAGCGAACAATCCCAGACCAATCAGAGAAGCTGCAACTGTCTTGCGTTGAATCATCGTGGGGAGTCTCCTTGGCGGATACCATACCAGAACCGCCGTGCGCTTCACGACAACTATTGTGGAAAATGACCGCGGCGCAACGCATTCGCTCGCCTTGCGCTGTGCCGGCCGGCGCGAGCGAGCTCATATCTTCGCCAGCGCCTGCTCGAGGTCCGCGAGAATATCCTCGACATCCTCAATGCCAACCGAAATGCGCACCAGGCCTTCGGTGATCCCGATCCGCTCGCGTTCCTCCTGGCTCAGTGCCGCATGGGTCGTCGTTGCCGAGTGCGAGATGAGCGTTTCCACCCCTCCCAGCGATTCGCCATTCGTGCACACCCGTACCGCCTGCAGCAGCTTCTCCGCATTGGCGCGTGACCCAATCTCGAAGGACATCATCGAACCGAAGCCTGACATCTGCCGCTTCGCCAACTCGTGCTGCGGATGATCGGGCAGCCCGGGATAGGCCACGCGGCTGATCTTCGGATGCTGGGCCAGATACGCGGCCACCGCGCGGCCATTGGCGTCGTGCTGCCGCATGCGCACCGCCAGCGTTTTCACGCCGCGCAGGATGAGCCAGCTCTCAAACGGCGACAGGATGCCGCCCGTGCATTTTTGCACGAAGCGAAAATTCTCCGCGTGTTCCGGTTTGGTGGCTACCAGGACGCCGCCGAGACCATCGGAGTGGCCGTTGAGGAACTTCGTCGTCGAGTGCATCACGATGTCGGCGCCCAGCTCGATCGGGTGCTGAAACCAGGGCGACATAAAGGTGTTGTCGACACTCATGTCGATACCGTGTTGGTGGCAAATGGCCGCGACGGCGCGTATGTCGGTCAGAGTCATCAGCGGATTCGTCGGCGTTTCGATATGGACCAGCTTCGTGCTGGGCCGGATCGCGCGCCGCACGTTTTCCGCGCACGACGTATCGACGAATGTGAACTCGATCCCGTGGCGCACGATCACCTGGCTGAACAGCCGCGTAGTGCCGCCATAGACGTTGTCGCCGCAGATCACGTGATCGCCGGCGTGGAGCATGGTGACCAGCGCCGCGATGGCTGCCATGCCGCTTGCGAAGACGTGGCCGCTGGCTCCGCCTTCGAGCGAGGCCAGGTTCGCTTCGAGCGCATCGCGCGTCGGGTTCGAGACGCGGGAGTACTCCCAGCCGCGGTGCTTCTCAATGCCTTCGAGCTGATAGGTCGAGCTGAGGTAAATGGGAACGTTGACCGCGCCGGTTCGCGGATCGGGTTCCTGTCCGTCGTGGATGGCGCGCGTGGCAAAGCCGAGCTTCGAATTCGTCATGTCAGGAACCATCTTAAAGGGACAGGTTGCAGGTTACAGGTTGCAGGTTGTGGATGACCCCACCCCCCGTACAGCGAGACGGTGGCAAGCCTAAGATTCCACAGGGGTTGCGCAGGTGGGTTTAGAGAGAGTGGCAACCCATTGATTCGAGGAGCCTTGCAGCGTCCTTTTGGCGGCGTGTGCGGGGAACCAGGGGGGTCGCGGGACGGCGGGCGCGGCGATTGCGCCGACTGTGGGTGAAGCAGTGGTCCTGTCCGTGGATGGGGGTGGCGCGGCATGGGTATCCGGTGCGGTTGAAGTACTGGCAGCGCGGGAACGGCGTTCCCGGAGTGCGGGAATGGCCGAAGCAGAAACGCAGGCCGGGGCGGGCGCGGAAGCCACAGGGGTATCCGTCGACGAGGCCGGTGCAGAAGCGGGGCATGGGTTCCTCCGGAAAGGTTGCGGAAAACGAAAAGGCCGCCCAGATGGACGGCCTTCACGCGGAAAATCTCTCTATTTTTAGGATACCAGGTTCAGAGCTAAAACCTGCCAACTTTGTTGGGGTGGAGGGCCTTTGCAATCAGTAGGAACACGAAAGTAAGGGATTGACAGTTTTGAAGTTAGCAGGGGGTTATTCCGCTCCAGGCTGTATCGCCCAGGCACTTACCCGTATCGTTTATCTGAGTGCCTGGTTCGCCTAAGCTCAGCTGCAGGTGGCCATCTGCCAACACCTGGCAGATGTGGGGCACCCGTTACCTCATCTCGTGCGAGATTGATTCGGCGCGCGTGGCAGCCCGGTCACCGCGTGGCGAAGACAAATGTGTGAGGATCGTTGTTGCTGCGGACGTTGAATTCCCAGAACTCGATTTCGCGGAAAGCGAGGTTCGTCAGAGCGGCGCGGACCGAGGGAATGGAGTAGCGGGTCATGCGCATGATCCTGGCACCCATGCGCCGGGACAGATTCGCTTTGAAGTAAGCCAGCGCGTGATAGGCCGCAAGCTCCGATTTCAGAATCTTGCCCACCATGCCGTAGCCCCGGGGCAGCTGGTAGAGAGGGATGTGAACCATCAGGGTTCCACCCGGCGCCAGCACGCGATAGAACTCCTGGAAATAGGACAGGCCGATCGTTTCGTTGTCCAGATGCTGGAGAACGTGGGTCGAGAAGACGGCGTCCACCGAACTATCCGCCTGGGGAAGGTGCATGCCGTCGATGGCCGCGAAATTCACATTCAAGCCGGACGTCGCCGACTGCGCCTTGCGGATCATATCCTCCGATACGTCGACGGCGAAAACGGAATCAAACGAGCCGGCGAGCGGCCTCGTCAGCCGCCCCGCCCCGCAGCCCACTTCAAGGCAGCGGCGGCCCTGCAAACCATACTTCACCCAGTGCGCGCGAAAATCCTGCCACTCGGATTCACCCAGGGCATAAAACTCCTCGTCGGTCCATGGGGAGGCGCCGCCCTTTTCCTTTCCTGCCCACGACGAGACACCCCAGAGCGGATCGTGCTTGCCCCACTCCTTCCACTCCACGTTTGACTTCAGTTGATCCATCGGTAGCCTTCTCTCCATGGGAAATGTCCGGAACTTCCGAAGGCGGGGCCGGTGCGAGGGATACCAGGCATGAACGGCTTCGGGGGCTGAGGACAGATGCGCACGTTGTCGCTGACGGGCTGCAACGCGCCAGAAATGCTGTGGCAATCAGTTCCCGCCCGGGGCGCCCCAACTCTAACCGGGGCGATTGCGAACGGCTCAATCCAGTTTCGGCAGATGGAGGAGACCCACTCTTTCGCCGCTAATCTCGCCTGACGCGGATTGGCTGATTCGACGTGACCGCAGGGCATCGGACCTCTGCGTCTGCAGAGCAGGCACGGTTTGCCTCGCGTGAGGAATTAGCCTTGGGCTCACTCTAATTGCATCGGCTCAAACGCGTCAAGCGGATGGGGGTCTGGACTGCGGACCGCGTTTCTTGCGCGCCACCCCTCGCTCGCGGCAGGCGGGACGACCGCGCCGGCGCATCTGTTGTGACATTTTGCCGTTGTTCTTCGTTCCGCCATGGGCGCCGGCGCAGCGCCGGGGAAATCGTTCTAAAATGATGCATTGGGCAGTTGGGCATTGCCCCCTTCTGCCAGAGATGGCCACGCGAAAATCAAGTGCTTCGCTCGGGCAATTTGGCAGCCCGCCGGGTCGAAATCAGCCACTGAAAGAGAGGAAGCGATGCAGGCTTTTGTTATCAGCCTGACTGTCGTCATTGGATGTGCCGTTGTGGGATGTATGGCAGGATGGATCTGCGCCGTCGTGTTTGGGAAGAATTCCAATGAACGGAGGCCGCAGGCCGCAGGCCGTCAGGCAGGATCTTCGAAGATTCGCTTTGACAGGTAGCGTTCGGCGGAGTCGGGGATGAGGGTGGCAATGCGGCGTCCGGGCCCGAGGCGGCGCGCCACCGCGACGGCCGCGTGGATCATCGCTCCGGAACTGGAGCCGGCGAGCAGGCCTTCCTGGGCGGCCATGGCTCGGACCATCGCGAATGCATCGGCGTCGGAGACCATGACGATCTCGTCGCAGACCGACCGGTCGAAGGTCTTCGGCACGAAGGAGACACCGATACCCTCGACCTTGTGAGGACCGGGCTCGCCGCCCTGCAGGATCGACCCCTGGGTCTCGACGGCGACGGTGTGGATGCGCGGGTTCTGCTCCTTGAGGAAGCGCGCGATGCCGGAGAAGGTGCCGCCGGTGCCGACGCCGGCGACAAAGGCGTCGATGCGGCCGTCCAGCTGGTCCCACAGCTCCTGGGCGGTGGTGTCGTGGTGGAATTGCGGGTTGGCGGGGTTGTCGAACTGGAGGGCCGGCCAGACGTTGGGGTCGGATTTGGCGAGAGCCAGCGCGCGCCGGATCGCTCCCGACATGCCTTCTGCCTCAGGAGTGCGGTGGACTGCGGCGCCGAAGCCGCGCATCAGCGTGCACTTCTCCTCGGCATAGCCTTCGGGAACAAAGAGGATGACGCGATAGCCGCGATTGACGCCGACCAGTGCCAGTCCCACGCCGGTGTTGCCGGCGGTGGCTTCGGTAATGATGGAGTCCTTGTGGAGGATGCCGCGGCGTTCGGCATCGAGGATCATGCCGAGGGCGGCGCGGTCTTTCACGCTGCCGCCGGGGTTCAGGAACTCGAGCTTGGCGTAGATCTCGGCGGCCTCGGCGGGAACGACGCGCCGGAGCCGGAGCAGCGGGGTATGACCGATGAGGCCCGTGATATCAGCTGCGACGCCGGGTTCGGTGGCAGCGTGGATGGCAGGCAGGGCGGCGGTTTGGGTCATAAGGACTCCATAGTCTATATCAGCGAGGAAACGGTTAGCCTGCTCGGCTAGTGTCCCGGCGGAGGGCCGGGTTTGAGCCGGAAGGAGCGCCCACCGGGCAGGAATCTTCCGGGTCACGGGTCACTCATTCGCCAGGCCACCGGTTCTTTCGATGCTGCTAGAATGGCGGCACTCGCTGATCTTGTTGATCCTGGCCGCCGAATTGAACGGAGTGACAGCGAAGCCTGCTAATTCGTTGCTTGGCCGCCGGCGTGTGGTCCCGTCCCTGATCGCTCTGGTTCTGGCCCTCATTTGCCTGGGCTCGATTGTGGCGTGGGTGATCTACGCTGACGCGCACAACTCCGTTTCGCCAACCGAATCGGTCAGCACCACCCGGGACATCCTGCTGGATCTGGCCGGCGTATCGCAGCAGCTCGACCGCGTCGAGCTGGATGTGCGCCTCTATCGGGTGACGGGCGAAGAAGATCATTTGCGGGCCGCGCAGACGGCAACCGTCGCGCTGAACACGATCGTGGAGAGGCTGAAAGACGAAGTCAGCGGGGATGCTGAGGAGGAGCGGAGAGCAGCCGATTTGCAGGCTGCCGAACTGACGCTGGCCGCAGGGGTGAACCGCATGTTCGGAGGGACGGCGCCGGTGCGGGAAGAGGTGGTGAACTGCCGCGGGGTGCTCAACCTGATGCAGGATGAGGAGCGCCGACTGCTGAAGGCAGGGGAAGCGGCCGAGGAGCGCAACGACCTTTACAGCCTGGCGCGGCGGACTTCCGTGATCGTCGTGGGAGCGGGGTTGATTCTGATCCTGTTCGGATTTCTGGTTCGGGACATCATCCAGCGGGGGCGGTTTGAGGACCAGATTTCAGAGGCCAACGAGCGGCTGAGCCAAACAGTACAGCGGCTGGAGCAGCAGGCGGCGGAATCACGGCTGCTGATTGCCGCCCGGGATGAGGTGGGGTTGTGCCAGGACGTGAAGCTGGCTGAAGCTGTCACACTGCGCTACCTGAACCAACTGCTTCCGGAAACAGCGGGCTGCCTGTGCATCATCAATCATTCGCGGCAACTGATGGAGACTGCCGGGACGTGGGGGGGCGCCGTTCCGGTCACCTTTGAGGGATTCGCTCCGGACACGTGCTGCGCTCTGCGCTCAGGGAAAATTCGCTGGCGGCGGCCGGAGCGCTCGGAGGTTCACTGCGCGCATTTTGCCGGTAAACCGCCGGAGCGATATATCTGCCTGCCGCTGACGGCACATGGCGAGACGCTGGGGATTGTCACGATGGAACTGACATCGCCGGAGATCACGGCGCTGGCTGAAGCGCGGGAGAGTACGCTGGTCTCGCTGGGGGAGATGGCGGCGATGACCATCTCGGGTTTGAACCTGCGGCATAAGCTGGAAAACCAGTCGATCCGGGACGGCTTGACAGGATTGTTCAACCGAAGCTTCATGGAGATTGCACTGGAGCGGGAGATCAATCGCGCGGCGAGGCAGGGGAAACAGATCGCAGTGATGATGCTGGACATCGATCACTTCAAAGATTTCAACGATACCTTCGGCCATGAGGCAGGCGACCTGGTGCTGCGGCACGTGGCGGAAGCGGTGCGGGTGGGGATACGCGGCGAAGACATCGCGTGCCGGTACGGGGGTGAGGAGTTCGTCATCATTTTGCCGGAGATCAGCACGCGTGCGGCGGCGGAGCGTGCCGAGGTGCTGCGGCGGATGGTGGCGGATCTGGCGCTGCGGTATCGGGGGGAGCCTTTGCGGCAGGTCACCATCTCGATCGGAATGGCCATGTGCCCGGAAAACGGGGAAACCGAGGAAGAATTACTGCGCTGCGCCGATCACGCGATGTACGCGGCGAAGCACAAGGGGCGCAACAAAGTGGTGACCGCGGACAGCAGCATCCGGGCCTAGAGGCTGTTATTAACTTTCGCGCGGCCGGCGTTGCGAGGGAAAATCGGGCCAGACGAAGCCGAGCTCGAAGGCTGTGGCAGGTCCACTGTCGAGGGCGAGAATGAAGTATGGCCCGATTTGCCCCGCAACCCTTCGGGCTGTGGCCCACTTTCCTCAT
>JBARMS010000158.1:0-8284 GCA_049802575.1 Acidobacteriaceae bacterium | reverse complement strand
CCCTCGGGAACCTTCGCCAGGACGGCCGCCTTCACGACGCAGAGTTGGGCATAGGCATTGTCGGCCATGGTGAGCACGCGGTCGCCGATCGAAAAGTCTTCGACCCCTGGCCCAAGCTTGACGACCGTGCCCGCAAGATCGACTCCGATGAGGCCCGGGAACTCGAGAGGATAGAAATCCTTGGTTAACCCGGCACGCCGCTTGTAATCGATGGGATTGACGCTCGAGGCGGCGACCTGCACCAGCACCTCGCCCTGACCGGGAACCGGATCAGGGTAATCCTCGAACTTGAGGACTTCCGGACCGCCATATTGGTGGACGACGATTGCTTTCATAATTCACCTCGCTGAGGAATGCGATTCAACGCTTCTCGTACGGACAGAAAATGTAGTCTTTGGCCTTTACCGGGGTATGACATGCGAATTCAGGGGCTGCGGGCCGGCGCGGGGTCGCGCGCGAGGACACCTTTTGGAAATCCAGCGATGCGAGCAGCGTCCTGAT
This sequence comes from Acidobacteriaceae bacterium, assembly GCA_049802575.1. GTDB lineage: Bacteria > Acidobacteriota > Terriglobia > Terriglobales > Acidobacteriaceae > Palsa-343. The sequence continues at coordinate 7,783 of JBARMS010000158.1, read as the reverse complement.
TTGCGGGCCGGGGATCTTGCTCGGTGCGGGCGAACGGTGAAGGCAGGGGCCCGTGTATTACGGTGTCGCTCGTCCGAGCGATAGTAGCACGCCTGCGGGGATCGCGGCATGAACGGTGGCTGTCGGACCAATCGACAGCAAGCTGCGTCTACTGGCCGACCTCGATCGATCGATACCCTGTGATTCGGGGCGCAGATTTCAAGAAGTGCTGCATGCGTAGCGGCAGCTTCAACGACCCTCGGCGCGACCCTACAGCCGTTGGCAATGGGGGGCACGGCCCGTGCAGGAGCGTCACGTGCTTCAGGATCAGACCGTGCGCCATCTCATGGAGGTTCTCGTTGACGAGAAGCGCGCGGGTTTTCGCAGCGACGCCTTCTTTCTGGACAGCATAGCGGCGGCATTGGAGTGGCAATCATTCTGCCGGTCACGAGCGAACGGACACGGCCGCAGTTCGCAGCAGGCTCCGCGAATTTCGGCCTGGGTCTTTTGCTGGCCGGCAGACCGGGTTTCCTGTGCTAGACTCCGTGGCGTTATGAGAACCCGAATCGATTGGCTGCCCATTCTGCTTCTGCTCCTGGCCGCCGCTCGTCCGCCCCGCGTCCAGGCACAGCAGACGAGTCTGCCGCATCTGGAAAAGCGCGGCGACGCCACGCAACTGATTGTTGATGGCAAGCCGTTCCTGATGCTGGGCGGAGAGCTGCACAACTCTTCGTCGTCCAGCCTCGAGTACATGAAGCCGATTTGGCCGAAGCTCGAGGCGTTGGGCCTGAATACCGTCTTCACGCCGGTAAGTTGGGAGCTGGTCGAGCCCACGGAAGGTAATTACGATTTCTCGCTGGTCGATGGGCTCATCGATCAGGCGCGCGCAGCGCATGAGCGCATCGTTTTCCTCTGGCTTGCGTCGTGGAAGAACGGCATGTCGAGTTATGCGCCGGTTTGGGTAAAAGAGGATACAAAGCGCTTTCCCCGCGTGATGGAGTTAGGCAAAGAGGTGGAAATTCTGAGCCCGTTGGGCAAAGCCACCGAAGCGGCAGATGAGCACGCCTTCACTGTGCTCATGCGCCACATCCGGCAGGTTGACGGGAGCGAGCATACGGTGTTGATGATGCAGGTGGAGAACGAAGTGGGCGTGCTGGGCGACTCACGCGACCACTCGCCTGCGGCGAATATCGCTTTTGCCGGCGCAGTGCCCCAAAAGCTCACTGCCTATTTGGTGACGCACCGCGCCACACTCGATCAGTCCATGCGTGAGCTGTGGGATGCCAACGGCGACAAAACCTCCGGCACGTGGAGCGAGATCTTCGGGGATACCCAGCGCGCCGACGAAATCTTTATGGCCTGGCAGTATGCCAGTTACATTCAGGCGGTCACAGCCGCCGGCAAGACGGCGTACGACATTCCCATGTACGTGAACTCCTGGCTCGAGGGCGAAACTACCCCGCCCGGTCAATATCCGAGCGGCTGCCCCGAACCACGGGTGATCGATATATGGAGAGCCGCGGGTTCGAGCATCGACATCTACGCTCCCGATCTCTATGCGCCGGACTTTATCGACTGGTCAGAACAGTTTCATCGCCAGGGCAATCCTCTCTTCCTGGCGGAGACGCGCGGCCGCGCAGCAGGTGCGGCCAACGTGTTTTACGCGCTGGGCGAGGAGGCGGCCATCAGCTTTTCGCCGTTTGGGATCGAATCCGAGGCGAGTGATACAGATCCGCTCGGAGACAGCTATCATCTGATCGCGGAAATCGAGCCTCTGCTGCTTGCCCACCAGAGCGCGGGAGACGTGCATGGTTTCGTGCTGGATCAGGACCATTCCACGGTTGACTTCACCATGAACGGCGCCACCCTGCATGTCAGTCTCGAAAGAAGCTTCGGCAGGCAGACCGAGTCCGGTTTCGGGCTCATTATGGCCATAGGCAAGGATGAGTTCCTCGGCGCAGGCGAGGGGTTCATGGTCACCCTCGCGCAGCAGCCCGAGAGTGGTCCCCAGATCGGCATTGCTGCGATTACGGAAGGAAAGTACGAGAACGGCCAATGGATTCCCGGGCGCCGTCTGAACGGCGACGAAAACGATCAGGGCGCGCGTTGGCAATTCTCACCGGCCGGCGAGAGCATCGAGCGGATTACGCTCTACCGCTACGCGCAGGGAACACGTGCGCGGCATCGAGCTGGCAGGGTTCCGGAGATTTTCCAGCCGATGCCATCCGCAGAAGAGCATCCGAAGGCGCTGCCGCCGCGCCCGCCGGATTTTTCTGCCTACCCAGCGGGCCGAGACTGTAACGAACTGCCGGATGGCGCGGTTCGCTGTGCGCTGCAATCGAACCGGGGGTTCGTGCGAGGGAGGAGCTGTGTACCCCCTCTGCGCCGGAATTTTCAGCAGATTCTGCGTCTGGTTTCCGTTGTGGTCGCCGGCCGCCTCCCCTGCGTCGCCGCGGCCAACGGGCAAGAGCGAGGCGCCCGATCAGGGCGTGGCGTTCATCCGGGCAAGGACGCGCCTGCGGAGCTGTTCGAAGCGAAGATCTCCCTGGAAGCGCGTGTTGAGCTCGTTGCCCGAGAACGATTGGCTGGCAAAGACGACGAGCAGCATGACGTCGCGCGCGCGGAAGGCGCCCTCGAGCGAGGAGACGGCCTCGGCATTGCGCCCAAGGCGCGCGCAAGTCTCCGCCAGCGTATAGCCGGATGACCCGCCGTGGGCAAAGATACGCTCCTGTTCCCGGCGCATGGCGTCGAGCAGCCCGAACTCGCCGCCGCGGGCCCAGCCGTCGCGCGCGGCATTGGCCACGGCGAGTTCGTCCGAGTTCTCAGAGATCGCCGCGGCGCGCTCCGATTCGGCAATGAAGGCGGGATATTGCCGCTGATCCCAGAAATACCCGGCCAGATAGCGCGGGGCGGAGAGGAAATCGGGCTCGGTTCGTTCGATCTCCCGCAATTTGACTACGCTCGCGCCGCGGTTGCCGGTGGAGAGACCGATCAGCGCCTGATCCGCGAGGATGGCGCGCGATGTCGGGTCGAGCTCGCGAGCCCGCTCGATCTCCGCGCTCGCTTCGAGGTAGCGGCCCAGCGGCAGCAAACTCGACGCATACCAGTGGCGCGCATTCACATTCTCCGGATCGAGCTGAACGGCGCGCTGGTACTCGGCAAACGCGCGAGAAACGTTCCAGTCCCAGTAAAAGACGGCAAAGGCCAGCGCGGCATGGGCTTCGGCCAGCGAATCATCAAGAGCCAGCGCCTTCCGGGCCGCCGCAATGGCCCGCGGATAGGCTTCCTCCGGAGTCATGGCGGCGTACTCAGGCATCAGGTCGTAGGTTTCGGCCAGGCCGGCATAGGCAGCCCCGAAACCGGGATCGTGGATGAGCGCCTGGGAAAATGCATCGACCGCCTGACTGAGATCGCTCTGCGTTCGGCGGTTCCAGTGGTAGCGGCCCTTCAGGTAGAGATCTTCCGCGTCCGCATTCGCCGAGGCCCTGGCCGCCGGTCGGGGAAAGCTGGCTTGCGGAGCCGGCCGCTGCGCGTGGTGGCGGCGATGCCACGCGCCCCCGATCAACAGGCCGGCGAGGGCAGCCAGGCCCACGGCTGCGGCAAACCAGCGGACATGAGTGGAGCGCGGGGAGCGCGACGGCGGCGCGTCCGGCGCGGTTTTTACAGCGGGCGGGGCGGGCGGCAGATCGGCCAGGCGTGGGCCGGGGGCAGGAAATTCGGCAACCGATCCCTTGCCCTGGGCTCGGTTCAGCCAGCGATTCAGCTCGTGGGAGTAGGCAAAAACGCCCCCACGTTCGCCCGGAACCCGATGGACGGGGAGCGAACGCTCCTTTTCCCATCGTTTGACGGTGCGCTCGTCACGCCCGAAAAAGGCGGCAATGCCCTTCCAGGAGTCGATGCGCTCGTTGGCGTCCGGACCGGTGCCGCTCCGCAACATGGCTTCGCTTTCGTTTTTCCGGGGTGGTCTGCAGGGGGGAACGTTGAAAGTCAGTATAGTGCGGCGCCGGGGGACGAAGAAAGCGTGAAATTGCCGCGGCGGACACAAGACAGGGGGGCAATTGCGGGGCAATTGTCCCGAGATGTCCCCCTTCACCCTGCCGTGCCCCTTGCCGGGGGAGCGCCGGCCAGCGAGGATACCGACGGATTGGCGCCGTCGCCTCCCTTCCCCGACGCGACCGCCCCAATGGAAAGAGGAGTTCACCTTGCGATTTCCGTCACTGCCGCTCGCCGTTGCCTGCTTCGCCCTCGCCGTAATCGCAGCTTCGGCTCAGGCCCCCGTTTCCCCGACGAATTCACCCAGTGCGAATCCCGGAGCAGCATCGGCTCACGCCATTGCTTCCTTTGGCCGGCTGCCCCTGAGCTTCGAGCCCAACCGCGGCCAGACCGACCAGCAGGTGCAGTGGCTGGCACGTGGACCGCAGTTCACGCTGTTCCTTGCCGGCGACAATGCCGTGCTGGAACTGAACGCGATATCCTCCGCGGCAGACACGCGGCTGGGGAAGCCGTCGATTCATTCGTCCATCCTGCGGATGAACCTGCTCGGCGCGCGATCCGGCGCGGGCGGCATCGGGGAGGATCCGCAAACGGGACGATCCAATTACTTCACCGGCAACGATCCGGCGAAGTGGCAGCGGAACATTCCGAATTACGGCAAAGTGCGGCTGCAGGGGGTCTATCCGGGCATCGACCTGGAGTACTACGGGCGCCAGGGACAGCTGGAATACGACTTTGTGGTGGCGCCGGGAGCCGATCCTGCGGCCATCCGCTGGGGCTTCGAGGGAGGCAAAGCCGCCCTGGCGGATGACGGAGGGGTGTTGCTCACCTTCGACGGCGCACCTCAGCAGATTCGCCTGAACAGCCCCGTGATGTATCAGGTCATCGATGGCGTTCGCAAGCCGGTGGACGGCCGCTTCGTGCTGGACGGGAACCACCGGGCGGGCTTCCGCCTGGGCGCATACAACAAAAGCCGGGAGCTGGTGATCGACCCGACGCTGCTCTTTCTGGGCGCACTGGGCTCAGGCCAGGGGAATCTCCAATCGCAGCCCTACGGAATGGCGGTCGACGCCAGCGGCGAGATCATTCTCACCGGGGATACGAGAGACATCACCTTTCCCACGACCACCGGAGCCTATCAGACCGCGTGCAACAACTTCTCTTCCCTGGCCAACAAAGACCTTGGGCGGTGCCCCAACCTCTCGTCCGCATTCGTTACCAAAATCAGCGCCGACGGCACGTCGCTGGTCTTCTCGACTTACCTCCATGGCGCCAGCGGCTGGGAATACGGCGATGCCGTCGCCGTGGATTCTTACAACAATGAAGTGGTGCTGGGAGCGACGGCTTCCTACGATTTCCCGCTCACCGCAAACGCCCTCCAGACCCTCTGTCAGCCGACCTACAGCGGCCAGACCAAAGTGGAAACCTGCGATGGCTATTACAGCGGCGGCGGCACCGAGTACACCATCAACGGTCCCAGCCTGTTCGTCGCAAAACTGGATCCCACCGGCGCCAACCTTCTGTACTCCACATTCGTTGGCGGTACGGCCACGGTCACTCCCCAGGCGCTGGCCCTCGACAGCTCCGACAACATCTATTTCGCGGGCTTCGTCTCCAACGTATGGCCCGCCAGCCAGCTTTATCCGAATAGCGGAAGGATTCAGTTCCCGACAACCACAAACGCCCTTCAGCAGTACGGCAACAATGAACAGGCAGCCTCGCTCTCGGTGCTTCAGATCGGCGAGTCCAGCTCCACCCTCCTGTACTCCACGCTCTATGGGACGACCGACTTGACCGATGAATACGTCGGCTATGACTACCCCTCAGCTCTCGCCGTCGGTCCCAACGGGATGGCCTATATGGGAGGAACGACAACGTCCGCCTCCCTCCCGTCCAAAGATGCCATCAAGCCGGCCTGCTCCACCAACAGCCCGCCGAACTACAACATGTGCGAAACCACTACCGCATGGCTCGCCGCCTTCGACACCACGCAGTCCGGAAGTTCCTCCCTGGCCTACGCAACCTACATCGGAGGAACCGAGACCAACGCCGGAACCAATAACGTCGAGAACCAGGTATTTGGCCTGCACGCCGACAGCGCCAACGACCTGTTTGTCACCGGCTGGACCAGCAATATCGATTTTCCGACGACCACGGGCGTGTATCAGACGACCTGCAACCATGCCAACAATTCCAATTCGTGCAACACGGCTTTCCTGATGAAGCTGAACGCAGACGGGGCCCTGACCTGGTCCACCTATTACGGCGGCACCAACGGAGCCTCCCAGACCGATGGCGATGCCATTGCTCTTGATTCGCGAGGATGGGTTTATTTGTACGGATACAACAACGGGTATGGTTGGGATCTCCCTCTCGTGAACCCCATCGAAGCGCAGAATGGATCGAACTTCGCGTTCGTTGCGACCTTCAATGGAACTGCCTCGAACCTCCTGTTCGCGACGCCGTTGTTTGAGAGCTGCTGCTCGGCTTACTCCGCGAACGCGATCAGCAACAACGGCCTGGCGGTCGATGCCGAGAACAATATGTACGTGGCCGGGTATGGAAACGACTGGGGCAAGCTGGTGGCGACGTCAGGGACCTACGCGACGCCGGGCACCGGCTCGGGCTGGCGCGGCTACTTTGCAAAACTCTCGCCGGTGCTGACGAATCCCGCGATCAAGTGGGCGACGCCGGCGGCCATCACCTACGGCACGGGGCTGAGCGCGACGCAGCTGAACGCGACGGCCACTGTGGCCGGATCGTTCAGTTACTCGCCGGACGCCGGCACCATTCTCGGAGTGGGCAGTCAACCCCTCTCGGTCACCTTCACGCCCGACGATCCAGCGCTCTATGCCACGGCAACTGCAACGGTGACGCTGACGGTGAATCAGGCTCCGGTGCCGGTGAGCTGGGCTGCTCCTGCTCCCATCCTTTACGGCACGCCGCTCAGCGCGACGCAGCTGGATGCCGGTTCGGGAGGAGTGGCGGGAACCTTCACGTACACGCCGCCTGCCGGAACGGTGTTGAAGGCAGGTTCACATATTCTTTGGGCAGCTTTCACGCCCACTGATGCGACAGACTACAAGGGGCGCAGCATCAGCACCACGATGGTGGTTGATCAGGCAACGCCGGTACTCAGCTGGGCGACGCCTGCTCCGATCACCTACGGCCGGGCACTGAGTGCGACGCAGCTGGATGCGAAGGCGAATGTCCCGGGGACTTACTCCTACTCGCCGGCGGCGGGGACCGTGTTGACGGCGGGGTCGCAGACGCTCTCGGTTACCTTAACGCCGACCGACAGGACGGACTACACGACGGCGACCGCGACGGTACAGCTGACGGTGAATCAGGCTCCGGTGCCGCTGAGCTGGCCCGCGCCTGCGCCGATCACGTATGGCACGGCGCTCAGCGCGACCCAGCTGGATGCCGGCTCCGGAGGAGTCGCGGGAACCTTCACCTATACGCCGCCTGCAGGAACGGTGCTGAAGGCCGGCTCCCACATCCTCTGGGCAGCCTTCATGCCGGCAGACGCCACAGACTACAAGGGGCGCAGCATCAGCACCACGATCGTCGTCAATCAGGCGGTTCCGGTCCTCACCTGGACGACGCCGGCTCCGATCACCTACGGCCGGGCACTCAGCTTGACGCAGCTGGATGCCAAGGCGAACGTCCCGGGGACGTTCGTCTACTCGCCGGCGGCGGGAACGATCCTGAAAACCGGAATGCAATCGCTGTCGGTCACGTTCACCCCCACCGACAAGATGGACTTCACAACGGTGAAAGGCACAGTGTCGCTGACGGTGAACCAGGC